>JAIETJ010000148.1 GCA_019745275.1 Pseudomonadaceae bacterium | reverse complement strand
ACCTGTAGCGTTTGCTGTGACCGGATCGCCCAGCTTCATGCGCTTCATGCGCCGCGCTGTAGCCTCATTGACGGGCAGTACCAAGAGTTCATCACCACGTTTAAGCAGCGCCATCGACTGCCCCTCAACCTGGCGTAATCCCTCAAATGTTGCCGGCCCATCATCGGCCTGATTATATAGTCTGTGCTTCGGTATATCGAAGCCTTTCGCCCGTTTATCCTCCCGCTCGGCGACGTATTGCCTTGCAGCT
Organism: Pseudomonadaceae bacterium; assembly: GCA_019745275.1. Taxonomy (GTDB): domain Bacteria; phylum Pseudomonadota; class Gammaproteobacteria; order Pseudomonadales; family Pseudomonadaceae; genus Aquipseudomonas. The sequence continues at coordinate 19,421 of JAIETJ010000148.1, read as the reverse complement.
TGAGCGCTGGAAATAGCTTTACCCTCGGGCGCTATTCCTCCTGACCTAGAAACATCCCGTCGCAACCCGTTATCTGGTTTGGCTCCTTGGTGCTCCACGACACCAGGAACATCACGCGGCAATAGCACTTCACTTCCGTGGGTGAGCTGAACCACACCGAGTTTGGACAGCGCTCGCAAACGGTTCTGGCTTTCGGGCGGCGGCTTGCGTCCAACTCTTGCAACACCAGGCTTTGCGGTTCCTCCAGGGGAGCGAACGGTGACTCGTCCACTGGTTGCTGTTCCAGCTCGTCCAGAAAGCCCGGTTCCAATGGTTCGTCCCCGAACTCCAGCACCTCGCCCGGCTCCGGTGGTTCGTCCGCCCCTGGCGGCGTTGAGTCCATCGACGCCAGCGCCTGCGCCAGCAGCTCGTCCTCTGTCAGTTCTTCCGACATTGCTTCTCTCCTTCTCTATTGCTTGTTGCAGTGATTGACGACGCTGCTCTAGGGCTGGATCGTCGAACTTGATTGGCAGGCTTCTAATTGCCGCCGTTTGTGCAACCAGCTCCTTAAACTGATCGGAGCCGGTGATTGTGATTTTTTCCCCATAGCGCGCAGCGGCCATCCGCAAGGCAGTCTCAATGCCGTCAAAGTTGGCCCCTCTGGATAGTTGAAGTTTGCTGCCGTCATCCCGGATTGCGGATGCTCCCGCACGGTAGATAACGGTGCCTTCTTTCGTGATGTGGTCTTGCTCAATCGGAGCGGCCTTGGCTGGCTGCTTTTGCCCTTCAGCTGCAACCGCATCCCCCTGCAACCCCTTCACTCCTGGACGTGCGCGAAGCGCTTTCAGGGCGTCCTGGTCTCCATCCAGGGCCTTTGCTTGAAGCCAGTCAGCCCACTGCCGCGCCTTGCGTGACGTGTTGATATTTTCAATGGCTTTGATGTGCTCGGCGCGCAGGCTAGTTACTTGCTCCTGGAGCGATTTGCTTGTGCTTGCATAAAGCAGCTTCTTCGTCAGGCCAGGGGTGGCCATCAGCTTGATTGAAGAGCGCTTTAGCTTGGCCACATTCTTGGCATGCTCAATCGCCCTGTCGCGGCGATCACGGGCCGCTGCCAGCTCCTTGGCCTTCGTATGCCGTACTGCGTTCTGCTCGTCACGGAAGCGCGCATAAAGCTCTGTGGTATCTGACTTGTGCCCTACAGGATTTTTCTCATAGCGCTTGCCACTGTCGATCTGGATAGATTGCAGGGTGGACAAGCCGCGTAGCCGGTTTTTACTGGCGGGTGGCGGGCTACGCCCTACCCGCCCGACTCCCGGCTTACGCGGGTGTGGCTTGCCTTGTTTGAGTGAGGCCCGGGTTTGCTGACGTTGATTCTCGAACGCCCCAAGGCGTTCCTCTAGCTTGCTTTTGGACAGGTCACGGGCGACGGTGCTGGCCTTGACCATCGTGCCGGCCTGGTCGGTTATTACCAACCCATTGCCGCGCTCGCGTAGCTCCAAACCATTTTCGTGCAGCACCTGGTGCAACTCATTCCAACTCTTCGCGCCCTGGACTTGCTCCAAGCATTCGCGGCGCACCCAGCTAAGCAGGCTCTCGATGCCGGCGTGCTGCTCCATGTCGTTGGCCCGGCATTCGCTCACGCCTTTTTTACGGGCGTGGTTTACCTGCTGCAATCCGTGCTCAAGCTCCAAGCGGGCGCATATATCGCCCAGCGTCTTGAAGTCTCGATATGGCTCATGGAGCGTGTGGCGCTCAGGGTGAATCTTGTTGATCGCAATGTGGATGTGCAAACAGTCAGTGTCGTTATGCACAGCACTGACACGCTGATGATTTTGATAGCCGATTGCGCTGCACACGCGATCTTCAATGTCGCGCAGCACTTCGCTTGAAGGTTGCTCTCCCGGCGCGAGACTTATCAGCAAGTGATAGGTCTTATCGCCTTCGGCACGGGTGTTGATCTTCTGAGTGTGCAGAACCTCATGCACCGCCCATGAAAGTTCTTCGGTCTGACAATTGGTGACACGAACCTGACCGACCCGCTCATTGATTCCCTGGCTGCTGGTGATGTATTTCACCAGCCCGGCGAAGCTGCTCTTCTTCGCCGAGTTCATTGGAATGCGCTTGGCGATCATCTGCCCGCGCCTTTTTTAGCGGCTAAAAAAAGACTCATGCTTTCTTTGCCAGCTCTAAAAGAGCTGCCTGCGTTTCACCGATCCTGTCCAGGACAACCCGGATGGTTCTGTGCAACTGCTCTTCCTCAATCCCTGCAAGTCGCTTGTCGCTCACAAGCCACATTTTCAGAAGCCCGCCTAAGCGGCCTTGATCGGCATTGACCTTGGCCAACTCCAGGACAAGGCGACTGTCGATCACGCTTTGCAGCTCATAGCCAAGGCCGACCGCCCGCATGTAAGCCGCAACGGACTTACCAGCAGCGCGGGCGCTGTCCTCAATTTTTGCTTTTTCTTCTGGCAGGACAGGCACCCGTAAATGGGTGTCCTTCCTGGTGATTTTCTTATCGTCCATCCCGCTTTCCTTTGCGGCTTTGCCTCTGCTTCTGACGGCGGTAGCCGTCCAGCCTCGCAGAGCAAGATGCCCCGTTGAGTGCGAAGCGCGAATAAGGGCAAGTGAAGATAGTTAACCGGCTTGCCGGTTAGCTAACTTCACCTATCTTGCCCGGCTCTTCGAGCCGTTTAACGCCAGGTGAGTATCGCATACAAAGCCGATTGATCCACCTCTAGGCAACGATAAAACGCAGATTAACAACGGATATAGTGAAATCGCGCAGAATCGGGCTAGAATGGGGCGTGCAAGGCTTCAATCGGTTTAGAATCGGCTTTAAATCGGGGTAATGATGGGTATGGAATCGACATGGCTAAGAGCGGCAAAAGCCTTTCTGAGCGCATAGCAGAACGTGCGCAGAAGAAGAAACAGCCAGGCCGAGCGGGTAAAAATCGGGCGGCATTTCTGGCTGTTCGGGATGAAGTACGGCAGGCCCTCGATGACGGATGGCCTGTAAAAGACGTTTGGGAAACGCTCTATGAAGAAGGTGCTATTGCCTTCCGATATGACGCTTTCATTGGGTACGTCAAGAAGCTGATTCGTCAGCCGGCAACTGTCACCCTACCCGTACCAGTAGTGCAGGAAGCTCCAGCCAGGCCAGCAACACCGGCCAAAACACCAGCGGCCAAACCGAAGCCAACACCAGCGCCGACCACTCCTGCGCCGGTCGTAACCAAGCCGAGCACACCGGCCAGCTTCTCGTTTGACTCAACTCCAAGGAAAGAGGATTTACTCTAATGGCAAAGATCCACATGGTTCTCCAGGGCAAGGGCGGCGTCGGCAAGTCCGTGATCGCTGCTCTGATCGCTCAATACAAAGCAAGCAAGGGCCAGGCTCCCTTGTGCCTCGACACTGATCCGGTCAACTCGACATTCCACGGCTACACGTCTCTGAATGTTCGCCGCCTCCAGATAATGGATGGCGATGAAATCAACTCGCGCAACTTCGATAGCCTGGTCGAACTGATCGCACCGTCAAAAGATGACGTTGTGATCGACAACGGGGCCAGCTCCTTCGTGCCCCTCTCCCACTACCTGGTAACGAACCAGGTGCCGGCATTGCTGCACGAAATGGGGCATGAGCTGGTTGTTCACACCGTCATCACGGGGGGCCAGGCGCTGGTCGATACCCTGAGCGGGTTCGCCCAGCTCGCCAGCCAGTTCCCGGCCGAGGCCCGTTTCGTGGTCTGGCTCAACCCGTATTGGGGGCCGATTGAGCATGAGGGCAAGACATTCGAGCAATTGAAGGCATACACGGCGAACAAGGCTCGGGTTGCCGCCATCATTCAAATCCCCGATTTGAAAAAGGAAACTTACGGCCAAGACCTGAGCGACATGCTCCAGGATCGCCTGACCTTCGATGACGCACTGGCCCTGGAATCGCTGACGATCATGACGCGCCAGCGCCTCAAGATCATCAAGGGCCAAATCTACGCACAGCTTGAAAATGTGCCCGTTCTGTAAGAGGTGGCGCTGTGAGTGATCCGGTAGATGAGCTGATTAAAGAAATCGCGGTTAAGCACAACATCGCCGTCTCCCGTGACGATCCGATCATGGTGCTCCACACGATCAACGAGCGCTTAATGCGAGACTCTGCGAAGGCCCAACAGGACATGCTGGACACCTTCAAGGAAGAACTAGAAAGCATTGCCTTCCGGTGGGGTGCTGATGCAAAGGAAAAAGCCGAGCGCATCCTAAACGCTGCACTGACGGCAAGTCGGGAAACGATGGCCAAGGTAATGCAGGACAGCGCGAAGGCAACGGCTGATGCCGTCAAAGCCGAGGTAGATGCAGCCCTCCGCCGTGTGACCGCCCCTGTTGAAGATGCCACGCGAATCGCTCGACTCAATATCGCGGCCGCTTGCCTGGCCTTCGCGGCTGCTGCAATAGTCCTATTTGCGTCCTTGTGAGTTGAGCCCCCACTAAAAACCCCGCCGAGGCGGGGTTTTTTTATCGCTGCTGTGACAGCCCGAGGCGCTGCCCTCGGCCTAACTGCTGCTGATCCTGCTGCAGCTTCTGCTTGCGCTCCTGCTCCTGTTTTCGCAGCAAGGCTTGATGCCGACGCTGGGCCTCTTGCATTTCGTCAAACTCGGACGCTAGACCTGGCTCTTTGGCGCGTAGTTTCCGGGTGGCCAGCTCTTCAATCTTGGGAGCATGAACACCCATTCCATCCTTGATTTCGCGCACGACTTCTAAGCGTCCGTGCAGGCTCTGTAAGCGGGCCTGCTGCTGCATCTGCTGAGCCTGCCAGGCGGCTTTTGTTCCGCTTCTGGAAAACACGCCAGGCTGGCTTGTGAGCGTCTGCTGTAAGCGGGCCTGTTGCTGCTCAATCAGGTTTTCAATTTTGTCCTCGATCCGCTCCACCTGGTCATGCTTCGCCTGAACGTAGGTAGACAAGGTTTCCTGATAGCTCTGCTCTAGAGGCGCAGCCTCCAGCAATGCCTGCTGCTGCCGCTCCAACTCCTGAGCGCTGTCAAACAGACCGTCCTGGTCGGCGGCGCTTACAGATTGCGCTCCTGGCGGCGGCGCTTGAGTTCGGCTTGCATCCAGGCGCTCGATTGCTCCATGTCTTGCCGCAGCGATTCGATCTCTGATGGCGTCAACGGACGCGGCAGATTTGAGGTGCCCGGCTTCGCCTTGGGTGAGTTTGTCGATGCCATGTCCGAAATTCTCCTTCCAAAATGAGTCCATTGCTTGGCCATGCTTCGCTTCGATAGCTGCCAGCATCTTTGGCTTCACTGCCATATCGACCGCGCCTTGGTGGGCGGTCATTACTGAGGCAGCCAATACATTGCCGCCCCGATTCTCAACATACCCCCGCAACGATGCGAGGGTGCCCCCCATTGTCAGGGTGTCGTCAACGATCAGGTACTTCTGCCCGGCAGTAACGTCACCCAGAAATGACGGGTTGAACGCCAGGCGATGATCTGCACCTGAGTCAGTACGGTTGACCTTCTCGGCCTGGACGATGCCAGTCTCTACGGTAAGGCCAAGGCGGTCGGCCAATACTTCAGCGAACGCCAGGGGAATCTTGTTATTGCCTGCCGCCTCGGCGGCAAGGACTGGAAGAACGCGAGGCGTCTCGTCCCCGATCAGCTCCTTGATCTGGTTGACCGTCTCGTCACTCACAAGGCGGTCAACTAGGTTAAGGGCGGCCTCCATGCCCCCCTGCTTTGCAGCTTGATATTCAGGCTCTTTTGATAGGTCGCCTAAGTCACCATTCCGTATGACCTTGGGGAAGTCCCCCCAGACCGCTCGCTCCGCTTGGCCTAGCTTGCTCAAAAGCACCTCCATTTTAGCCGCTAAAATCACATCACCGTTTCAGCCCCCTGCCCTGCACAAGCGCGGCAGCCGCCGTCTCGGCCTTGCCTTGCGCGCTGTAACCAATGCTCAAGACACTGCCGATTTCAGGCACTTTATCGAAATCCACCCGATTGTGCTTGATGATGTTCACACCTGTCTTTTGGTAAACAGACTCTTTGTCCGCATGTATCAATTGACCGCTATAGCTCTGCTGTTTATCCGCAGGCAGTGCGGAATAGAGACTGTAAACCCCAGGCTTTAGGCCGCTCGCCTTACCTATAACGTTATTACTAGCCGCTTCAAAAGATTCAGTGCCGGGCGGGGTTGTTTGAACGATCCGCTGTCCGTTCATAACCACAAGGCGCTGCTTCATTCGGTGCTCCAAATATTTCAGTCTGCAAAAAGGGGATGCTAAAAAAACCAACAGCAAGGAATTTTAGCCTACCCCCCTATATTAAGCAGTCACCAGATGCGTCATCCATGCCACCTTTGCGCGCCATTACTCTTTCACGACTGGACGGGCCAAAAAAACCCCGCCAAGGCGAGGTCTTTTCTGCAGGATCGAGGCCGGTTTTATCCCTCCAGGAGCTGGACTAGCTGCACGTCGATCAGCACTGTCTCGAACTCTTCGCCGTCATCCTCGTACTTCAACCAGGCTGAACCGGAGGCGCTCGGCCGCTTGCTCATCATCAGGCGGGCCAGACGGCCATTGTGCTCTACCTGGACGATGGCCTTCTTGAGCTTGGTCGGGTCGGTCTCTGGGGGGTCTTTCCTTTGGTTCCCAGCCCCTTCGCCGCCTTCCTCACCCTCCCCATCGGTGTCTTGATCGCCACCGGCACGCTCCCGCGCTTCGCGCAGTGCCTGTTCCGCCAAGGTTTCCTGCTGGCCTTGCTGGCTCTTGTCTTCCAGAAACTCGCGAAGCAGCTTCACCGAGCCTCGGGTGACTTCCTGGGTGTCATCTTCCAGCCATTCGGTTACTTCTTCCGGGGCGCTCTTGTGCGCTGTGACCAGCTCGTTAATGAGCGTTACGTCTTTCACTCGGCCCGAGTTGAAAGCCTCGGCAATAGGATCAGGCAGGTCTAGCAGGGTAACGTGCTGAGACACGAACGAAGCTGACTTGCCGATTTCCTTGGCGATGTCACCCTTCTTCTTGCCCTTAGCTAGCTCCCGGCCAACGAAGTCAGCAATTTCACGGGCCGTCAGGTCGTTTCGTTGCAGGTTTTCAATTACCTGGTCGGCTTCGTTGTAGTCGTTGTCGATAAAGCCAGGAATGGTGGTTTTTGCCGCCCACTTCGAGCCACGGAAACGGCGTGCCCCGTGGTTAATCAGGTATCGCCCTGGAGCATCCGGGTTCTCGCGCACGGAAATTGGCGTCTTAACCCCGCGTGCCTTGATCGTCGCGCCAATCTCGGCGATTGATTCGGGCGAAAAACCTGGGTTTTCGTCCTTGCGTGGCTGATTAGGGTCTTCGTCAATCAGCGACATATCCAGGATCAGCGGCCCAGCATTGGCCGCAGGGGCATCTGGAGCCGCCAGCAGGGCCGAAAGGTCGCCAATGCTACCCAAGTCCATGCCACTTGCCTTCGCACCGTCTACGGGCTTCTGTGCGGCCTTGCTCATTGCGCAATCTCCATCTTCTCGTAAACGTATTGGGCCAGCGCCCGGACTTCCTTCGCCGCAACACGCGCAGCGGTTTTCTTGATCTGCCAGACCGGCACCCCCATTGCCAAGGCATCCGCGATGCTGCCGCGCAGCCCTATTGGGGCCGGGATCATTAGCTGTGGATATGCCGCCTTGAGTTCGTCCAGGTGCTGCTTGTGGCGCGGGTTACGGCCGTCAACCATGCTCGGCACCATCCCCAGGAATTTCAGCCCTGGATTTGCCTTGCGGATGTTAGCGATGGCCGCATTCATCTTCTTGATACCCTTAATGCTGTAGCGCTCAGGTTCAATCGGCGACAGCACATAGTCAGATGCGTACAACGCCGCTGCCAGGGCATTGCCGATAGTCGGCGCGGTGTCGATCAGACAAAGATCAAAACCAAGCTCGGCCAGCGCCTTGATTGAGTTCTTGAAGTTGGCACCGACCTCCCCCAGCTCGTTCTTCTCCAGGTTGGCCAGCGTCGGGTCAGCGGCGATCAGGACGATGCAAGGGCCTTCCTGCTCCAACGCAGCGCCAAGCGCAGCCCGAAGGTCAACGTCCGCACGGAAAAGCGCACTCGCCGTCAACCCACAAGCAAAGGACTCCAGGCTATCGCTAGCGTTCTCTTGCGGGTCAAGATCAATGAACACCAATCGCTTCCCGCGCTCCAGCGCGTCGAACGCCAAGTGAATTGAGGTTGCTGTTTTACCTACACCGCCCTTCTGGTTGGCGACGACCGCTGTTTTCATGCCTTGACTTCCCTTTTCTTGGCGAACTCGCTCGCCCATTTTTTCACGATAAAGGCTTGGTGCTTGGGTAACAGCACTGTCAGCCGTTCGCAGCCCGGAGGCACCTGTGCTTCGTGCGCCGCCCAAATCCGATTGACCGCCTGCGAGACGGCCCCCTTGGACAGACTCAGGGTTTCGGCAAACTCCGACTGCGACCGCCCCTGTACTAACACGCCCCTCGCTATCTCCACGGTCTGATGCCCAACATCCAGGCCCGCTAACGCCGCCTGAAACTCGGCTTCGGTAAGCCGCTTCTTCATTGATTGCACCCATATCCCTTGCTCCGCAACCTGGCTTGAGTAGTGGCGGTGACAGCCGCCGCTTACAGTGCAAAGTTTAGCTAAACTAGCGTTAGCCAGTCAAGCAATTTAGCCGCTAAAATTTCCCGAATAGCGCCTTCAAAGACCCTTTGGCCTGTAAACGCCGACGAAATAGGTCAGGCCGGTAAGCACTGCGAAATGAGCCAGGAATGTCCACCCTGCATAGCTGCCGGGCGTATCCCAGCGCGCAAACATCAGGATCATCTGGATAAACACGTCGATTGATACAACCCACTTGAGCACAGGCCAGACCAGGACAACACCGATCCACACCCCACGCAGCAGGCGCTCGCCAATCTTCTTTCCCATCGGCGGTTGAATCGCGGCAGGCGCTGGCTCTGCTGGCACCGGGTTAGCCTTCGGAGCTTCCTGCCCACCTGGGAATTTCAGTATGCGTGCCATGCTTGACCCCCTCACTCGCTTGCATTCCAATACAACGACAGGCGGCTGCTCCGCATAGCCTGGGCCCTTGCGTGACAGCGCAGGGGCCACGCGCCCCGGATCACTCCGGGGCGCACCCAATCCCCCCCATCTACACGCAAGAATAGGACAAAATGCCCTATTATGCAAGACGTTTAGCTAAACTATTAGCTATTTTAGCCGCTAAAATCGACTTTCCCTTGGCGTAAAACCACGGCGAAATCCGCCATGCCCTACTTTCGATGCCAGATAACGCCAAAGCCAGCCTCATGGCAAAGCAACGCCCAGGCAGCGTAAGGAATCGGCGTATTCCCACCAGTCCAGCGGCGCAGGGTGCGGTCGCCTTGATCGCCCAACCCCAGGAAACGAGCGGCCATGCTGCCAGTGAATTTCGGAATGCCCTTGCATGCCGCGATGATCCGCAGCAACTCGCGCACCTCATCCGGCGTAGGTGGCTGCCAACCGTCATCAGCGGGGCGCAGGCACTCAAATCGAATATTTACTTCCACTTCGTTTTCCCTTGTCTGGATTCTCTTACCAAACCGCCTCAAGTCCACCCAGCTCTTGGAGCCATGCGGCCAGCCATGCCGTTTGATTCATTTTCTGCTGGAGGGTTGTTGGTTCGCCGCCGCACGCTATGCCCGACTGAAAGTTGGTCAGCGATCTAAGAAACTTATCCCGCCAGTAAACCTCTCGGGGTATTTTCTGCCAAAACGGTGTTCCGGGTGGATAAACCTTCTCGTCAACCTTCGGCTTCACCGCCTCGGCCCATTTCTTCACCTGGTACGCCTGGTGCGCCGGCAGGATCACCCGCAGACGCTCGAATCCTTTCTGCATCACTTCTTCCCTTTTGCCTTGATCTTGGACTGCGCAGCCTCTGCCCACTTCTTGACGATGAACGCCTGGCGGGCAGGAAGAACAACATCGACCATTTCAAAGCCGTCTGGCACCTGGTCGGACAGCGCCTGCTTGTTGACTCGCACCTGGTCGGCTTCTCTATCAAGGCGATGCAGCTCCTGCCGGATGCCCTCGATCTTCGACAGCCCCGCTGATATATGGGCGCTTTTCAGATAGAAAATCGTTTCCATTGCCGCCTTCGCTGCTTCGGTCGCGTTGCCTGCCGCATAAAGCAGGTCAACGTCTGTAAGAGCCTCCAGCCCGCCAAGGCGGTGCTCTTCATACTCGGCCCGATCCCGCTCCAGCCCGGCCACCTCAGAGGCTAGACGCTTCTCCAGCCAAACCTTGTACGGCTTCGGCTTAGTCGGCACTCGCCCATATCCGGTACGGAAATCGAAGCCGTTCTTCCTCGGGCCAATCTCTGAGGCTGGGACGATGTTTCCCAGGTACTTCGCTATGGCGTCCTGGTCGGCCAGCTTCCGCACTGCTTCCACCTTCATGATCTACTCCAGGTAGATGCCCCAGCCTCTCGGCCGGGGCAGGGGGGCTAGTCGATAGCCGCGAAAATCTGGCCAGCGTCCAGGTGTTCTCCCGCGTAATCGCGCAGCAAATGGTACTGATCGACTATGCGATCTGAGCCGGTTCGATTGGCCAGCTCGCAGACGGCGTAAAGGGTGGCAACGATGCCAGCGGCATCAGCAGACAACTCGCCTTCAAACCAGTTACCGGCAACACGCACGCGAAAGGTTTTCTCGGTAGCCGGTGCCATGTAGAAGCCGCCATTCGACAGGGTGTAGTAGTTCCACAGACCGCCGTTGTAGTCCTCGGACAGATTGCGCAACCAGCAGAAAACCAAGCCCTCGCCATTCATCATGTGCTCTTCACCAAAGAACGCAGGCAAGAAACCCATGCGGCTTTCTTCTGGAAGCAGCGTGGCGATGATCGGGAGGGGGGATTGTTCGGCGTTGTTCATCGGAAGTTCTCCGGTTTTGACCTGAGCAACATGCCCGGCCTTCGGAAAGAATAATAGGACATTTTGTCCTATTTCAGCAAGCGTTATTTTCGTTATTCCGTATTAATTTTTACTCATGGCGTAAAAAACCCGGCTACTGCCGGGCTTGTGGACGCTTATTCGTCTTCGTCTGGATAACGCCGTGCGTCGATCCGTTCCCCGCACTTCCTGTAATTCTCGCCAGCATGTTTTCAAGGGTCGCCTTGGTGCGCAGGGTTGCTACGGTCGTGCATCATCGGATGCTCTCCGGGTTTGACCTGAGCAACTTGCCCGGCCTTCGGAAAGCAGAATGGGACATTATGTCCTATTTATTGAGCGCTTTTAGCTAAACTCTCATTGACCTTTGAGGGACACCCCCCGCCGCAGTAGGCGTGTAGCCTGGCCTTCGGACGTTGACACTTGAGGGATCACGTTTTCGGGTCGCTATGTGCCTTCCTCGATTCTGACACTTGAGGGATTTCACAGAATTGGGCACCTGTTGTTGACACTTGGCGGATAACCCAGCAAGCGCGGTGCCCCTGGATGGCCACCGATCCCGCTGCCGACACCCCCTTGGCGTATAACCTTGCGATCTTCCAGACGCTCTTGGCGTTACTGCTGCGCAGCAGCCGACGCAGAGCGCTGTTCCAGGCGCGTGCGCCTGGTTTCCAAAGCAAGTTATGCCTTTGCTCTGCTCTGTTGTTCCTGGAGCTGCTGCGCGGTGCTTCGGCTTGCCTGGGGTGAGGCCGAAGGCCGAGGGGCTTGCCCCTCCAGGCGCGTGCGCCTGGTCAACAGGGCAAATTTTGCTTTCCGGGGGGATGGGAGAGCCGCGTAGCGGCTCGGGTGGGGTCGAGAAGGGGGGTGTCCCCCCTTCGGCGTGCCCTGCTGCGCGGCCGCTTTACGCATTGCGCGTTTTTTAAACGACATGGTTATAAAAACAGGGTTATATGATTTATTGGTTATAAAAGCGGTTAAAAGAAGGGTTAGTAACCCTCGGAAACAGCCGTAAAGCCTTGATACGCCAAGGTAAAACGGTTGTGGGTAATCCCTCAAGGGTCAAGGAAACGTCCCCCAAGGGTCAATAGGCTGTCCCTCAAGGGTCAAAGAAACGTCCCCCAAGGGTCAATAGGGCTATCCCTCAAAGGTCAATACTCGGGGGTGGTTATGCACAGGCTTACCCACAGAAACTGGGGATAACTTCCGCCGTAGGCAGTTCTCCAGCTGCTCGATGCCACCGAAAACGGCCAGAACTGCCGCTATCCCTCAAGTGTCAGTAGCGCGCCGGGGGGGGCTGTCCCTCATGTGTCAATGAATAGCCCCTCTGCTGCATAGCAGGCTAGGTTATCCACGGAAGATCCACAGGCTGGCCGTTTTCGCGGACGCGAAAATCTGCAGCTCCTGAACGTGGCCACCTCGTTAACTATCCCTCAAAGATCAATGAAAACGGGGGCAAAGCCCCGCTCTGGTATTGGTGCAGTGTGCCACCAGAAGCTAGGGGTTTAAGCTCATTATCGAGACGAACGGAGGACAGGTGACAAAGGACGAATTACGCGCCGAGTTGGAGCGGCAGGCGCAGCGATACCAAGAGGTTTATGGCGGTGAGATTACGCTCTATGCCGCGCAACCTGAGCCCGAGAGGAAGCCGTGGAGGAAGCGGAAAAGCCTGCTCGATGAGGCCTTTCAGAACGAGCTGGTCAAGGCTGAGAAACAGCAGGCCGAGCGCGAGGCGGCACAAGAAGATGCCTACTGATCAATTGCTGGCTGGCTGCTCGCTGGTCGGCCTTGTTACCGGAATCAGCTTCGTCGGGTGGAACCAATCCGATCTGCCCTGGATGAAGACTTGGCAGCCCAGTTGGGAGGCAACAATCAAACGCTCTCCCCCGAACACGCTGCATACTACCTGGCCCGGTTCGAACTGAGGGTAATTCGGTTGCATATCTGGCGCTCCTGCGATTGTTGGGCATCACTTTATCACGCAATATTGCGCAATAGCGGTCGGCTGGGAAGCCGAATCCTGTAGAATCGCGGCCCGCAAAAGGGGGGGGGGGAATATGGCTCACACGGCACAGGCAAAACAGGCGCGTCTGGCAGACCTCACGGCTTCGGAAACCCCGAACCAGGTCATTGCCTCCGCAAGAGTCATGGCCCGCGCCCTGGCTAACAGCTTTCCAGTGGATCATCAGCTATCCCTGGCGCGAGCTTTCGGCGTTCGGCTAATCGAGGCCTGGTGGCGTGGACTGACCAGTGAAGACAACGCTCCCCAGGAGCTGCGCGCACCACTCCAGCAGTTCCACACCGAACCGCTGCCCGAGGCAGCTGCTGCGTTGGCTGAAACTATCGGGCGAACCGCCGCGAGCTTCGATGCTGAGGCTGCCGCTTACCAGATCGGTCTGACCTATACCGGCATGCTCCCCGCTGAACATCGCGGCGAGTACGGCATTTTCTATACCCCTCCAGCCTTGACTGCGCGCCTGATCGACCAGGTAACGGCTGCCAATGTCGATTGGGCGAAGTGCCGCGTACTTGATCCAGCATGCGGCGGCGGGGCATTCCTAGCCCCTATCGCCCAGCGGATCATGGATGAGCTGAAAGACTGCAGCCCGAAGTTGCTAATGCAGAGCATCGGCAACCGCTTGCGCGGCTACGAGATTGATCCGTTTGGAGCATGGCTCAGCCAAGTCACCCTGGACGCTGTGATGCTTCCAATCAGCAGGCTGGCAGGACGCAAGCTGCCGGTTATGGTCACGGTCTGCGACTCGCTGCGCCGTAGCCCGCCGAAAGACCGTTTCGACCTGGTGATCGGAAACCCGCCGTATGGCCGGGCCAAGCTCGATGCAGAGACCCGCGAGCGCTACAAGCGCTCGCTGTACGGTCACGCCAACCTGTATGGCCTGTTTACCGACCTGGCGCTGCGCCACACCAAGTTGGGTGGAGTGATTGCCTACGTCACGCCAACCTCCTTCCTGGCCGGCGTCTACTTCAAGAATCTACGGGCCTTGCTGGGCCGATCAGCGCCACCGCTGTCCATCGATTTCGTCACCGCCCGTAAGGGCGTTTTTGATGACGTGCTGCAGGAGACCGCGCTGGCGACCTATCGTCGAGGTGCGGACTGCGCCCCGGTTGTCGTGGCTGAGATTGCTCCCACCGCTGAAGGGCTGGAGGTTAAGCAGACGGGCCAAATCGCCCTCCCCGCTGACCCGTCGCTGCCGTGGCTGCTGCCGCGTACACCCGAGCAAAGCTCGTTGGTCGAGCGCCTGAGCCACATGCCCCATCGCATGGCCGACTGGGGCTATGGTGTGAGCACCGGGCCGCTTGTGTGGAATCGCTTCAAGAGCCAGCTCGCGCACCGCCCGAGCAGCAAGCGCTTGCCGCTGATCTGGGCGGAGGCAATCACTGCCGATGGCCGTTTTGTGTTCCGAGCGGACAAGAAGAATCACGCTCCTTACTTCGAGCTAAAGGCAGGGGATAACTGGCTTGTTACCACCAAGCCCTGCGTTCTGCTGCAACGCACCACCGCCAAGGAGCAGAGCCGTCGCCTCATCGCTGCTGCCCTGCCTGCCGAGTTCCTGGAGAAGCACGGGGGCGTGGTCGTTGAGAACCATATAAACATGATTCGCCCAATCACTGAGGCTCCCCAGGTGAGCGCCGAAGTGCTGGGGGCATTCATCAACAGCGCGGCTGCTGACCGTGCGTTTCGCTGCGTAAGCGGCTCCGTTGCGGTCTCGGCCTATGAGCTGGAGTCGTTGCCGCTGCCGGCCCCAGAAGACTTGGGTGTGCTGACCCGGCTGGTCGAGGCCGGGGCCGACCGAGAGTCCATTGAGACTGCATGCAGCAGATTGTTTGAAGGGGATATGTAGTGCTGCCACCGTATGTACCAAGGGAACTGGTCGCTGAAAGGCTCCCGCTGATCTTCCCGGAAGGAACTCCGAATCGGGTTTACTGCACTCGCGAACTCGCAGCCAGCACGGTGTTCGCCATGCTGTACATTGGCGCAGTTGAGCACAGTGATGTTCGACTGGGGCCGGTGCATGTCTATCGCATGACCGATCTACAGGCTGCGAACGGCAGCGATGAGGAACGTCTCAGCTACAGGTCGAACCTGCGCAAGAAGTCGTTCGAGGTTCCAGGAAAGCGCTGGTACGCGGACAACACCCGCGAACCCATCCGCGACGAGACCCTACGAGAAGGTCTGGTAGCGGTTGGCGCTGTCATGGAAGACAAGGACGTGCCCACCACGTCCGGTAAACCGCGCTACGCACTCAAGTCTGATCTGGCTGCCTTGTTCGCCCCTGAGCTCCAGGGCGAAGAGTTGGAGGCCGCTATCCTCAAGTGGCAAGACGAACACTTGAACAAAGGCGCGCTTGCGCGCATTTCGCTGATGCGCATGGGCGCTGCCGACCAAGAAGGCGTGCTTGTCCACTTCCCCAACGGTGAAACGCGCACCCTGTCCCATGGCCCCAGTTCGCTGATTTCTCGGGCTGTCGTTGAGGTCTTCGCCAAGCAGTTCCTGGTGAAGCCTGCGGTGCTCTGGCTCAGTGAGTCGAGCAACAAGGTGGCCATGCAGGATTTGCGCATGGCATTGACCATTGGTCTAGACATCGAGGCCGAGAAGAATCTGCCAGACCTGATCCTGGTTGACCTCGGGCCGAAGCATCCCCTGATTGTCTTTATCGAGGTGGTAGCAACTGACGGCGCTGTTACAGCACGCCGGCAGGAGGCGCTGTTCGAGCTGACCGACAAAGGGGGCTTCAAGCGTTCTCAGGTGGCCTTTGTCACCGCATATGCAGATCGGGAGTCGGCAGGCTTTAAGAAGACCGTCACCGGCTTGGCCTGGGGCTCGTTTGCTTGGTTCATGAGTGAACCCGACAAGATTTTCATGCTGCGTGATGGTATCAGTCAGCTGTCGGCCCTGAACGAACAGGTCACCGATCAGGCGTAATGCTGATAGGCCGGATTTGCAGCATGGCCTTACCCTCTCTTGGTGTAGATCAATTCGCCATTGACGTAGGCGTCACTTACAAGCCCGCTCTTTTTCAATTCGTCACAGGCCGCTTTGGATTGCTCTTTCCACTTGGCCGCACGGGCTGTATCTGATCCGCACATTTTCTGGAACTTCTCTAGGGCCAACGGATAGGGCTGTTTGTGAGACGCGCAGTAGTCGAACAGACGGCGAGTAGTCGGCGTCAGCTCGCGGTACTTCTCCCATACGAATTTTGAGTAATGATCGCCTGCGAAGAGGTAGACCATTTCGTCCTCCAGCTCGACCTGACAGCGTGAAGTTCTCTTGCCTCGATCCAGAACGCCAAAGCGGCGCAACAGCGACAACGACACCATGTTGCCGAGGCGGCGAGACTGGAACTGTAGGGCCGAGGTTTGCAGCCTGGTCAGCGAGTCCTCAGCCTTCTTGTAATACTTCCCGTTTATCGGCCAGGCCAAGTCGCTGCATAGCTCGTAGAACGTAAACGTAATCGGGGAGCCAATGGGGAAACGCTTCGAGTATTCCAGGACTTGCTGCCAAACCAGCTCGTCATCCTCGGCCCGCAGCTCGATACCGCTAAAGGTGATCTGTACGTCCTGGTTGTATGAGTAGATCGGTTGACTCTGGAGCGCATCACGCGGCTTGCGCTTGTTCCTGACGGTGAAGAGGGCAGTCCGGGCTATGTCATTCGGCATGGCCCGCATGTCGTCATCCCACGGTGCAATGTCGAACAGGGATAGTTGTTCGTCCTTCACTTCCTTCAAGGTCTTCTGCAACAGCGCATCGCGCTTGGCTTCGCCAACCTTCTGGGAAAGGTCGTCAGCCACGGTCGAGCCCTTACGCGACTTGCCAGCCTTCTTAGCAGTAGCAGTAGCAGTAGCAGTGGCGGGGGCGGGGGCAGGGGGGATAATCGGGGCAGACTCTGACCAGTCGATTTGATCCAAACGCCCAGCAGGGTCGTGGCCAGCCTCGGGGGTCTGTCCCATCAGCTCGCCAACGCTCTTGGCCCGTGCCTTCCGTAGCGTGTGCCCTAGGTCTTTTGCTTTATGTGCGGCAATGCTTGCTGCTGCACTTGGCTCCATGCCCCTTGCAATCAGCGAGTCGCGGTAAGCGACTTCATCAAATTCTTGTTGTTCCATGCTGCACCTCAAAACGTCCCGGCCGGAGACGGGTTACAGATTACTCGCGGTTGCCGTCCTGGCTAGCAGCCGGTGGCTTGGTGTTCAGGTACTCGATCTGCTCCAGCACAAAGTCAATGCCGTAAATCTTTTGCCCGTCGCGGTCGTGTTCGGTATTTTCCAAGCGGCCTTCAACGTAGACTTTGGAACCTTTCCCAAGGTACTTGCCGGCACTCTCGGCCAGCTTTTCCCAGCACTTGAGGCGGAAGTAGTTGGTTTTCTCCTGCTTCTGGCCAGCAGCATCGCGCCAGGTGTCGGTAACAGCAATGTCGAGGATACCGCGTGCGCGGGAGCCTGGAGTGGATTGCACATCGGCATCGCGGGTAAGATTGCCGATAAACTGAAACCTATTGACAGACATTCTCAATGCACTCTTTCCATGTGGATGCAGCAGTTTAGCTAAACTGCTGGAATGAGTCAATATTTTAGCGGCTAAAATTTGTCGCCGACTAAGGGCACAGTCCTATCGTGTACAACATCATTTTCTTCACCAATATCCTTCGCATCCTTGATGAGAAGGGCATGACCAAGTCCGAGTTAGCGACCAAGGCAGATATGTCCGTATCGTTTCTGTCTGACCTCACGACCGGAAAGGCCAACCCGTCTCTAAAGATCATGGAAAGCATCGGCGCGGCTTTAGAAACGCCCCTTCCAATGTTACTGGAGTCCAGCGACCTCGACAGGGAGGCAATGGATGCCATAGCAGGCGGCAAGATGCCACAGAGCTTGCCTAGAGGTTTTGTCCGTATATGTGCGGTGCTACCGGAGGCAAAAGCTTTCGTTGTGCGAAAATGGGAAGAAGAAGCAAAGAAAAAAATGCAAGAGAAAGGCCGGCCATAGCCGGCGATTGAACGCCAGGGGATGGGACTTTAGCCGCTAAAGTCGCCCCTTGGCTGGTTTTACTCTTGGCCTGGATGGCCAGGACTTCAAGCCGACCCTCTCGGCGGGACAAGGAAGTGCAGCAGTATCGCCACTCCACTTGTAAGCATTTTTCCATATGCGATTTATCGCTGCTTCCGTTCGCTTGCGCGAAAATAACTTTCGGTATATCGTTTGCGCCGTGTCGCAATTTCATTTTCAACTCGGACGAAAATCATGCACGAACATGACACCAGCGAAGAGCATTCCAGCCTGAAAGAGCGGGCGCGGAAAAAGCTCGAACGTGATGCGGGATCGCTGATCGTTGACGCACTCAACGACCCCAAGACCGTTGAACTGATGTGCAATGGCGACGGCAAGCTGTGGGTTGAACGCCTGGGCGAGCCGATGCGCCAAATTGGCCAGCTCAAGCCGGCGCAAGCCGAGTCCATCATTAAGACTGTTGCCGGTTATCACGGCAAAGAAGTCACCCGGCAAAAACCCCTGCTGGAAGGGGAGTGGCCACTAGATGGCTCTCGCTTCGCAGGGCAACTACCCCCTGTCGTGCGGGCCGCTACATTCGCAATCCGTAAGAAAGCAGTCGCCATCTTCACGCTGGATCAGTACGTCGAGGCCGGCATCATGACCGCCGAGCAATGCACCTCGATCAAGAAGGCCGTGCGCGAGCATCGGAACATTCTTGTCATTGGTGGCACCGGCACCGGCAAGACCACTCTGGTCAACGCAATCATCGACGACATGGTTGTTGGCTTCCCGTCTGAGCGCGTTTTCATCATTGAAGACACGGGCGAAATTCAGTGCTCAGCCGCCAACTTCGTCCAGTACCACACGACCATCGAAGTCACGATGACCCATCTGCTCAAAACCACGCTTCGTATGCGGCCAGACCGCATCCTGGTTGGTGAGGTTCGCGGCGAAGAGGCGCTTGACCTTCTCGACGCATGGAACACCGGGCACCCAGGCGGTGCCGCCACCCTTCACGCGAATAGCGCGGCCGAAGGACTCACTCGCTTGAAGTCGCTTGTTTCTCGGAACAAGTCGGCTCCAGCCGAGATTGAACCGCTGATTGGCGAGGCTGTTCACGTTGTTATCTCTATCGCCAGAACCCCAGAAGGTCGCCGTATCCAGGAAATCCTAGAGATTTCCGGGCACGAAAACGGCCGTTACATAACCCGCAATATCTAAAGGAGCTTCACCCATGTACGCATCTGTCCACACCCTCCGCGTTAACCGTCAGTCGATGTTCTTTTATGTCGGCCTGGCCGTGATGCTGGCTGTGTTCCTCATCGCGCCCCAACATGCTTTCGCCTCGGAAGGCACTGGTGGTTCCCTCCCTTATGAGTCCTGGCTGACCAACCTGCGGGCATCCGTAACTGGCCCGGTAGCCTTCGCACTGTCGATCATCGGCATTGTGGTTGCCGGTGGTGTGCTGATTTTCGGCGGCGACCTGAATGGCTTCTTCCGCACCTTGATTTTCCTGGTACTGGTT
>JAIETJ010000056.1 GCA_019745275.1 Pseudomonadaceae bacterium | reverse complement strand
TGCAGACAACGCACGGTTTCGATAGCCTGAATAAACAGAATACGGTCGCGCACATCGATTTGCGGGATTTGCGCCTCGGCTTTCTCGAAGCGCGCCTTTAGATCAAGCCACAAGTGTTTCTTGCTGCCGACTGGATAGTCGTAAAAGCCTGCATTGGCCGATTTGCCGGGGCGCTTGTACTCGTTAAGCATCATTTCAATCACCGCGTAGGCCGGATGCGCAGGCAGTTGCTGCCCTTCCGCCTGCAGATCTTTAATGGTTTGCTGACGAATATGATTCATCAAGCTCATCGAGACCTCATCGGAAATAGCCAAGGGGCCCACCGGCATGCCTGCCTTGCGCGCCTCACTCTCGATCATCGCCGCGCTAATGCCCTCACCAAGCATGGCAATGCCCTCATTAGTAAAGGTGCCGAATACCCGCGAAGTGAAGAAGCCACGGCTGTCATTCACCACAATCGGGGTCTTTTTGATTTGCATGACGAAATCAAAGCAACGCGCCAAAGTTTCATCGCTGGTCAACTCACCCTTGATGATTTCCACCAAGGGCATTTTGTCTACTGGACTGAAAAAGTGCAGACCAATGAACTTGTCCTGCTTCTGCACAGCGCTCGCCAAGCCAGTGATTGGCAAAGTTGAGGTATTAGAGGCGATCACTGCATCACCCAAAGCGCAACGTTCGGCGGCGGCGGTAACATTGGCTTTTAGGTCGCGGTCCTCGAACACCGCCTCAATGATCAGATCGCAACCGGCAAAGCATGCGTCTTTCTCGGTCGGCTGAATGCGCGCAAGAATGCTGTCGCGCTTTTCGACGCTCATATGGCCACGGCTGACTTTCTTGTCGAGCAGCGCGGTCGAATAGGCTTTACCTTTTTCTGCGCCGGCCAGCGTCAGGTCTTTCAGCACCACCTCGATCCCTGCCACGGCAGAGACATAGGCAATCCCCGCGCCCATCATGCCGGCACCGAGCACGCCGACCTTTTGGGTCACATAAGGGGCGAAGCCTTTAGGCCGAGAACCGCCCGCATTGATCTCATTGAGTTGGAACCAAAAGGTGCCAATCATGTTCTTCGCCACCTGACCGGTGGTGAGTTCGGTGAAATAGCGGGCTTCGATCAATTGTGCAGTGTCGAAATCGACCTGCGCGCCCTCCACCGCCGCGCAGAGGATTTTCTCCGGAGCGGGAAAACAGCCCTTAGTCTTGTCGCGTAGCACTGAGGGCGCTATCGCCAGCATCTGCCCGACTGCAGGAGTGGCCGGCGTGCCACCGGGAATTTTGTAGCCTTTAACATCCCAGGGCTGCTGCGCAGTGGGATTAGCGTTAATCCAGACGCGAGCCTTGGCGAGTAAATCATCGCGATCGGCGGCGAGCTCTTGGATCAAGCCCGCTTTTAGCGCTTCCTGCGGACGAATTTTCTTGCCTTCCAATAGATAAGGCAGGGCCTTCTCCAAGCCAAGAATCCGCACCATCCGCACTACCCCGCCGCCACCTGGCAACAGCCCCAGAGTTACTTCCGGCAAACCGAGCTGCACGCTGCTGCTATCCAGCGCGATGCGGTGGTGACAAGCCAAGGCAATTTCCCAGCCGCCGCCCAGCGCTGCACCGTTAATAGCGGCGACCACCGGTTTACCCAAGCATTCCAAGCGCCGTAGCTGGCCCTTGATATTCAAAATCATGGCGTAGAACTGTGCAGCGTCGGCCTTTGTGACCTTGATCAGTTCATTCAGATCGCCGCCGGCGAAGAAGGTTTTCTTCGCCGAAGTCAGAATCACTCCGGCTATTGCGTCCTTCTCTGCTTCTAGGCGCTCAACGGCCTTGCCCATGGCAACGCGATACTCGGCGTTCATGGTGTTGGCACTTTGGCCGGGCATGTCCATGGTCAGCACGACGATATTGTCCTGGCCTTTTTCGTAACGGATGGCGTCAGTCATTTTTTTGTTCCCGAGAATTCTTGTGCGGCTTGGCCTGCTGGATCGCGTTTACGCACAACCAGGACCAAGCCGATTCGCCAGCAAACTGGCTGCTACACACGTTCAATAATGGTTGCAATGCCCATACCGCCACCCACACAAAGGGTCGCGAGGCCATAACGCAAATTACGCTTTTCCAGTTCATCCAGCAGCGTGCCGAGGATGGCGCAGCCGGTGGCACCCAGCGGATGGCCCATGGCGATCGAGCCGCCGTTGACGTTGACCTTGTCCTCGCTGACGCCCATGTCCTTCATGAACTTCATCACCACCGAGGCGAACGCCTCGTTGACTTCAAACAAGTCGATGTCATTTACATTCAGCCCGGCTTTAGCCAGCGCCTTACGGCTGGCCGGTGCGGGGCCGGTGAGCATGATGGTTGGGTCGGTACTGGTCACGGCGGTGGCGACGATGCGACCACGGGCTTTCAGGCCGAGTTCGCGGCCCTTGGCTTCGGAGCCGATCAGCATCAGCGCGGCACCATCGACTATCCCTGAGCTATTGCCCGGGGTGTGCACATGATTGATCTGCTCGACATGGGAATACTTGCGCAGCGCACTGGCGTCAAAGCCCATCTGCCCCATCATGGCAAAGCTGGGCTTGAGCGAACCGAGGCCAGCTAAGGTCGACTCCGGGCGAATAAACTCGTCGTGATCGAGAATGACAATGCCGTTCTGGTCGGTGACCGGCACCAGCGACTTATTAAAGGAGCCATCCGCGCTGGCACGGCTGGCCTTTTGCTGAGAACGCAAGGCGAATGCATCGATAGCTTCGCGACTAAAACCCTCCAGCGTGGCGATTAAGTCTGCGCCTATGCCTTGCGGCACGAAGTGGGTATGCATATTGGTCGCAGGATCCAGCGCCCAAGCGCCGCCGTCCGAGCCCATGGGCACGCGCGACATCGACTCCACGCCGCCCGCCACGACTAAATCCTCAAACCCCGAACGAACCTTCATCGCCGCTAAGTTGACTGCCTCCAACCCCGACGCGCAAAAGCGATTGAGCTGCACGCCGGATACCTGCTCATCCCAATCGGCCACTAGGGCCGCGGTCTTGGCGATATCGGCGCCCTGGTCACCGACCGGCGTCACGCAGCCCAGTACAATGTCATCGACCTGACGGGTGTCCAGCGCGTTGCGCACTTGCAGCGCTTTTAACAGCCCGGCTACCAGATCAACCGGTTTGACGCTGTACAGCGCGCCGTCCTTTTTGCCTTTGCCGCGGGGCGTGCGCACCGCATCGAAAATGAATGCTTCGGTCATGGCGTCCTCTTATCAGCGAATAGTGCTAGCGATTGCAGTGTAGCGACTGCGTTGAGACCAACCGTAAACCAGCCCGCCCAATGCTTGTGCGCCCTACCATAACCGCCCCAGCACGAGGCTCAATGACATAAGTGCTCAGGTCGATTGACCACTGAGCTCAGACCAATGGTCACTTTGCATGACGCATCCTCTTAAGGGCCATCAAGCCGTCTAGCTCGCGCAACTACGCAACACTGCTCGGTCGATGCATAGCCACTGACTGCTAAAGCACTGCTTCTTGTGCCAAACGCATCTAAGGCGTCAGCGCCAGGCACCTACAGTTTGCAAGGTAAGGTGCCATTACAAGCCTGTGCTTGGATGGTTTTAGTGACAATGCCAACAGCTGAGCGGCGCCAGTTCGCGTTCAGACTGACAAAACAAAAGGCAGCGCGTTATGCAAAAAATAACCAAAGTTCGTCAAGCCAGCTTGATCATGTTTGCCACTGCAGTCGTACTGATCCTGCCCAACCTCAGCCCTTTTCTTGGCTAGATATTTTGCGGCGGCTGCGTTGACACGCAGCTGTCGCAAAATGGCTCAAGCAAAAGCCAAGTCCAGCCAATGCCGATAAAAGCCAGCCGCCACCTGATTCAGCGCTGCAATACGCGCAGGTAATTGCTCGCGCATAACGGCGATGCTTTGCTGACTCGGCTGGCGTGGATCCAACAGATGGCCCGCCTCGGTGAGCCACAGATCGACCAACTGAGTGGTCATCTCCGGATGCGCCTGCACCGCTAAGACTTTGTCACCCCATGCGAAGGCTTGATTTTGGCACCAGTTATTGCGCCATAAATGCTGTGCGCCCTCAGGCAGGTCAAAGGTATCGCCGTGCCATTCAAACAACTCAAATTCAGCCGGTAAGTGCGCTAACCAAGGATTACCCTGCGCCTGCTCGGTTAGCTGCTGGCGCTGCCAGCCAACCTCCTGATATGCCATGCTCTGCACCTGCGCGCCAAGGGCCTTAGCCAGTAACTGGCCGCCCAAACAGTGGCCCATTAACGCAATATCACGTTGGATAAAATGCTTAAGCGCGGCAATTTCCGGGGCCAACCAAGGCAGCGGATCATTCACGCTCATGGCGCCGCCCATGATCGCCACAGCCTTGGGGCGATCCAAATCAACGCCTTCGAGTTCCCCGCGATCAACCCGCAGCACCCGATAGTCGAGCCCGCGCGCCTCCAGCACCTCGAGCAAGTAGCCAGGTGAACAGTGATCGGTGTGGGTCAAAATTAAAATATCAGTCATGATTTCCTCCGACTCGCAGTGTGCAATAAAAATTACACCCAGGTCGAGCAAGGAAACTAGATTGATTCAGCGGCCAGCGAGTGAAGCTGTCGCTATGCAGTGCGCGATCCGTCTAGAAACCTCCGGGCAACTCAGCGCCGCTCGCTCCTGGTTCCTGGGTCACGCCCCAACCATCGGAGATGCCACCAAAGGGCAGCACCAAGGCCTGCAAGCTGCGCTCAAAGTCATCAATGGCGGCCTGACTGGCATGCATGACCTTGCTCACTTGCAAATACCAACTGCCATTGGCACGCCTATACACTTGAGTATTGAGCAACTCGCCGTGAAACAAGTGGCCGGCCCCCTGCGCTGGCGCCTGTGCGGGAAACAACAAATAAAAATCGATGGCATGCAGGCGGGCAAAGTCAAAACCGCCCTCCTTCATCCGCCGCAACAGGTTGTGGCTGCTGCTCTCTGTCGCGCTTACCGTGATCGTCATACGCTGGCCCGCCGAGAGACTGCGCGCAATCCACCACGCCCCCCTAAAGCTTAGCCCCCATTAGCCTGTGTATATTCATTGGCTGACCAACGCGCGGGCGAAAACCACCGCGCGCAGCTAGCCGCGACTTAGCCAAGCCATGATCCCGCGCGTCAACCAAGCAGGGGAGAACTGCGCCGAGCAATACATCAGCTTAAACAAGCCACTAATCGGTCGATGCACCTTGTTGCTCTGCGCCTGCTGCCAGACGGCCATAGCAATTTGCTCGGCACTCAGATTCACCCCAAGCCGGCGCAACGCTGGCGGCAGGAAATGCTGACTGCTAACCATTGGCGTGCGCACGAACGGCGGCATCAGGTCGCCAACCCGAATGCCATGTTTACGCCACTCCAAGTCCAGCGCCTCGGTCAGCCCACGCACGGCGAATTTAGACGCCGAATAGCTGGCCATATGCGGCGTGCCATAGAGCCCCGAGGCCGAGCTCATATTGATCACCTGCGCTTGCGGCGTGGCCTTTAGATAGGCAAAAGCCGCATGAGTCATCTGCAACACGCCCAGCACGTTAATCTGCAGGATGCGCGCATGCTCGGCTAACTCGATGGTCTCGAAATGGCCAAATCGTAAAACCCCGGCGCAGTTAAACAGCAGGCGCAACTGGCCGTTGTGCAGGCCAGTAAAGTCCTGCAGCGCCGCGTACACTGCGCTCGCATCGGCCACATCGATTGGCGCATGCCAGACGCCTCCCAGTTCCGCCGCCAAACTGGCCAAGGCGCTGGGATTAATATCCAGCAAACCCACCTGCCAACCACGCGCATGAAACAAGCGTGCAGTCGCCGCACCAATGCCGGAAGCCGCGCCGGTTATCAGAATATTATTCATCGCAAACACCCTGAGTCCGTAAAAAGCTAATCACGCGCGCCATGGCAAAGTCCGCTGCGTGCAGCAGCCCAACATGGGCCTGAAACACATGCCAAAGCCCCGGATACACCTCCAACTGCAGCTCGACCCCGGCGGCCTTAGCCCGCTCAGCAAAACGCAGGCTGTCATTGAGCAGCAATTCATCGCTGCCGACTTGGATCAGGGTCGGCGGCAGAGCACTGAGATCGGCATACACCGGCGACAGTCGTGGATCTTGCGGCGGCATATCCGCCGGGCAATAGAGTTTCACTGCCTGCTCCAACCAAGCCGGATTGAGCAGCGGATCGCCGGCCGGCGGCTTATGCAGTTGCCGCAAGCTGAAATCCGTTACCGGCGAGAAACACACCAATGCCCTAGGCGCTGGCAGCCCCGACTCCTGCAGGCGCAACGCGGTGATCAAGGCAAGATTGCCGCCGGCCGAATCACCGCCTATGACAATCTGCTCAGCCCGGTAGCCCGCCGCCAACAGTGCCTTATAAGCCGCCACACTGTCTTCCAGCGCCGCCGGATAACGATGCTCTGGCGCCAAGCGATAATCCAAGGTACACACCGCCAAATTACCGAGTTTGGCCAGTGCACCGGTAATGGCCCGATGGGTGGCCGGCGAGCCAATCAGATACGCACCGCCATGCAGATACAAAAACACACTCGTCGGCTCGCCTGGCGGGCGCTGCCATTCGCACGGCCGCCCGCCGATGGTCGAGCGGGTGCAGGTAATGCCACGCGCCGCCGCGCTAATCGTAAGCAAGCGAAGCAACCCCCGCTGCAACGCAATCGGGGTGGGCGGACGTACCAGACTGCGAAATAACAGCCGTAAGCCGCCGCGAAGAACGCCGCGTAGCAAAGGCTGAGTCAAGGCTGGCGGGGTAAACTCAGCGGCTGCAGGCATAGTCGGCAAGCTCCAGATGACGGGTCTGCTGGCGATAGCTAAAGGTGAAGCCCGGCCAGTTGTTGGTGTTTTTACCCGCGGCGTTTTTGTACCAACTGTTACAGCCTTGCTCCCAGATCGAGTGACGAATCACCTGCTGTAAATGCTGATTAAAGCGCTGCTGCACCTGCGGCTTAACATCCATATAACGCATGCCCGGCTGCTGGAGCACCTCTAGGCACTTGAGCACATAGGTAAACTGGCTCTCGAGCATGTACAGAATCGAGTTATGGCCCAGATTGGTATTGGGGCCATACAGCATAAACAAGTTGGGAAAGCCGCTGACGCTGATGCCCTTATACGCCTCGGCACCGTCGCGCCACGCTTGATTCAGATCGAGGCCATTTAGCCCCTTGATCTGCATCGGCGCGAGAAAGTCAGTGGCCGCAAAACCGGTGCCGTAAATCAGCACATCAACCTCGCGCTCACAACCATCTTCAGTCACCACACCCCGCTCGGTGACCGCGCGAATGCCGCTATTAATGACCTCAACATGCGCCTGCGCCAAGGCCGGAAAGTAGTTATTCGAGATCAGGATACGTTTGCAGCCCAGCGGGTAATCCGGCACTAACCGACGCTGCAACTCGGGGTCGGCAATGGCGCTGCGCAAGTGACGGGTAAAGCTCTGCTTAAACAGTTTCATCAAGGCCGGAAAATGAATGAATGCCAAGGCGCGAACTTCGTGTTGCACATACTTGAGACCACGGTCGAGTTGCTGCAACCACGGCAAGCGGCGCAACAGCGCCAACTCCCAGGCACGATAGGCACGATCCGGCTTAGCGATCACATAGGCGGCGCTGCGTTGAAACAGATACAGCTGCGCGACCTTGGGAACTATTTCCGGCACGAACTGAATGGCACTGGCACCGGTGCCGATCACCGCCACGCGCTTGCCGGCCAGCTCAACGTCATGCTGCCAACGGGCCGAGTGAAAGCGCGCGCCGGTAAAGCTATCCAGCCCCGGAATGCGCGGATAGGCCGGTCGATTCAGCTGCCCGCAGGCACTCACCAAGGCCCGCGCACGGTAGTGGCGGCCATCGGTGCAGCGTACCTGCCAAATCCCTGCCACTGCATCAAAATCGGCACTGGCCACCTCAGTGTTAAAGCTGATCTGCGCCGCCAACCCGTGCTTGCTCACGCACTGCTGGATATAGGCAAAGATCTCCGCCTGCGGAGCGAACTTACGGCTCCAGTTGGTCTTGGGCTCGAACGAAAACGAATACAGATGGGATGGCACATCGCAGGCCGCGCCTGGATAACTGTTATCGCGCCAAGTACCCCCAACGGCGGCAGCCTGTTCGACAATTAAAAAATCCTCGATACCGCGCTGTTTTAACTGCATAGCCAGGCCGACGCCGGCAAACCCGGCACCGATAATCAACACGCTTAAGGGGGTATCTGCTGGAGAGGTTGCAGTGGAATTATTCATCATTATTTGCTCCCAAAACTGCCAAGTCGTGGCGCCATAGTACCTAGCCTGTGCGCGTGAGGTTATGCCATAGTCGGCCATAAATTGTGAATTCAGGACAAAATGTCGAACAATCCCAGCAAGCATTGGCCAGCACACCGCAGCAGCATCAGCGTGCAGTTGCTGACCCAGTTCGGCCTCGATCAGGGCCTGTCGATAGAACGTTGCTTGGCCGGCACCGGCTTGACCCTGCAGCAGCTGTCCGACCCCAGCAGTGAAATTGACGCCAGCCAAGAACTGTCGCTGATCAGCAATCTGGTCAACGCACTCGGCCCACAGCGCGGCATCGGCCTCAAAGCCGGCCAGCGCTATCACTTGAGCACCTACGGCATCTGGGGCTTTGCCCTGCTCAGTAGCCCAACCTTTCGCAGCGCCGCTGCCTTAGGCTTACGCTACCTAGGTCTGACCTACGCCTTCTGCGGCATGCGCCTAGAGGAGCACGGCGATGAAGTGCACTTGCTGTTTGACCAGCAAGGCATACCGGGCGAATTACGCGCCTTTATTCTTGAACGCGACAGCGCCGGCATGCTCAACATCCAACGCGACTTACTCGGCCAGCGCCTGCCGTTGCTGCGTGTTGACTTATGTTTGCCTCGCCCGACGGACTGCTCGTTGTATATCGACAGCTACGGCATCGAGCCACGCTTTGCCCAAGCCGATAATCGCTTCGTCCTCAGTAGCCGCTTACTTGACCAGCCGCTGCCAGGCGCCAACCCGCAAGTCGCCCAGCAGTGCGAGGAACACTGTCATGCACTGCTGGCCAAACGCTGGGAGCGCTCAGGGCTGGCCGAACAAATTCGCACGCGCCTGCTGAGCACACCGGGGCGCCTGCCGGGCATGGACGAGTTGGCGAGAAAACTTAACCTCAGCCCGCGCACCTTGCGCCGCCGCTTGCAGGTTGAGGGATCCAGTTTTCGCCTGCTTTTGGAAGAAGTTCGCCAAGCGCTGGCCGAAGAGTTACTCGCCACCGATGGCCTGACCCTGGAAGAAATTGCCGAGCGTTTAGGCTATGCCGAGGTCTCTAATTTCATTCACGCCTTCAAGCGCTGGAAAGGTTTGCCGCCGCACCAATATCGTCAAAGCCGACGTGCGGCATTTTGAGCATTCAGCTCAGGGCCACTATGTGATAGGGTCTGTTGCCATTTCATTCGTGGCCGCGCCGGAGTCTATTTTTGCGCGAGGCAAGGCACGAGGAGCGTGATTTGGTTATTCCAAATTAGCGACGAGAAACCCCGACTCGCACAAAAACAGACCCGGCCCTCCGGGTTGCGCGAGAAATGGCCCCCGCTGTCGTTGCAGGACTTGGCAAGGGAATAACCATTACCTGCGTCCTGCGCCTAACCGGGGAGCATTTCTCGCGGCAACACGGCTCACGATGAAACGGCAACAGACCCTAACGTGTCTGCCTCGATCCACAGATAGCGTTTTCCCACCCAAGGAGCAACACCATGGCCATCAGCAAAGACCAACTGATCAGCGACCTCGCCGAAGCAGTCGACAGCCCGAAAACCAAGGTTCGCGCACTGCTTGAGCAGTTGAGTGAAATCGTCACTGACGCCCTAGAGAACAACGACGAAATCACCCTACCTGGGATTGGCAAACTGAAGATCACCCAGCGCCCAGCTCGCACCGGACGCAATCCGCAAACCGGTAAGGCGATCGAAATCGCCGCTAAAAACGTAGTGAAGTTCGTCCCGGCCAAAGCCCTGACCGACGCGATTAACTAAGCTACCTAGCGCTCTGATCGCAACGATCAGAGCGCCGCTTCAAGCAGCAGCATGTGCTGTAAAAAGCCCGTCTCATCCAATACCTTAATACCCAACTCAGCCGCCTTAGCGAGCTTTGAGCCAGCGCCGGGGCCGGCCACTACACAGTGAGTTTTCGCCGACACCGAACCCGATACCTTAGCGCCCAAAGACTCGAGCTTGGCCTTGGCCTGATCGCGATTCAGCACTTCCAGGGTGCCGGTCAGCACCCAGGTTTGTCCGGCCAGCGGCAAGCCTTCGACCACACGCTTTGGGCTTTCCCAGTGCATGCCAAACTCACGCAACTGCGCCTCTATTTTCAGCGCACGCTGGCAGTGCTCGGGCACACTGAAAAACTCACGCACGGCATTTGCTGGCTTCTCGCTCAACGCTTGGCGCAGGTCCAGCCAATCGGCCTCCAGTACTTTTTGCAACGATTCGCCAAACTTGGCGGCCAAGGTTTTAGCGCCAGTCGGGCCGACCGAAGCGATATGCAGTTTGTCGAGCAAACCGGCCAAGGTGGTGCTGGCGGTAAACTCTGCGCCCAACTCGCCCTGCCCCTGAATATCCAGGATTTGCTCGAGCGCCTCGATCACGCTGCTATTGTGCTCATCGCTAAAAAACTCGTGAATTTCATGGGCCACTTCCAGGCCCACCTCCGGCAAGTAGGTGAGCACTTCAGGCAAGGCTTGTTTGATGCGCGCCAACGAGGCCAGCGAACGAGCCAAAACCTTGGCCGTTTCCTCGCCGACTTCGGGAATACCGAGGGCATAAATAAAGCGCGCCAGTTCGGGCTTCTTACTGTTTTCGATAGCGGCCAGCAGGTTCTTGCTGGATAGCTCGGCAAAGCCTTCCAGCTCGACCACTTGCTCGAAGGTCAATTTATACAGGTCGGCTGGCGAGCGAACCAAACCTTCGTCCACCAACTGTTCGACGCTCTTCTCGCCCAGACCTTCGATATCCAAGGCCCGGCGCGACACGTAGTGGATGATCGCCTGTTTCAGTTGCGCACCGCAGGCCAGCCGCCCAACGCAGCGATACGCGGCGCCTTCGCTGAAAGTCTCGCGGCCCTTGCTGCGTTTGACCAGTTGCGTGCGCTCGACCGCCGAGCCGCACACCGGGCACTCACTCGGCACCTTGACGGTGCGCGCCTCACGCTCCTGTGCAGACCAGTCCGGGCGGCGCTCCAGCACCACTTGCACTACTTGCGGAATCACATCGCCGGCGCGGCGAATGATCACCGTATCGCCGATCATCAGGCCCAAACGCGCGACTTCATCCATGTTGTGCAGCGTGGCGTTGGCCACCATCACCCCGGCGACTTGCACCGGCTGCAAACGCGCCACCGGCGTCACCGCGCCAGTGCGACCGACCTGAAACTCCACGTCCAGCAACTCTGTCAGCTCTTCCAGCGCCGGGAATTTATGCGCAATCGCCCAGCGTGGTTCGCGCGCGCGAAAACCCAGCTCACGCTGGTAGGCGAGGTCGTTGACCTTGAACACCACACCATCGATTTCATAGGCCAGGCTGGCACGCCGCTCGCCGATATCGCGGTAGTAAGCCAGGCATTCGCTGGCACCCTTGGCCAGTACTAGCTCGCGACTGATCGGTAGGCCCCAGTGCTTCAGTTGCTGGAGGATGCCCACCTGAGTCGCCGGCAATTCACCTTCGACACGGCCAATGCCATAGCAACAAAACTCCAACGGACGACTGGCGGTAATCTTCGGGTCTAGCTGGCGCAGGCTGCCCGCCGCCGCGTTACGCGGGTTGGCGAAGGGCTTGCTGGCGTTCTGCAGTTGCCGCGCATTGAGTGCAGCGAAGCCGCTCCTAGACATAAATACTTCGCCGCGCACTTCAAGAACACTCGGCCAGCCCTCGCCGTGCAGCTTGAGCGGCACGTTGCGAATAGTGCGCACATTAGTGCTGATGTCCTCACCCGTACTGCCATCGCCA
The DNA here is from genome assembly GCA_019745275.1 of Pseudomonadaceae bacterium. Classification (GTDB taxonomy): domain Bacteria; phylum Pseudomonadota; class Gammaproteobacteria; order Pseudomonadales; family Pseudomonadaceae; genus Aquipseudomonas. The sequence goes on along the minus strand of JAIETJ010000056.1, from coordinate 7,816 downwards.
CGGGTGGCGCCACGCACCAGCAAGCCGTGTTCGTACAGCAAGCTGACGGCCAGACCGTCAAGCTTAGGCTCGCAGCAGTACTCAACCTCAGCGCCACCGCCAAACAAATCGCCGGCGGGTAAATCCAGCCCCTCATGCACGCGGCGGTCAAAATCCAGCAGATCCGCCTCCTCAAAAGCATTACCTAGGCTGAGCATCGGCACTTCATGCTTGACCTCACCAAAGGCACTGAGCGCCGAACCACCGACCCGCTGGGTTGGCGAATCGGCGCTAATTAACGCTGGGGCGGCCGCTTCTAAAGTTTGCAGCTCACGAAACAGTCGGTCGTATTCGGCGTCAGGAATACTCGGCTGGTCGAGCACGTAATAACGGTAGTTATGGGTATCCAACTCGGCGCGCAGTTCGAGAATGCGCTGGGCAGTTTGGGCGATGCTATCGGTCATAACCAAATCTCTTAAAAAGCAAAAAAGCAGCCGAGGCTGCTTTTTTAACGACTCACTCAACACTCCAGCGCGGCTAACCCGGCTTAGCGTTTCGGCATGATGTGTTTGCGTTCAAATTCCACAATGCGCTGGCGATAATGCTCAATGGTTTGCGCGGTCATGGTGTTGCGCTGATCATCTTTAAGCTCACCGTTTAGCTCATTGGCCAATTTGCGGGCGGCGGCGATCATCACATCAAAAGCTTGGCGCGGGTGACGCGGGCCTGGCATACCGAGAAAGAAGCTCACCGCGCGGGTGGTGAAATGGTCAATATCGTCCAAGTCGAAGGTGCCCGGTTTTACCCCGTTGGCCATCGAGAACAACACTTCACCATTACCGGCCATGCTTTCGTGACGATGGAAGATATCCATCTCACCAAAACGCAGGCCGCTTTCGAGAATATTTTGCAGCAGCGCCGGGCCATTAAAGCCCTCGCCTTCGCGAGCAACCACGCTAATCACCAACACTTCTTCGACTGGCGGCAACTCCGGGTTGCTGCTGACCACGGGTGCTGGACGTTTTGCTTCGAGCGACTCAACCGGGGTTAACAGGGTCGGTACTGGCGCACTGAGGTTTAAGTCGCCCTGACTAGGCTCGCCAGCGCGGCGACGATTTAGCTCAGTGGCGTTCATCACCGGTAGATCTTCTTCGTCAAACTGCGGCTCGCGCTGTCGGTCCACTACCCGTGCTGGGCCCAGCAATGCAGGGTCGCCGTCTTCGTCGGGCAAATCGCCAAAGCGTCCATCCAATTTGAACTTAAGCTTGCCTTTGCCAACCCGCATGCGCCGCCAGCCATCTACCAAGATGCCGCCGATCACTACAATGCCGATGACGATCAGCCACTCACGCAGACCGATTTCCATGTATTCCACTAACCCCGACTAAAAAATTGATTTAAAGGGCATCCAAACCCGTAACTATTAACCCGCATGGCGCCAACTCCATGTTCTAGCTGGCGTTTTCCACGCGTCACAGAAACCTTTGGCTAAACTAGCACGACAAAAGTCAATTTTACACCGTCTGTCGCATCAACTTTCAACCATTGCCAAGGCTTCTTCAACATCCACCGCCACTAAACGCGAGCAACCTGGCTCGTGCATGGTCACACCCAGCAGCTGATCGGCCATTTCCATGGCGATTTTGTTGTGGGTGATGTAGATAAATTGAACGGTTGCCGACATTTCTTTAACCAAGCGTGCATAGCGGCCGACGTTGGCGTCATCCAGCGGCGCATCCACCTCATCGAGCATGCAAAACGGCGCCGGATTAAGCTGAAAGATGGCAAACACCAGCGCCAGCGCGGTCAGCGCCTTCTCGCCACCGGACAACAGGTGAATGGTGCTGTTTTTCTTGCCGGGCGGCCGAGCCATGATGCTTACGCCGGTATCGAGCAAATCTTCACCGGTTAACTCCAGATACGCCGTACCGCCGCCAAACACCTTGGGAAATAACGCCTGCAAACCGGCATTGATTTGATCAAAGGTGGCTTTGAAACGGTTGCGGGTTTCTTTGTCGATTTTACGAATGACGTTTTCTAGGGTATCCAGCGCCTCGACCAAATCGGCATTTTGCGCATCCAAGTAACGCTTACGCTCAGATTGCTGCTGATACTCTTCGATCGCCGCGAGGTTGATTGCGCCCAAGCGCTGAATCCGCCCCGCTAACTGCTCAAGCTCAGCGTTCCAAGCGCTTTCGCTGGCCTCAACCGGCAAGTTGGCTAGCACTGTATGCAGGTCGTAATTCTCGGCCGCCAGCAGTTCAACCACTGCTGCGCGGCGTACGTTCAGGCTCTGCCAATCGAGACGTTGCTGCTCAAGTTGGCCGCGCAACAATTGCGCTTGCTGCTCGGCCTGATTGCGGCGTTTCTCGCTGTCGCGCAATTGCCGGTCGGCGTCTTCCAGGCCCAAACGCGCCAGTTTGAGCTCGTCTTCGACGGCCATGCGTTTGTCGAGCAACTCCTCCAGCTTCATGCGCAACTCTTCCAACGGCGCTTCGCCTTCACCCAGATTCAGGTCGAGCTGCTCACGTTTTTCATGCAGGCGTTCGGCTTGTAATTGCAGACGCTGCAAGGCTTGGGCGGTAGAGCTGTGCTGGCTATTAAGAGCACCGAGGCGCACTGCCAGCTGATGGGCATGGTCTTTGTGCTGGCGCGCCTCTTGGCGTATGCGGTCGAGCCGCTCGCGCAAACCGTCACGGGTCGCCAGCAGTTGTTCGCGCAGCTGGCTGTCTTGTTCCATAGCGTCCAGCGCGTCTTGCAGAATCAGCCGCGCCTCGCCCAACTGCTCTTGCTCTTGGGCCAGCTGCTCGGCGGACTCCGCGACCTCGGCATCCAGGCGGCGCTGACGTAACTGCAGTTGTTCGACCTTGGCCTGCACCGCTGAAAGCTGGGCTTTTAATTCGCCAGCATTACGGGTTTCGTCATGCAAGCGCCGGCGCTGTTGCTCACGGTTTTGCTCCTGCTCGCGCTGCTCGGCGTGCAGTTGCTGTAACTGCAACTCCAGTTCGGCCACGCTGGCCTGCAGTTGCTCGCGTTCGGCGTGTAACTGCAACAACTCTTGGGCACGCGCCAGCACCCCGCTTTCGCTGGCATCGGCGTGGCGCACGCGTAAAAAATGCGGCCCCAGCCAATAGCCATCACGGCTGATCAGGCTGCTGCCGGAGGCCAACTGGCTGCGTAACGCGAGGGCATCTTGCAGGGTTTCCACCGGCAGAATCTGCCCCAGCCAAGGGGCTAAATCGACACTCGACTCGACCTTATCGAGCAAGCTGCCCGGCAAACGCGGCGCGCCATGACTGGCCTGCAGTAAACGCAAATCGCCTTGGCTAAAGCTGGCGAAATCCAACTGCGGCAAACTGCTGGCTTGCCCGTCATCGAGCAACACCGCCTGCAAATCCGCGCCCAACACCGTCTCTACCGCCAACTCCCAGCCGGGCGTCACCCGCAAACCGGCGGCCAATTGCGGGCACTCGCTCAAGCCTTGTTCACGCAGCCATTGCGCCGTGCCTTTGGCCGGGTTGAGCGCCGCTTGCTGCAAGGCCTCAAGCGCGGCGACCCGACCATTTAAACGCTGTAAGTGACCCTGCGCCTGCTGCTGCGCCTGATTAGCCGCCTGTAGTTGGCCACGCAATAGTTCGAGTTGCTCGGCCAAGCGCTGTTCGGCCTCGTGCAACTCCTCAACGGTCAATTCGCTGATCGCCAGCTGCTCGCCGAGTTCAAGAATGGCGGCGTCTTGTGGGTCGGCGGCCAACTGCTGACGCTCATCGGCCAAGCGCCGTTGCCGTTCGCTTAAGCGCTCAAGGCTGTGCTCAAGCTGCTGGATACGCGACTGCTGCACTTCGGCCAAACGCCGTGGTTCGGCACTGCGTTGAGTAAAACCATCCCACTGTTCTTGCCAGCCGTGCATGGCGGTTTCCGACTCGTCCAAACCAGCCGCCGCCTCCTCGGCCGCCGCCGCGGTCATGGCTTGTTCGGGCTCAAGCATGGCCAGCTCTTCGCTCAAGTTGGCGAGCAGATTTTGGTCATGACTGAGGTGCGTGGCGGTTTCTTGCCGGGCCCGTTCGGCCTCACGCAAGTCGTCCTGCAATTGGCGCAAGCGCTGCTGGCCGTGCTGGATACTTTGCTCGATGCGGGCGATGTCGCCGCCGACCGAATAGAAGCGCCCCTGCACCGTATTAAACTGCTCGGACAACTCGTGATGGCCATCGCGCAAGCGTTCGATGCTGGCATCGGCGCTGCGCTGTTCAGCAATCAGCGCCTCGAAGGCGATTTCTTGCTGGGCGATCACCGCTTCACGCTGACCGACCTGCTCGTTCAGGCTCTGCCAACGCAAAGCGGCTAATTGGGCTTTAAGCTCACGCTCTTGGGCCTTGTACTGCTGATACTTCTCGGCCGACTGTGCTTGACGCTGCAAGCGTTCGAGTTGCCTCTCGAGTTCTTCACGCAGGTCGGTTAAACGCGCCAAATTTTCATGGGTGCGACGGATGCGGTTTTCGGTTTCGCGGCGGCGCTCTTTGTATTTTGAGATGCCGGCAGCTTCTTCAATAAAGTTACGCAGGTCTTCGGGACGCGCCTCGATCAGCTTGGAGATCATCCCCTGTTCGATGATCGAGTAACTGCGCGGGCCTAACCCGGTGCCCAAGAAGATATCGGTAATGTCGCGGCGCCGGCACTTCACCCCGTTGAGAAAGTAGGTGTTCTGGCTGTCGCGGGTAACCCGGCGGCGAATCGAGATTTCCGCGTAGCTGGCGTATTCGCCGAGCAAGGTGCCGTCGCTGTTATCGAACACCAGTTCAATCGAGGCTTGGCTGACTGGCTTACGGCTGGTGGAGCCGTTGAAGATCACGTCGGTCATCGACTCGCCGCGCAGGTTCTTCGCCGAACTCTCGCCCATTACCCAGCGCACGGCATCGATGATATTCGACTTGCCGCAACCATTGGGGCCAACCACCGCCGCCATATTGCTCGGGAAGTTGACCGTAGTCGGATCGACGAACGACTTAAAGCCCGCCAGCTTGATGCACTTTAGCCGCATAACACCCGCTTCCTTTCGGCGCCTTAGCGCTCCGCCAACGCCGCCAACACCAGCGCACAATTGTGCTGCCCATAACCGAGCAAGACCGTGCGAATTTGCACCGGGTCACGCGCCACTACCGCCTGCAACATCGCCGCGAAGGTGTTCACAAAGGTGCTCATTTCCGATTTGCGCCGGCCCAAGGCCAGGTGATAGGTGCGGCTAATAGCCGGCAGCAGATTCTCGAGGGTTTCTTGCAGATAAGGGTTGCTGGCAAACGGAAAAGCCGCGCGCATCACATCAAAACTGCTCTCAACGAAAGCGTCGATATCTTCACTGGCGGCGTTTGCCTGCAATTGCAGTTGTACCGCCAGCAACGGCGCGAGGTCGGCTTCGGTGCGCCAAGTGGCGGCCACCGCATTGCCCAACACGATGTACAGCTCCATCACCAACGCGTAGAGGCTCTTAACGTTATGTGCGGTCAGTTCGGCAACATGCGCACCACGGCGCGGCAAGATCACAATTAAATGCCGACGCTCAAGAATCAGCAGCGCTTCGCGCACCGAACCTCGGCTGACATTCAGTGCCTGGGTAACTTTTTGCTCTTGAATGCGTTCGCACTCTTTTAATTCGCCGCGAATGATGCGCTCGGCGAGGTGCTGAGCGATTTGCTCAGCGAGGCTGTCCGGGGCCTTAAACGTCATGTTGTTCCTTTATATGAGTTGCCGCGCAGGGCCGCGAGTGTACCACAGGGCGCCCCCCAACCATCCCGCCAGAGCCTATCCAGACCATGCCAAAGATAGGCTTGGCAGGACTTAACCCAGCCGATCAATCGTCCTACAATCTAACAACACAACCACAACAAGAAGGCCTACCCTCATGCTGTCGACCCGCTCCTCTGACTGGATGCTGCGCTTTAAAAAAGTTGCTTATTGGCTATGGCTACTGCCTGTCGCACTGGTGCCACTGAGCTATTACTTGGGGCAAAACAGCGCGCATGCCGACGCTTGGGCGTTCTTAGTGCCGACACTTATTTTTGGCCTGATGCCGCTACTGGATGCACTGCTCGGGCGCGATCCGGCCAACCCAGAAGAAAGCCTGCAAGTACCCGCCATGGAAAATGATCTCTACTACCGCGTACTGACCTTGGCCTGCGTGCCGGTGTTACTCGGCATGCTCGGTTGGGCTGGCTGGGTGCTGGCTCATAACCAAACATGGAGCTGGATTGGCCAGTTCGGCTGGATTCTGTCGATTGGCATCGTGATGGGCGTAGTCGGCATTACCGTGGCCCACGAACTGGTTCACAAAGACCCCGCCATCGAGCAAAACGCCGGCGGCTTATTGTTGGCGGCCGTGTGCTACGCCGGTTTTAAAGTTGAGCATGTACGCGGCCACCACGTGCATGTGTCCACCCCTGAATGCGCTTCATCGTCCCGTTTCGGGCAAAGTTTGTACGCCTTCTTACCGCACGCGTATCTGCACAATTTTCTCAATGCTTGGCGGCTAGAAGCCGAGCGCCTGAAACGCAAAGGCTTGCCGGCATTGTGCCGACAGAATGAACTGATCTGGTGGTACGCCCTTAGCGGTTTGTTTGCTCTCGGATTTGCCCTGGCCTTTGGCTGGTTGGGGCTGGTGTTTTTCGTGGGGCAAAGCTTTGCCGCGCTCACCCTGCTGGAGATAGTTAACTACATCGAGCACTACGGCCTGCACCGACGCAAGCAAGCGGATGGTCGCTATGAGCGCACCAACCCCAGCCACTCATGGAACAGCAACTACTTGATTACCAACTTAATTTTGTTCCACTTGCAGCGTCACTCCGACCACCACGCTTACGCCAAGCGTCGCTACCAAGTGCTGCGCCATCACGAAAGCAGCCCGCAATTGCCGAACGGCTACGCCGGTATGGTGGTGCTCGCGCTGTTCCCACCGCTCTGGCGCGCGGTCATGGACCCGCGCGTTAAGGCTTACTACGCCGGCGAAGAGCATCAACTCAGCGCTGAGCAACTGGCACCTTAAATGTACGGCAGGCAAAGCAAGCCAAATACTCATCTGCTAGCGCAGCCACTGCCTGCCCACGCTCGATGCACTGCACCATGCAGCGGCGCGCTAAATCGCAGCGATCCTGCAACAGGCGCACACGGCGACTGAGCTAAAACAGTGCTTACCCCCGGTAAATCTGCGGTTAAGTTGCGCCCTGTTGGTGCTTGGCGGTTGCGAGAAACGCCTAACTAATTGATATAAAACACTTTAGTGCTCTGGCACGGGCTTTGCGATAGCACTCTCATCAGTGGATGAGGGTTGCAGTATGGCTCGGCAGTACTATGACGAAATGTACGATGCGCGCGGTAAGTGTCGCCCGCATTATCAAGAGTTTGCCCGCTGGTTAGCGGCCACCCCACCGGAGCAACTGGCCCAGCGTCGGCGTGAAGCCGACCTGCTGTTTCACCGCGCCGGCATCACCTTCACCCTGTATGGCGACGAACAGGGCACCGAGCGGCTGATCCCCTTCGATACCATCCCGCGCAGCATTACCGGGCGCGAATGGCAGGGCATCGAGCGCGGCTGTATTCAGCGGGTGCAGGCGCTGAATATGTTTCTCGCCGACCTCTATCACGGCCAACGCATCATCAAGGCGGGGATTATTCCGGCCGAGCAGGTGCTGGCTAACGAGTGCTACCAGATCGCCATGCAGGGCCTCGACCTGCACCGCGACACCTATGCGCATATTGCCGGGGTCGATTTGGTACGCGATGGCGACGGCACCTACTACGTGCTCGAAGACAACCTGCGCACCCCCAGCGGCGTCAGCTACATGCTCGAAGA
>JAIETJ010000134.1 GCA_019745275.1 Pseudomonadaceae bacterium | reverse complement strand
CGGTACCGAGCACCGGCTTCTGGAACATCACCCTCGACACCGTCACGCGCAAAGCCATCAGCGTCACGCGCAAACCGGCACTCAAGTACTCGATCAAAATCTTGCGTCGCTCGTCGAGCAAGCTTAGTTAAGGGCGCTCGCAGTATTGCTTGAGCGCGAACAAGCGCTTGCGCACCGTGCGGCGAAAGTAGGCGGTGGCGAGCGCTTCGATCAGCGGGCGCAACAGTGCAGGTTTAGCCTCAAGCGCATAGCGAAACTTGGCAAGAGTGCATTCGCTACTCAGTGGTTGGAAGATCCAGGTGCCGGCGAACTTCTTGAGGAAGAGTGGCCCGCTAACCATGGCAATGGCCGCACGTGAGGGCGGGTTAACCTGGACGAACTCGACCACCATTGACAGACCAAGTTTGCTGCGTACATACACGCGCTTACCTCGCTCGGCTAGGTAGTCGCCACCACCGAGCATCTCGAGTCGATCAGGAAACGGATCCCAGTCAAATCGCACCTTGTAGTCCTGCGAGATGCCATAAACCACGTCCTGCGCGGCGTTGATTTCGATGCTGTGTTCGATAATGGCCATGTCGTGGCTTGCTCTATGTTGGCTTTAGCCGGGCAGATGCATCTGAATCTGCTGCAGCATAAATTTGGCTGCGATTAGCCCTGTGAGCACTTGCAGCAGCCACAGGCCTGCTCCGCCGAGAATGATGCCAAGGGCTATTTCGTAGGCCAGCCGGCGTTGTGGTTTGGCCCGTGACGGGCGGACCTGATCTTCGTCGCGTTCTGCGCGCATGGAAATTTCTCGCTTATTCGGCATAAAAAGTCGGTTTTGCCTGAGTAGCGCTTAGTCCCGCTCGAGCAGCCAGCGCAGTTCGCCCGGATAGAGGTCGGGCATTTCGTCCGGCTGGGCGCGGTTGAGGGCGGTGAATATTTGTAGTTGGTCGCCGTCACGGACGAACACCCATTCGTTGCCTTCTTTGCCCAGTTGCAGCCATAGGCTGTCGTATTCGCCACTCATGGACGCGCAATCACCGGCCAGACACAGGGCGAAGCGCTCGGCACCCGGCAGACCTTCGAGTTTACCGTCGGCATGGAACAGCACTAAACCACCTTTGCCGGGGCCGCTGCGGACCTTCCACGTACCGGCTAGGTAGGCTTCGTACAGGCTGTATTCAAAGCTGCTGCCGACTGGTGCGCCGCTGGCGACCGTCACTTTGGCGCGCTCAAAGCGTTGTTCTGGCCACGTTGGGCTGGCCAGTTGCAGCAGTGCAGCGCCCTGCGCTTTGAGCGTTTCGTGGTTGTCGCCATAGAAGCTGACTTGCCACTGACCATCGGCCTGTGGGCTTAGGGCGCCGTCACCTAGCTCGAAGCCGTTGCTGAAGGTGGCTTGCTGGCGTGCGCTGTTCAGGCTCCATTCCAAATTTGGACCGTAGGCCAGTAAGGCCTCACGCAAGTGCCCGCCTTTAACCGCCGCATCGATAGCCGCTTGGTTAATCCAAATACCGCTGGGGTCTTTAGGTTTGCTGGCGCAGCCGCTCAGCACGAGCGTGCAAACCAGCAGGCAAAGGAGATGACGCATGGTGAGTACCTAAGCAAATGAGTGCGGGGCTATCCCCGTCTTGAGCGCGCCCCGTGCAAGGCCTTCACGAGCTACGGAGTATACGCGTAGCAGTAGCAGACCTTGGGCGGGTTACTGATCGAACCGATCAGTCGATGACTAAAATCGCGTCCATTTCCACCGCTGCGCCACGCGGCAAAGCGGCTACACCGATGGCGGCGCGGGCTGGATACGGCTGCTCGAAGTAGCGGCCCATAACTTCGTTGACCTTGGCGAAGTGGCTCAGGTCGGTGAGGAAGATGTTCAGCTTGACGATGTCTTTGAACGAACCACCCGCCGCTTCGGCTACCGCTTTGAGGTTCTCAAACACTTGCACGGTCTGCGCTTCGAAGCCTTCCACCAATTCCATGGTTTGCGGGTCGAGCGGGATCTGCCCGGACATGTAAACGGTGTTGCCGGCTTTGATGGCTTGCGAGTAAGTGCCGATGGCGGCTGGGGCTTTGTCGCTGTTGATAATGGTCTTGCTCATGGGAAACTCCTGAATGATTGGGTTGTTTCGGCTGGGCGTAGGGTGGATGACGCTTCACCCATCGTCCCTCTAATCGAAAATCGGTAGTAGATGAAGAGAGTGTTAGCCACCCTAGCCGCGCACTCGTGTGATGCGGCTGAGGCCTTTGAGGGCACGCAGCTTTTTGATTACGCGGGCCAGGTGAACGCGGTCGTGCACGCTGACGACTAACTGAACCACGCTGATCCGACCGTCACGCTCGTCCATGCTGATTTTTTCGATGTTGCCGTCGGCGGCGTTGACGCTGCTGGCGAGCAGGGCGATGAGGCCGCGCTGGTGCTCCAACTCGACGCGTAACTCGACATTAAACTCACCGCTAACGTCCTTAGCCCACGACAGTTGGATGCATTTTTCTGGGTTATGCCGCACGTCGCTGATGTTTTTGCAGGTGTCCAGATGCACCACCATGCCTTTACCGGCCGACAGGTGGCCAATAATTGGGTCGCCGGGAATCGGCGTGCAGCATTTGGCGTAATTGAGCACCAAACCTTCCGTGCCGCGAATGGCCAGTGGGCCTTCTTGCGTGGGCAAGGGTTCAACGCTGTCGGTCAGCAGTCGGCGTGCGACCACGAAGGCCATGCGATTACCCAAGCCGATGTTTTCCAGCAGGTCGTCGAGCGCCTCGTATTGGTATTCGAGCAATGCCGCTTGCAGGCGTTCACCGGGCAGTTTGTCGAGGTGGCTGTTGAAACCGGCCAGAACCTTGTTAAGTAAACGCTCGCCGAGGCTCACCGACTCCGAGCGGCGCTGCAGTTTCAATGCGTGGCGAATATGCGTGCGGGCCTTGCCGCTGACCACAAAATTCAACCACGCCGGGTTTGGTCGTGCGCCGGGGGCCGAGACAATTTCTACCGTCGAGCCACTTTGCAAGGGCTCGGAGAGCGGCGCCAAGCGTCGGTTGATCCGGCAAGCGATGCAGCTGTTGCCAACGTCGGTGTGTACCGCATAGGCGAAGTCCACTGCGGTGGAGCCTTTCGGTAGCTCCATGATGCGGCCCTTGGGGGTGAACACATAGACCTCATCGGGGAACAGGTCAATTTTGACGTTCTCGATGAACTCCAGCGAGTTACCGGCGCGCTGCTGCATCTCTAGCACGCCTTTGATCCACTGGCGGGCGCGGGCATGGGTGCCTTTGGGCTGCTCGTCGTCGGTGGACTTGTACAGCCAGTGGGCGGCGACACCGTTGTTGGCCATTTCTTCCATTTCGCGGGTGCGAATTTGGATCTCGATGGGCACCCCGTGCATGCCGAACAAGGTGGTGTGCAGCGACTGGTAGCCGTTGGCCTTGGGGATCGCGATGTAGTCTTTGAAACGCCCGGGCAGCGGTTTGTAAAGGTTATGCACGGCGCCAAGCACGCGGTAGCAGGTGTCGACTTTGTCGACCACGATGCGGAAGGCGTAGACGTCCATGATCTCGTTGAAGGCCCGACGTTTGCCGCGCATCTTCTGGTAGATGCTGTACAGGTGCTTTTCGCGGCCCTGCACTTCGCCTTGCAGGTCTTCGCGGGCGAGGCAGTGGCCGAGCGATTCTTCGATCTTGTTGACGATTTCTTTACGATTGCCGCGCGCTTTGCGCACCGCGTTACGAATGCGCTCGGAGCGCATCGGGTACATCGCTCGGAAACCTAGGTCTTCAAATTCGATGTGGATATTGTGCATGCCCAAGCGATTGGCGATGGGTGCGTAAATTTCCAGGGTTTCTTTGGCGATTCGCCGGCTTTTTTCATGCGGCATGCAGTCGAGGGTGCGCATGTTGTGCAGGCGGTCGGCAAGCTTGACCAAGATCACGCGGATATCGCGGGCCATGGCCATGGCCATTTTCTGGAAGTTTTCTGCTTGCGCTTCGGCCTTGGTTTCGAAGTTCATCTGGGTCAGTTTGCTGACCCCATCGACCAGTTCGGCGACGGTTTCACCAAATTGCGCGCTGAGCGCTTCTTTGCCGATGCCGGTGTCTTCGATCACGTCATGCAGCATTGCGGCCATCAGGCTGTGATGGTCCATGTGCATTTCGGCAAGGATTCGAGCCACCGCGAGAGGGTGGGTTACATAAGCTTCGCCGCTGCGACGTAACTGGCCGTCGTGGGCTTGTTCGGCATAAAAATACGCCCGGCGGACCAAGTTGACTTGGTCCGGGCCGAGGTAGGTCGAAAGTCGTTCGGCGAGGCTGTCTATGCTCGGCAAGGGCTGGCCCCTAACTGAACTGACGGTACCTGAGGCTTAGGACTTCGACCCGACATAGATGTGTTAGCCCTCGTTGGTCTCGTCTTCGAAGGTGGCGAACAAAGGTTCGTCTTCGATCAGATCGTCTTGGGCAATGACGTCGTAATCAACCAGGCCGGCAGCGATTTCGCGCAGGGCGACTACGGTTGGCTTGTCATTTTCCCAAGCCAGCTTAGGTTCTTTGCCGCCGGTGGCGAGTTGACGGGAGCGCTTGGTGGCGAGCATGACCAGCTCAAAGCGGTTCTCGACGTTGTCTAGGCAGTCTTCAACGGTAACGCGGGCCATGGTCATCCTCGTAGCAAAAGCAAAATAAAGCTGTGCCCGAATGGGCGAGCGGACTGAGTAGTCTAAAAAATCACCCGCCGTAAGGGAAGCGTTGATTTACCCAGTGGCGCAGGTTGTGGCGATTTTATACGGTTTTACCGGTTTGGACTGCGTCTGTGGCGGATTCGGACGCAGTCCCGCAGCGCTTTAATCAGGCCAGTAACTGGCAGAGTAACTCGCTAAAGCGTTGCTGTTGTGGCGCCTGGAGCAATTGATTGGCGCGGAACACGGCTTTTAAGTCGTCTAGGGCGCTGTTGAAATCGTCGTTTATTACCAAGTAGTCGTATTCGACGTAGTGGCTCATCTCGCTGACGGCTTCACGCATGCGCTCGTCGATAATCGACTCGCTGTCTTGGCCTCGATTGGTCAAGCGTTGGCGCAGCGCGACTTGGCTTGGCGGCAGAATGAAAATCGACTTGGCCTGCGGCATTAGCCGGCGGACTTGCTGGGCGCCTTGCCAGTCGATCTCCAAGATCAAATCAAAGCCTTCTTTGAGGGTGTCTTCCAGCCAGCGCTGCGAGGTGCCGTAGAGGTTGCCAAAGACTTCGGCGTGCTCAAGAAAGGCGTCCTGTTCGAGCATTTCCAGAAAAGCTTGGCGCTCGGTGAAGTGGTAGTTCACCCCGTCGATCTCGCCCGGACGCATGGCGCGAGTGGTGTGCGAGACGGACACGCGAATTTGCGTTTGCGCCTCAAGCAGCGCCTTGATCAGGCTGGTTTTGCCAGCGCCGGAGGGCGCCGAAACGATATACAGGGTGCCGCTGGAGGTTGTGGTAGTCATCGTCGGCTCGTTTATTCGATGTTCTGGACTTGTTCGCGCATTTGCTCGATCAGCACTTTCAGGCTGACAGCGGCTTGCGTGCTACGGGTGTCGAAGGCTTTAGAACCGAGGGTGTTGGCTTCGCGGTTAAGCTCTTGCATTAAAAAGTCTAAGCGTCGGCCGGCCGCGCCACCGGCTTTCAGCACCCGGCGCACTTCGCTGACGTGGGTGCTGAGGCGGTCTAGTTCTTCCGCTACATCGCTTTTCTGTGCGAGCAGCACCATCTCTTGTTCGAGGCGTTGCGGCTCGAGGTCGACCTGCATTTCGCGGCAGCGCTCGAGGACTTTTTGCCGTTGGCTGGCGAGCATCTGCGGCACTTGTTCGCGTAGGTAGGCGACCTCGTCGCCAATCGCATCCAGGCGCTCGTTAAGCAGTTTGGCTAACTCTGCGCCTTCGCGGCCGCGTCCCAGCTTTAGCTCGTTGAGGGCTTGATTGAACAGGCTCAGGGCCGCGGCATTCATAGCTTGCGGGTCGCTGGCGGCGGCCACCAGTACGCCCGGCCAAGCGAGAATCTCCAGCGGGTTAAGTGCGGCCGGTTGTTTGATCAGGCTGGCGATGGTTTCGGCGGCGGCCACCAGTTGCGCGGCGCGTTGTTGATCAACATTCAAGGCTTGGCCGGCGCTGTCATCGTTAAAGCGCAGGGTGCATTCGACTTTACCGCGTGACAGGCCTTGGCGCAGGGCGTCACGTACCGCGCTTTCGAGATCGCGAAAGGCTTCGGGCAGGCGCAGTTGCGGTTCCAAATAACGATGGTTAACCGAGCGCAGCTCCCAACTCAGGGTGCCGTGGCTGCCTGCCAGTTCAGTGCGGGCAAAGGCGGTCATGCTGTGCACCATGGGTGTACCTCGCGTGCAAACTATCAAGTGGAAAGGGCGGGTCCGAATGGATGAGATTGTAGCGCAGTCGTCGGGCGCGCCCAATCGCCGATGTTCGGCGGCGGCGCTGGCCTCTATACTGGTCGGCAGATTTCCGTCCCGAACAGGTATGCCTTGATGAAACGTCCAAGTGGCCGCGCCGCAGATCAACTGCGCCCGATCCGTATCACCCGTAACTACACCAAACATGCCGAGGGTTCGGTGTTGGTGGAGTTTGGCGACACCAAAGTGATCTGTACGGTCAGTGTTGAATCCGGGGTGCCGCGCTTCCTTAAAGGCCAAGGCCAAGGTTGGTTGACCGCCGAATACGGCATGTTGCCGCGCGCCACTGGCGATCGTAACCAGCGTGAAGCCAGCCGTGGCAAGCAGGGCGGCCGCACCTTGGAAATCCAGCGCTTAATCGGCCGCTCGCTGCGCGCCGCACTGGATATGTCCAAGCTCGGGGAAAACACTCTGTACGTTGACTGCGACGTGATTCAGGCGGACGGCGGCACCCGCACCGCGTCGATCACCGGCGCCATGGTGGCCTTGGTTGATGCGCTGAAACTGATGAAGAAGCGCGGCGGCCTGAAGGGCGGTGACCCGCTTAAGCAAATGGTCGCGGCGGTGTCGGTCGGCATGTACAAAGGCGAGCCGGTGCTCGATTTGGACTATCCTGAAGATTCGGCGGCCGAGACTGACCTGAACGTGGTGATGACCGCCGCCGGTGGTTTTATCGAAGTGCAAGGCACGGCCGAAGGCGCTCCTTTCCAGCCAGAAGAGTTAAACGCCATGCTGGCGTTGGCGCAGAAAGGCATGCTCGAATTGTTCGAGCTGCAACAAGCGGCGCTGGCTGACTAGTTGGCGTTGTTCGGTTAAATCGCTAAAGGGGCGTTGTATGAGTGATGTTCAAGTTCCACCGATGCCTGAGTTACCCAATGCTCAGGCGCGGCAGTGGGCGATGCTCTGCCATTACGCGGCGTTCTTTTGGTTGTTGGCACCGATGATTGGCAATGTGATCGGCCCCTTGATTGTGTGGCAATTGAAGAAGGATCTCGACCCCTTCGTTGACGCACAAGGTAAGGAAGCCTTGAACTTTCAGATCACCTACAGTGCGGCCATGATGGTTTGTGGCCTATTGGCGTGGTTGTTGATTGGCTTTCCGCTGATGCTGTTAGTGGGCATTACGGCGCTGGTCCTGACCGTTATCGCTGGGATCAAGGCCAATGAAGGCCAAGCCTATCGCTACCCCTTTAGCTGGCGGCTGATCAAATAGGATTTTCCCGTTCAATAAAAAGCCGACACAAGTTGTCGGCTTTTTATTGTCTAGCGAATAGCGCTAACCGAGCGCCGCCAGTAGTTCGTTGCGCCCGTGGGGTGGCACCATGGCAATCAGGGTTTGTCCGGGTTGCAGAATCAGCTGGTCAGCCGGGTTGAAGATAAAATCCTGTTGATTGCGCACCGATAAAATCACGCAGTTCGGGCACTGCTGTTTAATCTCGCCAATGCTTAAGCGGTGTTGCTGCGCGGTGATGGCGACTTCTTCGAGGCGCACCTTGTGTTCGGAGCGCAGCATTTCGTCGAGGAAGGTCACCACGTGTGGGCGAATCATTGATGATGCGATGCGCATGCCGCCGGCAAAGTCTGGCGAGATGACTACGTCAGCCCCGGCCTTTTTCATCTTTGCCACATTGCGTATCTCGTGGCAGCGAGCCACCACTCGAACATTTGGGTTGAGTTGGCGGGCGGTGAGAATAATCATCAGGTTGCGGCTGTCATCGCCGGTTACTGCAAATACTCCGGCGGCATCGGCGATATCCGCCGCCAGCAGCAGGTCGTCGTCGGTGGCGTCGCCATACAGATGCAATAAGCGTGGGAAGTGCTCGTGTTGTTCTTCGAGTAATTTTTCATCGCTGTCGACGGCGACGAAATCGCGGCTGGTGGCTTGTAGTTCATGCGCTACGTTGCGCCCGACCCGGCCAAAGCCGCAAATAATGTAGTGCTCGGAGAGCTTCTTGATGGCTTTTTCCATGCGTCGTCTCCGCAGGCTGTAGTCGAAATCACTTTCGAGAAAGAAGGTGGCCAGGCTGGTAAATAAGAACGTTACAGTGCCGAAGCCGGTAAGGGCGATGCTAGCAGCGAAAATACGCTCGCCAAGACTGGTCAATGGAATGACCTCACCATAACCGACGGTGGTAATGGTGATTAGGGTCATGTGCAGGGCGTCGGAGAAATTGGCTTGATCATCCGCTGCGGTGATGTAAAAGCCCAGCGTGCCTATGGCCGTCATGCACAGCAGTAACGCTGCAGCGGCATAAATGCGCTGCAAAATTCGCGGTAATTGGGTTCTGCGCGGAGGCAGGCGCGGCGTTAAACGGTGTGATTTAGGCAGGCTGCTCATGCGGGCCAACCGTTAAACGCTGAGGGTCCAATCGTAGTCGACCACCAGCGGCGCGTGCTGGGAGAAACGCGGCTGGCGTGGCAAGCGCGCACTGCGCACGCTGCGGCGCAGGCCGGGGGTGAGCAGTTGGTAGTCGTAGCGATAGCCGAGGTTGAGCAGTTGCGCCTGCTCAGTGTCCGGCCACCAGCTAAATTGGTCGGCTTCGCGACTCACTTCGCGCAGCGCATCGACGTAACCCATGCTGCCGACAATTTGATCCATCCAAACGCGTTCAGCCGGTAAAAACCCCGGCGCTTGCTGGCAGTCGCGCCAGTTTTTCACGTCGAGCTTTTGGTGCGCGACGAACAATGAGCCGCAGTAGATGTACTCACGACGTTTGCGGCGTTGCTTGTCGAGGTAATGGGCGAAATCGTCCATAAACTTGAATTTCTGGTTCAGATCCTCATCGCCCTGCTGCCCAGACGGCAGCAGCACGCAGGCAATACTGACTTTATCGAAGTCGGCTTGCAGGTAGCGGCCATAGCGATCGGCGCTTTCAAAGCCGAGGCCACTGATAATGGCTTTCGGTTGCAGACGCGAATACAGCGCTACACCGCCAAGGTTTGGCACTTCGGCATCGCAGGCGTAGAGAAAATAGCCATCCATTTGGAAGGCCGGGTCGTCTAGCTCAAAGGCAGAGGCGCGAGTGTCCTGCAGGCAGATGACGTCGGCATTTTGCGCGTGTAACCACGTCAGCAGACCGCGCTCGACGGCCGCCTGCATACCATTGACGTTGACACTGATGATCCGCATAAATGGCCCCAAAAAACACGTGGGTGTATGATACCCGAGCTCCTCTGTATTAGCTAAATTAGCTAAAAACCTGCGCACTTTTTTGCGGCGGTTCACGGCTCGTGGGTTAAAACTTACGACTGGACGGCGGTAAAACCTGCGCGTGGGCGCTAAGCTGTCAATAAATGTGGGTCGTTCGGGATTTTTTCATGCAGGCGTATCAACGTGACTTTATTCGTTTTGCCATTGAACGCGGCGTTTTGCGTTTCGGTGAGTTCACCCTCAAGTCGGGGCGGGTAAGTCCTTATTTCTTCAATGCGGGTTTGTTCAATAGCGGTTTGGCCCTGGCTCACCTTGGGCGTTTTTATGCCGCTGCGGTGGTTGAGAGCGGTATTGCTTTTGATGTGTTGTTTGGCCCAGCGTACAAAGGCATTCCCTTGGCGGCGGCGACTGCCGTGGCGCTAGCGGAGCAGCATCAGTTGGACATGCCTTGGTGCTTTAATCGTAAAGAGGCCAAGGCCCATGGCGAGGGCGGCAGCTTGGTCGGCGCCCCGCTGCAAGGCCGGGTGCTGATTGTTGACGACGTGATCACCGCCGGCACGGCGATTCGTGAAGTCATGCAAATTATTCAAAGCCAAAACGCCCAAGCTGCTGGTGTGCTGATTGCCCTGAACCGTGAAGAGCGCGGTCAAGGTGAACTCTCGGCGATTCAAGAAGTCGAGCGCGATTTCGCCATGCCGGTGGTCAGTATTGTGTCCTTGGCTCAAGTACTGGAATATCTGGCCGATGATGCTGAACTTAAGCAGCACTTGCCGGCGGTAGAGGCTTACCGTGCGCAGTATGGAATCTAGCTAAAACTATGACAGGGCTGTGTTTATGGGCAAATTGAGCGCGCTGCGCGGTTCATTGCTGCTGATTGCGCTGCTGCCGGGCTTGGCGGGTGCGAGCGAACTTTATCGCTATATAAGCGATAAAGGCGTGGTGGTGCTTGACCGTCAGGGCGTGCCGCCGCAATACATGGGTAAGGGCTATGACGTGTTGGACGAGCAAGGTCGCTTGCTGCGCAAAGTCCCGCCGGCGCCAACTGCAGAGGAGCGTGAGCGGCTTAATCAAGCCAAGTTGCAGGCTAATTCAGACACGCAACTGCTGCGTCTGTATTCCAGTCTGGAAGATGTTGATCGCGCGCGTGAGCGTAAGTTGACCGAGTTAGACGGTGCCATTGCGGCGGCACGCGGTAATTTGCAGGCATTGCGTACCCAGCAGGCTAACTTTCAAAGTCAGGCGGCGGAACAGGAGCGCGCCGGCCGTGAGGTACCAGAAAGTCTGTTGGTGCAAATCAGCAACCTTAAGGCCGAGCAAACCAGTCGACTAAACGACATCGCCCGCTTTGAGGCCGCCCGTAAACAGGCCGATGCCGGTTTTACCGCCGAACGTGGACGCTTGGCGAAATTGCTCGGCGGCCAGTGACGCGTTAGAGCTTACCTGCAGATAGCAAAAGACCAGCCGCGGCTGGTCTTTTGCGTTGCGGCGCGAACCTGTTACTGGCAGTTAGTAATCTTGGTGCCTACGCCGGTGTCGGTGAAAATCTCCAGCAGCACCGCGTTGGGCACTCGACCGTCGATGATGTGCGCGCTATTCACGCCGCCTTGCACGGCCTCGAGGGCGCAGCGAATCTTCGGCAGCATGCCGCCGTAGATGGTGCCGTCGGCAATTAAACCGTCGACTTGTTCCGTGCTGAGGCCGGTGAGCACCTCGCCTTGCTTGTTCATCAGGCCGGCGATATTGGTCAGCAGCATCAGCTTCTCGGCTTTAAGGGCTTCGGCCACTTTGCCGGCGACTAGGTCGGCGTTGATATTGTACGACTCGCCGTTTTCACCGACGCCGATGGGTGCGATCACCGGGATGAAATTGCCGGACACCAGCATGTTGATCAGCTCGACATTCACCCCGATCACCTCGCCAACATGACCAATGTCGATGATTTCTGGCTGGGTCATTTCCGGTGTTTGCCGGCTGACGGTGAGCTTCTTGGCGCGAATCAGGCGTGCGTCTTTGCCGGTTAGGCCGATAGCGCTGCCGCCGTGATGGTTGATCAGATTAACAATGTCCTTGTTAACCTGGCCGCCCAGCACCATCTCGACCACATCCATGGTCTGCGCATCGGTGACGCGCATGCCGTCGATAAAGTGGCTCTCGATGCTCAGGCGCTTGAGCAGATCGCCAATTTGCGGGCCGCCGCCGTGCACCACCACTGGGTTAATGCCAACGGCTTTCATCAGCACGATGTCGCGCGCAAAACCGGTTTTTAACTCGTCGCTTTCCATGGCGTTGCCGCCGTATTTGATCACCAGCGTTTTGCCAACAAAGCGGCGAATGTACGGCAGCGCTTCGGACAGAACTTGGGCAACTTGGGTGGCGGCGTCACGGCTGAGGGTCATGCAGTTTTCCTATGTTGAATACAGTAAAAATCCAAGCGGCAGAGCCGATTAAAAGGGCAGTTTGACCTGCGGGGCGACGCTGGCAATCTGGCTGCGGAACACCTCTTGAATGCGCTTGAGCTCCTCAATGGTCTCAGCCTCAAAGCGCAGCACCAACACCGGCGTGGTATTGGAGGCGCGCACCAAACCCCAGCCTTTGGGGTAGTCGGCGCGTACGCCGTCGAGGCTGGTTATGTTGGCTTCGCCCCACTGCGCGTTGCGTTGCAGCGCCTCGATGATGCTGAATTTGCTTTCGTCGGTCACCTCGATATTGATTTCTGGGGTGCAGATATCATTCGGGAAGGCCGAGAACACATGTTCGGCGGCGCGCTTGTCTTGGCTAAGGATTTCCAGCAGGCGGGCGGCGGCATAAATCCCGTCATCGAAGCCGAACCAGCGTTCTTTGAAGAAGATATGCCCGCTCATTTCGCCGGCCAGTAAGGCGCCGGTTTCTTTCATTTTCTTCTTGATCAGCGAGTGGCCAGTTTTCCACATCACTGGTCGGCCGCCATAGCCGCTGATTAGCGGGGTTAGGCGGCGGGTGCACTTGACGTCGAAGATGATGTCGGCGCCGGGATTACGTGATACCACGTCCTTGGCGAACAGCATCAGCAGGCGATCGGGGTAGACGATGGTGCCGGTGTTGGTGACCACGCCCACGCGGTCGCCATCGCCGTCGAACGCCAGGCCGAGGTCGGCGTTCTCGGATTTTACTTTGGCGATCAGATCGACCAAGTTTTCCGGCTTGCCGGGATCTGGGTGGTGATTAGGGAAGTTGCCATCAACTTCGCAGAACAGCGGAATCACCGTGCAGCCGAGCGCTTCGATCAGCTGCGGGGCTATTACGCCGGCCACGCCGTTACCGCAATCAACCACCACGCGCATGGGCTTGGCCATGGCAATGTCGTCACGGATCTGGTTGAAGTAACGCTGCAATACGTCAATTTGCTCGCAGTTACCTACGCCGCTGGCCAGGTCGTTAGTTTCGATGCGCCGCCGCAGGTCTTGAATTTGCTCATTGGCCAAGGTGTCGCCGGCAATCACGATTTTGAAGCCGTTGTAATCCGGTGGGTTGTGGCTGCCGGTGAGCATTACCCCAGATTTGCCCGCGAGAATGTTGGCGGCGTAATACAGCACAGGAGTCGGCACCATGCCGACATCGCTGACCTGACAGCCGCAGTCGAGCAGGCCTTGAATCAATTGTTCGACCAGCATCGGGCCGGATAAGCGCCCATCGCGGCCAACCGAGACGTGCGGTTCGCCTTGGGCGAGGCTTGCGGAGCCAATCGCGCGACCAATCCAGTAGGCCGCTTGCGGCGTGAGGCCGGCGCCAACTACGCCGCGAATGTCATAAGCGCGAAAGATGTTGCTGTCCAAGGTTGGCGGGGTGCTGTTGGGTTGAATCATTGCAGTATTTTGCTCCAGACCGAGCAGATCAAGGTCTTCGTCGAGGATGTCGATATCGAGGATGTCGGTGTCTTGGAATAACGGGTCGCTTAGCGCTTCGTCGCTGTCCACAAGCATCGCTGGCGCCGGTTCTGGACGAGCCGCGGGGCTGCTTTCAGGGGTGTTCTGGTGCTCGCGTTTACGTTGCGACATGCGCGCTAACAGCTTGGCCAATGCATCAAGCAGCGGCAGGCTGAGGCTAAAGGCTTTCACCGACTTGCCTGCAGCCAGCTCATTAACCAGTTGCGTGAGTTGGCCCACGTCCGCCCGCAGGCGGTGCTGCAGTTCGGTATGGGTTAGGTATAGGCCGAGCAGCGCGCCAGCAAAAGCCAGCAGCGCGGCGACTAAGAGCAACTCAATGGGGAAAATTGACTGGGTCAGAGCGGTGCCGGGGGTGAAGCTGAGCTTCCAGTTCGGATTGCCGCTGTTCAAGCTTTGTGCGCTGACCTCTGCCGCTTGGCCGCGCTGTTCCAGAAGTTGGGCTGGAGCCTTGCCAAATTGTTGTGACAGTTGCAGTTGGCCGATGCCTGCTTCTAGCGTTGGCAGTGCACTGAGCAGGCGTTGCAGATCGACCACCAATAGCAGGGTGCCTTCTGGTGGGCTATCAGCATTTAGGCGAAGGGGTGCGGCGCTATACACCAACCAGCGTTGGCCTATTTTGTAGGCTTCTGGCGCGGGAATTTGCCCGCCCTCAGCGCGGCGCAGCATGTCGAGGGCGGCGAAATTCATTGGAGCGGCGCGATTGCCATCTTGCACGGCTTGGCCGCGAGCATTTAGCTGTGCATCGACCACCCCTTCCCAATATCCAAGGCTGCGCTCTGCAGCGCTGATTTCGTCTTTGCCGCTTTGCAAGGCGAAAATCAGCTGCGGATTGCGCGCGGCCGCAGCGGTGTCAGCGCTCAGTTGTTTCACTGCTTGCTGCAAGGCTGCCGCCTGGCTGTCACCCCACGCGCGGCTAAGCTCGGCTTGCTGCTGGGTTTGGGCGGTGTAAAACAGCGCATACCAGAGCATCACAGCGGCGGCCAATAAGCCTACCGATGCGGCTATGGCGCCCGGTAGCAACGCTTTCAGGTCGGCGACGGCGCGTTGTTTTTTGCCTGTGCTGGGCAATTGCGCGGGGCTGCTAGCCTCGGCGGTGTCCTTGGCGCTGCGCTTGAACAGTTTCACAGAGCGTCTCCCTGGATCTTCATGCTGGCAATTTATGCTCGAAATAATAGCTGTTAGTTACTGCCCGAGTGGCCAAAACCGCCGGCACCGCGCTGGCTCTGATCAAACTCGCTGACCAGTTCAAAATGCGCTTGCACCACAGGGACCAAAATCAGCTGGGCAATACGCTCGCCAACACTGATGTTGAAGGCGCTGCTGCCGCGATTCCAGCATGACACCAGCAATTCGCCTTGATAGTCCGAGTCGATCAAACCCACCAGGTTACCCAGCACTATGCCGTGTTTATGACCCAGCCCGGAGCGCGGCAAAATCAGCGCAGCCAAGCCCGGGTCGGCGATGTAAATCGACAAGCCCGTGGGAATGAGAACCGTTTGCCCGGGTTCGAGCAACAGGTCTTGCGCCAACATCGCGCGCAAATCGAGGCCGGCAGAACCGGGGGTGGCATATTGCGGTAGGGGAAATTCGCTACCGATACGCGGGTCTAGGATTTTGGCTTGGAGTGAGTGCATGGGGGCTCAGGTCTGTTTGCTGACGGAGGACAGGCGTTCGGCGATAAACGCCACTAGCTGGCGGGCGATTTTACCTTTGCTGGTTTGCGCGAAGCGAGTCTCCAGCAGTTGGCGGTCGATCACGCTGCAGGCATTTTCTTCGCTGTTGAAGCCAATGTTTGGGTTGGCGACGTCGTTGGCGACAATCAGGTCGAGGTTTTTGTCTTGTAGTTTGCGTGCGGCGTAGTCGAGCAGGTGCTCGGTTTCGGCGGCAAAGCCGACGCTGAACGGGCGATCTGAGCGCCTCGCCAGCGTGGCCAGAATGTCCGGATTACGCACCAGTTGCAGCAGCAAACCGTCGCCGCTGTTGGGGTCTTTTTTCATCTTCTGGTTGGCGACTACTTCGGGGCGGTAGTCGGCGACCGCAGCGGCGGCAATCAGTAAGTCGCAGGGCATCGCCTCCTCGCAAGCGGCGAGCATGTCGCGGGCGCTGGTGATGTTGACCCGCTTGACTCGATCCGGCGTCGGCAGGTGCACCGGGCCGCTGATTAAAATCACTTCGGCGCCCGCTTCGGCGGCCGCTTCGGCCAAGGCAAAGCCCATTTTGCCGGAGCTGTGGTTGGTGATGTAGCGCACCGGGTCGATGTTTTCTTGGGTCGGCCCGGCGGTAATCAACACGCGTCGGCCGGTCAGGCTGCGGCGTTCAAAGCAGCTGGCGGCGGCTTGCGCAAGCTCGGCGGGTTCTTGCATGCGGCCTAGGCCGAGGTCGCCACAGGCCTGGCTGCCGGCCGCTGGGCCGAACAGTTGAAAGCCACGCTGGCTGAGCGTTTGCGCATTCGCTTGGGTGGCTGGATCGCGCCACATGGCTTGGTTCATGGCGGGTGCCAGAGCGACCGGCGCGTCGGTCGCCAATACTAAGGTGGTGAGTAAATCGTTGGCCAGCCCTTGCGCCAAACGCGCCATCAGGTCAGCTGTGGCGGGGGCGATCAGCACTAGGTCCGCCCACTTGGCCAGCTCGATATGGCCCATGGCGGCCTCGGCGGCCGGATCAAGCAGCTCCAGATGGACTGGATTGCCGGACAGCGCCTGCAAAGTCAGGGGGGTTATAAATTCTTGTCCGCCGGCGGTCATCACCACCTGCACTTCGGCGCCATGGTCGCGCAATCGGCGGATTAGCTCGGCGCTCTTATACGCGGCAATGCCGCCACCTACGCCGAGAACGATGCGTTTTCGATACAACCGCTGCATAGCACTGCCTTGTCGACGATGGAGATTATCAGTGATGAGTTTTTTGCAGCGGCGAGCCTGGTAAGCGCTGCGCAAAAGTTCGGCTACGATATCACAGCGACCGCACGGGAACAGCGGCGCTGCGGCTCAAGGAGGGCGTATGAGTATTCGCGATTGGCCGGAGGCCGAGCGGCCACGGGAGAAATTGTTAGCGCGCGGCGCGGCGGCCTTGAGTGACGCCGAGTTATTGGCGATTTTCCTGCGCACCGGGGTGGCCGGGCAGAGTGCGGTGGATTTGGCTCGTCATCTGCTGGCCGATTTTGGCAGCTTGCGCGCTTTGCTTGAGGCTGATCTTGGCTCTTTTAGCCAGCGCTTAGGCTTGGGTCCGGCGAAATTTGCCCAGTTACAGGCAGTGCTGGAAATGGCCCGACGGCATCTGGCGGAGCGCTTGCAACGTGACGGCACCTTGGAAAGCCCGCAGGCGGTGCGCGACTATTTAAAGGCGCGGCTGCGTCACGAGCCGCATGAGGTGTTTGCTTGCTTGTTTCTCGATGCCAAGCACCGGGTGCTGGCCTTTGAGGTGCTGTTTCAGGGTAGCATTGAGGGGGCCAGCGTGTATCCACGGCAGGTGGTTAAGCGCGCGCTGGCGCACAACGCGGCGGCGGCCATCCTCACCCATAATCATCCTTCGGGGGTGGCTGAACCGAGTCAAGCCGATCGCTTACTGACTCAGCGGCTGGTTGAGGCCTTGGCGTTGGTGGATGTGCGGGTGCTCGATCATTTCATTGTCGGCGATGGCGAGCCCTTGTCATTGGCCGAGTACGGTTGGTTGTGATGCTGGGTTGCCAGTGAGTTTTATCGACGAGTGGTTGCGTTGGATGACCTCCAGCAAATACGCGGCCTGTGGGTGGTTTTCAGAAGTTGGCGTGCTTTGTTTTTTGCGTATTTGTTGCTGTCTAGGGCTCCTTCTGATATAAAGGCGCGCTCTTTTATAGGGTCCCGGTTTCCTTCTTTTGTAGGTGCGGCCGGTAAGACCCTGAAGAAACGTGGCGCTGAGCGCCAAATGACTTTGAGTTTAAGCGGCCAACCCATGCCGGGTTGGGCATGTGGTTTTAGAGGGCTGATGTATGTCAAGAGTCTGTCAAGTTACCGGCAAGGGTCCGGTAAGCGGGAACAACATTTCCCACGCAAACAACAAAACCCGTCGTCGTTTTCTGCCGAACCTGCACCATCACCGTTTTTGGGTTGAGTCGGAAAACCGCTTCATTCGTCTGCGCGTATCTGCCAAAGGCATGCGTGTAATCGATAAGCGTGGTATTGACGTTGTGTTGTCCGAGCTGCGTGCACGCGGCGAAAAGGTTTAAGGAGCTAGTTATGCGCGAATTGATCCGTTTGATCTCAAGTGCCGGTACCGGCCACTTTTACACCACTGACAAGAACAAACGCACTACCCCGGATAAGCTCGAAATCAAAAAATTCGATCCAACTATCCGCAAGCACGTGATGTACAAGGAAGGCAAGATCAAGTAATTGATCAAGCCTTACTGAAAAACCCCGCCCCTGTGGCGGGTTTTTTTTGCGCCAAAATTGCTGTTCGAATGCCGCCGTGATTTGGCTTGTGCGATTGCTTGCTGGATTAATTGCGCGGTGGGCATCGCCGCAGAGGCTGCACCGTAGCGCCTCTCGTTGAGGGTATGTCGCTCAGGCTGTATGCATCCGGGTGCCATAGTAAAAAGTTGCCTGGTGCGACGTCTGAGCGCTTTTGCTGAGCGTTATCTGTCCGTCGTGTGGAGGAGGCGCCGTTAGCGATGCCGCCCCGCCCGATATTGCGCAACCTAGCGGTAACCTACAGGCGAAAAAAAGCCCGCTGTATAAGCGGGCTAAAATCACGCATGGAGATTCGGTGGAGCTTAGGCTTTGGCTTGCTCGAAGATCACATAGACCTTGCGGCAGTCTTCCAGCACTTCCCAAGTGCCGCTAAAACCGGCCGGGATGACGAAGCGGTCGCCGGTGCGTACGGTTTTGCCGTTGCCTTCGGCGTCGCGAATGATGGATACGCCTTGCAGAATGTCGCAGTACTCGTGCTCTGTGTAGTTGATGGTCCACTGGCCTACCGCGCCCTCCCAAATGCCGACGTTGAACTGCCCGCACGGGCTGCCGTAATGGTTGGTCACGCTCTGCGCCGGATCGCCCTTGAGGACTTTCTCCGGGGCTGGGCGGTAGTGCTCGGCGGCGGCGCTGGACTGGGCGAAATCTAGGATTTTGTCGATGTGCATGCTGATCTCCACGGGTGGGGTTAAACCGCTAAGCGGATGGCGTTGGCCAGTTTGTCGACGAGCGTGTCGATTTGCGCCTTCTCAATAATCAGGGGTGGCGACATGGCAATGGTGTCGCCACTGCAGCGCACCATCAAGTCGTCGGCAAAGCACTGTTCAAACACCTTAAAGCCGCGTTTACCGGCGCCATCGTTACTGGTCGCCAGTTGCACGCCGCCGACCAGGCCGATGCTGCGAATATCTTGCACGTTCGGCAAGCCTTTAAGGCTGTGCATGGCGTCGGCCCAGTAACTTTCTAAATTGATCGAACGCTGGAACAGCTCCTCGCGCTGGTAGATATCCAACGTTGCCAAGGCGGCGGCGCAGGCAACTGGATGGCCGGAGTAGGTGTAGCCGTGGAAGAACTCGATGGCGCTCTGCGGGCCGCTCATAAAGCCTTGATAAATGTTCTCGTGGACGAATACCGCGCCCATCGGAATGCTGCCGTTAGTCAGACCCTTGGCGGTGGTCATGATGTCTGGCGTGACGCCCCAGCGCTGCGCGGCAAAAGCCTCGCCGACGCGACCAAAGCCGGTAATCACCTCGTCAAATATCAGCAGAATGCCGTGCTTTTGAGTGATTTCGCGCAGGCGTTGCAGGTAACCGACTGGCGGCAGAATCACCCCGGCCGAGCCAGACATCGGCTCGACTATCACGGCGGCGATGTTCTCTGCGCCGTGCAGGGTGACTAAGCGCTCCAGTTCGTCGGCTTTCTCTACGCCAAGCTCAGGCAGGCCTTTACTGAAGGCATTACGTTGCACGTCGAGGGTGTGGCCGAGATGATCGACGCCCGGCAATTGCAGTGGGAAGGCGCGGCGGTTGTTGACCATGCCGCCAACCGAGATGCCGCCGAAACCAACGCCGTGATAGCCCAGCTCGCGGCCAATCAGGCGGGTGCGGGTGCCTTGGCCGATGGCGCGCTGGTACGCCAGAGCGATTTTCAGCGCAGTGTCGGCCGACTCGGAGCCGGAGTTAGTGAAGAAAATTTTATTCAGGCCCTTGGGGGCGATTTCGGCCAGCCGTTCAGCCAGCTCAAACGGTAACGGGTGACCCATTTGAAAGGTTGGGGCGAAGTCCAGCTTGGCGATTTGTTTGCTCACTGCCTCGGTGATTTCGCGGCGACCGTGCCCGGCGTTGCAGCACCAAAGCCCAGCGGTGCCGTCCAGTACCTGGCGGCCATCACTGCTGGTGTAATACATGCCTTGAGCGCTTTCCAGCAGCCTTGGCTTGGCCTTGAATTGACGATTGGCGGTAAACGGCATCCAAAATTGATCGAGGCTGTTGTTTTTATTGATCGGTTTAGGCGTGAAGCTACTGGTCATTTTACCCACCAAGGCAAGCGGAGTCGGCGGCTGTGAGCCGGTTGCGACGGAGTTTATGTTTGATAAAATGAACATGGCAAGGGCTTTATCGGCTTTTATGTAAAAAATATTGAAATATGACCCTG
>JAIETJ010000069.1 GCA_019745275.1 Pseudomonadaceae bacterium | reverse complement strand
GCTAAGTACTCAAGCGCAGATGACTACGCCTTACCAGCACCCGACTCAGGTTAGACGCTAGCAAATTGAGGCCGGTTTAGCTCGCAAAGAAAGCCAGCAAGTAGCCTGAACATCACACGCTGGGAAACGCTTCGCGGTTGACCGACGACAATTCACTTAATATGCGCGCAGATGAACCTTGAACCGGCGCTACTCCCTTCAAATAAGCAGCAAAATTAGAGGCCCCTACCCATGCCAGGCGGTTTTCAACTCGGCCATTCCCTTGCTTTCTTTCAAGGCGCGCTAGTCGGCGCCTGGTTTCTTTGGGGCCTAGTGCTGCTTATTTTTTGGCTGTGCGCGCTGCAGTTGGCGGCCTTCATCCTGAAGAAAATCAACCGCGCATTTATCGCCCAATGGATTATCCGGCTACTGCTGATCATAAAATCAGCGCCGGTCGCCGCCCTTTCGGGGTTAATGCTCTTTTCATCATTAGAGCAACCCAATGTCGCTGAACACGCAACGAATATCACCTCTGCGTGGGAAAGCTTTGTTTTCGCCACCCTGTGGTTTGCATTTATCCCAACCGTGCTGATGTTATTTTTCAACCTCAAATGGGTAACTGGTAGGTTTTTACTCAAAGTTCGCCAAGCCTTGGCACGCAGTGTGGCTTAAGCGCAGCGCTGCCCACCAAGCCTTGTAGGGCGGCTGAAACTCGCGCATCTATGCCCAACAAATAGCCCAAACAAGCCGCCGGGAAATGCTGCCGCAGTGTCCGACCCTACCAACTGCGCTACTGGAAACTGCATGGCCTGAATCGCCTCGGATTGCGCCGCGCGCAACTCACCTCACTCCGGGACCTTCTGAACGAACACAGTGGTCACTGTTTGTACTGATCAACTTCGCCAAAGCAAAACCACGAACCATCTCGGGCGGGACAACCTTGCGACTAAGACTGGCGACTAATCCCTTTAACCGCCCACCTCGATGACCCGCCAGCCAAAGCCTGCAAAGCCTAGAAAGGGTAATAGTCAGAATAGGCCTGTGTGATCGGCAAGGCAGGATGCAGGTGCTCAAGTGCGTTAATCGAGATCATTGGCCGGGCCAGAACAGGACAGTTTTGGTTACACACATGCCGTTTAACCGTATCGTGCAGGCGGCATAATGGCGACCTGAGGCATTGCCCTTCAGCGCTTCATGCCGAAACCCTTTTGACTTTAGCCTGAAGCACTAAGCGCCAGCGATGGCGACCCGACTTTTGGCCTTGTGAGTGCTATGACCCAATCAACTACTCCCGCCCGCCCGGCCCATAAACCCCGGCCGATGATTGACCTGTTGGTTAGTCTAGTCCTGCCTTCGGTGATCCTGATGAAGCTCAGCGGTGAAGCCGATCTGGGCCCAGACCGCGCATTGATTTTGGCCTTGGCGTTCCCGTTCTGCTGGGGCGCGTTCGAACTGATCAAATACCGCAAATTCAACTTCATCGCCCTGCTCGGCCTGATCAGCATTCTGTTCACCGGCGGTATCGGCTTGTTGCAGCTGGACTCCGGCTGGCTGGCCATCAAGGAAGCCGCCATTCCCGGGCTGATCGGGCTGGTCGTGCTCGGCTCCACGCAGACCCGCCATTCACTAATCCGCACCCTGCTGCTAAACAACACACTACTGAATGCCGACCTGATCAACACCCGCCTGCAAGCCAGCGGCAATACCCATCTGTTCGAAGAACACTTGCTACGCGCCACCTACTGGCTGAGCAGTACCTTCTTCTTTTCCTCGGCAATGAACTACGTGTTGGCTAAGTGGATTGTGGTCAGTCCGGCCGGCAGCGAAGCCTTCAATGCTGAGCTCGGGCGCATGAACCTGCTCAGTTACCCGATGATCGCCATTCCGTCGATGCTCATGTTGATGGCCATTTTCTACTACCTGTGGCGCCACATCAGCAGCCTCACCGGCCTCAAGCTGGACGAGGTCATGCACGATCCGAACAAGGACAAACAGGCCTAAGGTTATGAGTTGCTCAGGCTCTAACCGAGCCTCGGCCAACTAGCGGCGCGACACGCACGCGGTCTTTTAACGTCGCATAACCGCGCGCAGTAGTTTTCACACCGTCTGTAATACAACCTCTCGAACACGCCCCGGAGCCAGACTGCCGATGTTCACCCTCACACAGCTGAACGGCCCGCCACCCGAGGCCTTGAAGACCCAGGTACTGCAGATGATGGTGGACTACTTCAGCGACATCAGCCCGATCTCGCTGACGCCCAGTAACCCGCTCTACCAGCTGTACCAGTATGTAATTGGCTACCAGATGCACCTGTATCTGCAGGCCATGGACAGCGCCCAGGCGAGCAGCCCGCAATTGATTTTGGCGCTGGACGATCAGGACCCCAGCCAAGTGTTGGGCTTTGCCCTGTATCTGCCGACCAAAGATGACTCCGAGGCCGGAACCTTGGTCTATCTGGCGGTGCAGGCCAGCCAGCGCCGCCACGGCATGGCCCGGGCCATGCTGCAGCGCATGCTCACCCGCCACCCACATGCCGAACTGGCCTGTGTGGCCAACCAAGTGCCGATCTTCGAAGCCATGGGTTTTCAAGTGCTGACGGCACACGGGCCTCAAGTGCTGATGAGTACGCGCGACTATCGCTCAGACGGCATGCTGGCCGTGCAGGACCTGACGCCGATTTACCAATCCGAAGAAGTTCGGCAGATTCATGCCTATCTGGTGAAACAACACGGCAAGCGGGTCATGACTGAGGCCGAGAAACAGCGCGACCGCCTACTCGACCAAATGACCCTGCGCGCGCAAACACTGGTCCGCGAGCGCTGCGGATAAGCCGCAGCTCCTCACAGGCGTAGCATCCTGCAACAGGCTGCACTTGACCGCCCCGCAGCGCAAGCCGAACCTAGCAACGGACCAAGGAGCCAACGCCATGCGTCACGTGCTTTGCCTAATTTTGCTGCTCAGCAGTTACACCCTGCAGGCCAACGAGCGTGAGCGCCTCAGCGAAGCCGCGTTCAGCCCATACCGGCAAGCAACAGCGGCTAACACCTCTCTGCAACTGCAGAACCAAGCGGTACTCAACTACCTGTGGATCGATGTCTACGCTGCCGCTTTGTACACCGAGCCGGGTACTCCCCCTCGGCAAGTGGTGGGCCGCGACTACCGACAACGTTTGGAGCTGTATTACTTCCACCCGATCGACCGCGACGAGGTGATTAAGGCGGCCTGGGCGACCCTCGAACGGCAGCTATCAGCGGCCAAACTGGCCCGATTGCGCCCCGAACTGGAAGTTCTGCACGCCGCTTTCGCCGACATTCAGCCCGGTGATCGTTACGCCCTCGACTACTCCCGCGCAGCAGGCCTGAGCTTGGAACGTAACGGCCAAGGGGTGTTCAACAGCCCTAACGCCGAACTAGCCCACGCCTATTTAGGTATTTGGCTAGCCGCCGACGGCTTGTCCGCCAGCCTGCGCGAACAACTACTCAGTAACCCCCCACCTCAAGCGACACCAGCGCTCAGTAAGTAGCCGGTAAAGATCGCTCAAATGCTTCACGGCATCGACGCCGAAAGCCTGTCGCCTGTTCTATAACCACTCACACAACTAGCAGTTATTTATCTGTAAATAACTGCTTAAATCGATATCCTACGTAAAAAATAGCTTTTTTTACGGATATTTATCGACTATAAAGTCATCAATAATCACCATCTCGTCAGTGTCTACGCTACATCCAAGCAGACTTTCTGCTAATTCACCGGTAACAACGACACTAGCGACCACTCATCAGGTATTAAGCGAGGATCGATATGAGCAGCCATTTTCAGCACTTTGCCGTCCCTGAGTTGCAGTTGCAGCAACCGTCCGTGGTGACCGTATGATCGAAGTAACCGAGGTTTCCATCGCCGAGTTGCGCGCTGCACTGCAGGCCGGTCGCACCACCGCGGTTGAACTTGTGCAGGCCTATCTGGCCCGAATCGCGGCCTACGACGGCGCCGATACTGACACTGCTCTCAACGCGGTGGTGGTGCACAACCCTGAGGCACTCAACGAGGCGCGCGCCGCGGATGCGCGGCGCGCACAGGGCAAAACCCTCGGCCCGCTGGATGGCATTCCTTACACCGCCAAAGACAGCTATCTGGTCAAAGGACTGACGGCAGCCTCCGGTAGTCCGGCATTCAAAGACCTAGTCGCACAGCGTGATGCCTTTACCGTCGAGCGACTGCGCGGCGCCGGCGCCATCTGCCTGGGCAAAACCAATATGCCGCCGATGGCCAACGGCGGCATGCAGCGCGGCGTGTATGGTCGGGCAGAGAGCCCGTACAACGCCAACTACCTCACCGCCCCGTTCGCTTCGGGTTCCTCCAACGGCGCGGGTACGGCCACCGCTGCCAGCTTCTCCGCTTTCGGGCTGGCCGAGGAAACCTGGTCGAGTGGTCGCGGGCCGGCCTCGAACAATGGTTTATGCGCCTACACGCCATCGCGCGGGGTGATTTCGGTGCGTGGCAACTGGCCGCTGACGCCGACCATGGATGTGGTGGTGCCGTATGCCCGGACCATGGCCGACCTGCTAGAAGTGTTGGACGTAGTGGTCGCTGAAGATACCGACACCCGTGGTGACTTGTGGCGCTTGCAAACGTGGGTGCCCATTCCGAGCGTGGCTTCGGTGCGCCCGGCGTCTTATCTAGAGCTGGCGGTGAGCGCTAGTGCGCTGACGGGCAAGCGTCTGGGTGTGCCGCGGATGTACATCAATAAAGATGACCTCGCCGGCACCAGCGAGCAGCCCGGTATCGGTGGCCCAACCGGGCAGCGCATCAACACCCGCGCCTCGGTGATCGCCCTCTGGGAACAGGCCCGCAAGGCGCTGGTGGCAGCCGGCGCCGAAGTGATCGAAGTGGACTTCCCGCTAGTGTCCAACTGCGAGGGCGATCGACCTGGCGCGCCGACCGTATATAGCCGCGGCTTAGTCTCGAAAGAGTTCCTCCACGATGAACTGTGGGAGCTCTCCGGCTGGGCTTTCGATGAGTTCCTGCGCGCCAACAACGATCCGCAGTTAAACCGCTTGGCCGACGTCGATGGCGCGAAGATATTCCCCCACGACCCGGGCACCATCGCCAACCGCGAAGGCGACCTAGTCGCGGGTATGGATGAGTATGTGCGCATGGCCGAACGCGGCATCAAAGCGTGGAATGAGATCACCAGCGTGCCGGACGGCCTGCGTGGGCTGGAGCAAACCCGCAAACTCGACTTGGAAGACTGGATGGATAAGCTCGGGCTGGACGCCGTACTGTTCCCGACCAATGCCGACGTCGGTCCGGCCAATGCCGATGTGCATGAGGCGTCTGCGGATATCGCTTGGAGTAACGGCATTTGGGTGGCCAACGGCAACTTGGCGATTCGTCATCTCGGCGTACCCACAGTGACGGTGCCGATGGGCGTGATGGCCGACATCGGCATGCCCGTGGGGCTGACCTTTGCTGGCCGCGCCTACGACGATTCGGCGTTGCTGCGCTTAGCGGCGGCGTTTGAGTCGACCGGTACCAAGCGTTTGATCCCGCCACGCACCCCGGCATTGCCGCGCAACTAACATAAAGCCCCGGGATTGGCGTTAGCCGCGTCAATCCCGCGCAGGCATATGTAACGCCGACTACTGGCGCAAGCTCACGGCCGCTTAAGCAGCCCCTTTAGCCCATCGCGAATGCGTTCAAAGTTCAGCAGCAACCAAAAGTTCAGACCGATCATAAAACCCACAAATGAAAACAACTGCACGGTCAGCGCAAAGCTAATCGCACCCTCGCCGCCGGTCAGCGGCCAAATCAACAGCATCGGAATATCAGCAACCAATACCCCGCCCAAGGTCAGGGTGAGAATATTGACCCGGCCCTTTTTCGACAGCAGTTGATAAAAGCGCATGCCAATAAAAAATTCGTAGAGGTACGCCACCGGCAGGCCAATCACGGTAATGGCCAAAAACAAGCCGATAAACTTCAACAGCCCGGCATCCATATTGAAACCCGGCACATCTGCCACAAAGGCATAAAACGAAAATGCAAACGGCAGGATCAGTGGTGCAAAGCCCAAGGCTCTATTTTCGTTACGCATAAATTACTCGTGGGATGCATTCAGTGGGTGTCAGGCCGACAATCCTGGCTAGCCGCATCTCTTGGGCAACAATCGCCCTGCGCATAGATGGCTAAGCGCTGCATCCTAGCGGATTGCCCGCGATTAACCTTGCGTCAGGTCAAGCTTGGCAACAGCCACGCAGGGCAACGCGCACCTAGTGCGCTGGAGCATTAAGCAAGTAGCTGAGTAGCCCTGAATCGTCGTTATCGGGCAGTTGCTGCACGCAGGCAAACGGTAACTCGCGCAGCAGTGTTTGCCAAAACGGCACAGCCAGAGGGTCGTGTAGATAGTAACTGACCAACCAAGGCCGCCCGCTGGCGATAATGACCTGCTCAACCAACGCTCGGCCTATGCCCTGCCGGCGATATTTTTTCAAAATAAACAGGTCAGCAAACTCCAGCGCGTTGACTCCAGGAACGTCACTGCGCTCGATCAACAAAAAACCCGCGATAAAACCATCCAGAAAAATCAGCTGGGCACTCCAGTCTGGGCGCTGCCAGTACAACTGAAGATACGCCTCACTGACATAAAAGCGTCCATCGATCTCGACATCTTCCTGCTCCCAGTCCGACGACTCATAGGCGTAAAACTGGTAAAGATTGCCAAGCAACGGCAACTGCTCGCTGCTGGCGGGGATGAGTTCTAGGTGCATGAATCAAACCTCTTTACCCCCTCGGGCCTCATGCTTAATCGAGCGCACGCTCGGCTCGGCAGGCAACTGCGTCGTAGAGTTAAGCGTTAACCACACCGCCCGCAAAATATTAATCGCGGCCATGCTCAGGTGCTGCTCGGCCGCTTGCAGGGCCAACTCAGCCGCCAAGCGTTTATCGGCATTACTTAGGTGCGCGGTCTTGCGCCCCATCTCGTCATCGACACTGGCCAACAGCGCGTGGATCTCTTGCACCGCCTGATCGGATGCGCCGCGCATATCCTTAAGCAAACAACTGACCTCGGCGGGCGTCATCGCCAATGCGCGAACACTGCGCAATGTCAGCCGGGCCGGCAAGGTGGCTAGACTAAAAGCGTTTGTAAGCAGCGTACTGAGCATTGCCTATGCATCCATTCAAGAGTGCATCCAAGTCGGTGGCGCGTATCGCGAGCAACATCAGAACGGGCCGTCAAGCTCAAGCATAACTGCAAATACGACCATTAACCCCCGAATGTTGGAATGCAGTTCGTCGCCTAAACACATTCAAATCCGACGTAAAAACCAATCAGAGCTAAAGTACAGCGCGCCACATTTCACCTGCCAGGGACGTGCAGTCGGCAGCCGAAAATTTGATTTTTCGTCAACAGATAGAAGGAATTTCGCCATGAAAACCTTGCAACTGGCAACGCTCGTTCTCATAGCCAGCACCTCATTGACGGCAACAGCCGCCCAGCCTTATCGAGACCACCACAACAACGTCCCCGGCCTAGCCCCCGCAATAGTGGTGAGTCCTGCGCAGACGGTTCGTAAAAGCATGCCGGTAGCCAAGCCTGCAGCCGGTACAGAAGCACTGACCAACACCTACCGAAAGCACCATAACAACGTGGTCAGTTACGATGCGCAAGCAGCAGAGATTGCCGCCAACATCGAAAGTTTACCCGCCACTGCTGCTGGCAACACCGCACCCGCGGGTAAATAGTAAGGCCCCTTAACGTAGCGCAAGAGCACGCTGCGACGACCCGCCGTTTAAAAAACGCCGCAAGTGCGCTAGGCTTTGCGCCTTATTTAGAAGGAGTTACCCCCATGGCCAAAGCCACTGCCCGTCACATCCTGGTTGCCAGCGAAACTAAGTGCAACGAACTGAAAGCTGCTATCGAAGGCGGTGCTGACTTCGCCCAAGTGGCCAAAGACAACTCCACCTGCCCGTCCAGCCGCAGCGGCGGTGACCTGGGTTCGTTCGGCCCAGGCCAGATGGTTAAAGAGTTCGACACCGTGGTGTTCAGCGCGCCAATCAATGTGGTGCAAGGCCCGGTAAAAACCCAGTTCGGTTTTCACCTGTTAGAAGTTACCAGCCGCCAAGACTAAGGTTTGCGCCCGCGCCCCGCGCGGGATCACGTCAGGCGCTGCGCGGCCCAAACGCCACGCACAAAAAAAACCGCAGTGGGCGTGCCCTTCTGCGGTTTTTTTGGCGCCGGTTTTAGTTATGCGCTACGCAATTGCTCGTCGGCAAGGAAGTCGGCCTCAAGCAAAGCGTCTTGAGTGTCACTTGAGCCAATCGCACCGGCAAATTGGTCCGTTTGCCCACGTTTGTTGCGTTGTTTACCAAACTGATGGCTGAGGGCATGACTGAGTTTTTCAATCGCTCCTTCTACCGCAAATTCCAGTGATTCGGCTTTGTGGGTAACAGAAATCGGCTGCAAACCTTTTGGTCGCGCCTCGATTTGGCAGCGCTTGTCGTTAGCGCCGGCCTTAATGCCATTTTCGTCATTTAGATGGACAACGACTCGGGTCAAGTCCTCTTCGAACCGGTCAAGCTTGCTGGTAACACTTTCACTCACCCACTCTGCAAGCCGGGCACTGCCTTCGATGTGGTTATCGCTATGAACTTGGATTTGCATAAGCTTTCCTTCTTCAACTGTTCGCGAATAGCGCCGCGCTTTTCAGGCGACAAACTCAGCCTACGCCATCTTTTAGCGGTTTGGGAAACGACTTTTTGCTTTTGTTGCAAACCGCAACACTCTTGCCTGATCCCAGTCAATTTAACCGCCGCCCGGCAATCACCGTTCGGCGCCACGGCGACTAGTCTGCGTAATAGCTGAATACTTGATCACCCCGCTGCAGGCGTTAACCCGTTAGAATTACCGGCCGCCTTGCCGCGAAGCTTGGCGTGCACAGGGATGTTGTCACTCAGGAGTTGTACCTTGGATAAGTTCATTACGCTGGCCGCCTGCCTATTGCTGGCCGCCTGTGCCGGAAAATCGCCAACATCACAGCCCGCGACTGAAGCGGACATCCGGCCGATTGCCAGTACCACGCTGGAAGCGATTCACAATTCCGACGCCATTCCGATGCCGATCAATGCCGGGCTACTGACCCCCAACTGGCCGATCAGCGCCAAAGAACCACGGATCAATTTCGGCAGCTCAATCTCCAACTATCGGGTTTTTTCACTCGAGTTGAAAAAAGGCGAAAGCTACTCGCTGAGCGTCAACTCGCTGTGTAACGAGCCGTGCGAGGGTTTTAACAAACTGGCCATCAAGCCGCGGGCGCTGCTGCTGGATGCGAGCGGCGCAGTGATCGCGAAAAAGCCCACCAATGCCTCCAGCGTGCTCGGGCAAATTACCCTTAGTTGGGATGGCCAAGCGCCCGAGAGCGGCACGTATTACCTGTTGGTGGCGGCCGACAATGACGACATCGGCCGCACCATGGTGATAGACGACAGCTGGCTGAGTAACTCGCCACTGATGTCGGTCAATGCCGGTATGAGCAGCGCGCCGTTCGGTAAAATCAGCGTGTACAGCAAGCCGCATTAACCCTGAAGCGACCTGCCAGGGCCTGCTCGCGTAACAATTGAGTTAAGTGCTGGTCGCCCCAGCCCAACGCACGTCGCTCCACAACTGTTAACCTGCGCTATCTCTCCATCACCTTCTGGAGCGCCCGTGGCCCCGGTTATTTCGATTCAACAGCTGAGTAAAACCTACGCCAGCGGTCACTCGGCCCTGAGCAACATCAACCTAGACATTCGCAAGGGCGAGATTTTTGCCCTGCTCGGCCCCAATGGCGCCGGCAAGACCACGCTTATCAGCATCATTTGCGGCATCGTTAACCCCGGCAGCGGCACGGTGCTGGTCGGCGGTTACGATATAGTGCGCGACTACCGCGCCTCCCGCGGGCAAATCGGCCTAGTGCCGCAAGAACTGTTCAACGATGTATTTGAAACGGTCTGGGCCACGCTCAAGTTCAGCCGTGGGCTGTTCGGCAAGGCACCTAATCCAGCTTACCTGGAACAAGTGCTGCGTGACCTGTCGTTATGGGACAAAAAAGACGCGAAGATTTTTGAGCTGTCGGGCGGCATGAAGCGCCGAGTGATGATCGCCAAAGCGCTATCCCACGAGCCATCAATTTTGTTTCTCGATGAGCCCACCGCCGGCGTCGACGTTGAACTGCGCCGCGACATGTGGGCGATGGTGCGGCGTTTGCGCGAGCGCGGGGTGACCATCATCCTCACCACGCACTACATCGAAGAAGCCGAAGAAATGGCCGACCGCATTGGCGTGATCAGCAAGGGTGAGATCATTTTGGTCGAAGATAAAGCCGTGCTGATGCAGCGCTTAGGTAAAAAACAACTAAGCCTGCAACTCAAGCAACCGCTGAGCGCCATTCCCGCTGCACTGGCAGCCTACGCGCTGGAGTTAACCGATGCCGGCCATGAGTTACTGTTTAGCTTTGATGGACAACGTGAGCACACCGGCATTGCCGAGTTACTGCGCGATTTAGCCGCGAACGGTATCGAGTTTAAAGACCTGAAATCCAGTGAAAGTTCCCTAGAAGAGATCTTCATCAACCTGCTCAGGAGCCGCGCATGAACTTTTATGCGATCCGCGCGATTTACCTCTTCGAGCTAGCGCGCACCTGGCGCACCTTGCTGCAAAGCATCGCCACCCCGGTGATTTCCACCTCGCTGTATTTCGTGGTGTTCGGCTCGGCCATCGGCGCCAGCATGACCGAGGTGCACGGCATCAGTTACGGCGCCTTTATTGTGCCGGGCCTGATCATGCTGGCGATGCTCACCGAGAGCATCTCCAACGCCGCCTTCGGCATCTATATGCCGCGCTATTCCGGGACCATTTACGAGGTACTGTCGGCACCGATTTCGCCGCTGGAGATTGTCATCGGCTACGTCGGCGCAGCCGCCACCAAGTCGATGATTCTTGGCTTGGTGATACTGCTCACGGCACGGCTGTTCGTCAGCTTTGAAATTATTCATCCGCTGTGGATGCTGCTGATCATGCTGCTGACCGCCGTGACCTTTAGCCTGTTCGGTTTCATTGTCGGGATCTGGGCCGATGGCTGGGAGAAACTGCAAATAGTGCCGGCGCTGATCATCACCCCGCTGGCCTTTTTGGGCGGCAGCTTTTACTCCATCAGCATGTTGCCGCCACTCTGGCAGAGCATCACTTTGTTCAACCCAGTGGTGTACCTGATCAACGCCTTTCGCTGGAGCTTCTACGGCATCGCCGACGTACATGTCGGCATCAGCTTGGCGATGATTGCCGGCTTTTTAGTGGTGTGCCTGGGCATCGTCAGCTGGATGTTCCGTACTGGTTATCGGCTGAAAAATTAACGCCAAACAACCCTACAACAAAAACGCCCCAGCATATGCCGGGGCGTTTTTGTTTACGCGGGAAATCAGCTTCGAATCAGGTGATCGAAAGCGCTCAGCGCGGCCTTGGCGCCCTCGCCCACGGCGATGACAATCTGCTTGTACGGCACCGTGGTCACATCCCCGGCGGCAAAGATGCCGGGGATATTGGTGCCGCCCTTGGCATCGACGATGATCTCGCCACGCGGACTCAGCTCAACAACCCCTTTGAGCCAGTCGCTGTTGGGCAACAGGCCGATCTGTACGAAGATGCCCTGTAGCTCGACAGTGATCAGTTCGTCACTGGCACGATCTTGGTAGACCAACGCCGTAACCTTCTGGCCATCGCCCAATACCTCGGTGGTCAGGGCGCTCTTGATGATGGTGACATTACTCAGGCTGTTGAGTTTATTCTGCAACACCGCATCGGCGCGCAGTTGGCTGTCGAACTCAATCAGAGTGACATGCGCGACTATGCCGGCCAAATCAATCGCCGCTTCCACGCCTGAGTTACCGCCGCCAATCACCGCCACCCGCTTGCCTTTAAACAGCGGGCCATCGCAGTGCGGGCAGTACGCTACACCCTTGCCACGGTATTGCTGCTCGCCGGGCACATTCATTTCCCTCCAGCGCGCGCCGGTGGCCAGAATCAGGGTTTTGCTTTTCAGGCTTGCACCGCTCTCAAACCGCACCTCATGCAAACCGCCCGCGTGACTGGCTGGAATCAAGGCAGTGGCTCGCTGCAGGTTGATGATGTCGACGTCGTACTGTTTAACATGTTCTTCCAGAGCGCGAACCAGTTTCGGCCCTTCGGTTTCCTGTACCGAAATAAAGTTTTCAATCGACATAGTGTCCAGCACCTGGCCGCCGAAACGTTCAGCCGCAACCCCGGTGCGAATGCCTTTACGCGCCGCGTATATAGCCGCTGCTGCACCGGCCGGGCCGCCACCAATCATCAGCACATCGAAGGCCTGCTTGGCGTTGAGCTTCTCGGCATCACGACTGCTGGCGCCGGTGTCGATCTTGGCGAGGATTTGCTCGACTTCCATACGCCCCTGAGCGAACAGTTCGCCGTTCAGGTAGATGCTCGGTACCGACATAATCTGCCGATCACTAACCTCGGCCTGAAACAGCGCGCCGTCGATCGCCACGTGACGAATATTGGGGTTGAGCACGGCCATCAAATTCAGTGCCTGCACCACGTCCGGGCAGTTCTGGCAGGACAGCGAGAAATATGTTTCGAAGTTAAATTCGCCTTCGAGGTTCTGAATCTGAGTGATTACATCTTGGGCCAGCTTGGACGGGTGACCGCCCACTTGCAGCAGGGCCAGCACCAACGAAGTGAATTCATGACCCATCGGCAGACCGGCGAAACGCAGGCTGATATTGCCCTTCGGGCGGTTCAACGCGAAGGACGGCCGGCGCGCATCGCTGCCATCTTCACGCAGGGTAATTTTGTCAGTCAGGCTGACGATATCGTGCAGCAGACCGCTCAGTTCGCGGGATTTATCGCTGTCATCGAGGGACGCGACGATCTCGAACGGCTGGGTGACCTTTTCGAGGTAGGCCTTCAACTGGGTTTTAAGAGTGGCGTCCAACATGATCAGTATTCCTTTTTTACGAAATTCAGAGACAAAAATGCCCGGACGGATCACGCCCGGGCATTCGGGCGCCTTTAAAAGCCAGGTAAGGCTCCGGCAGGCGAAAATGGAGTGGAGAGCGTCGCGAGCGACGACAGTGCAAGGCGAAATCAGGCGAGGGCGCGGAGTTTACGAGCTGTAAATGAGCAG
Source organism: Pseudomonadaceae bacterium (assembly GCA_019745275.1). Classification (GTDB taxonomy): domain Bacteria; phylum Pseudomonadota; class Gammaproteobacteria; order Pseudomonadales; family Pseudomonadaceae; genus Aquipseudomonas. The sequence goes on along the minus strand of JAIETJ010000069.1, from coordinate 8,169 downwards.
CCCGAGCCTGATTTCAACGCTGCAATGTCTAGCGCAGCAGCTCTACAACCATTTTTTAGATTTTGCCGACCAAGTCCAGCGACGGAGCCAGAGTGGCTTCGCCTTCTTTCCACTTAGCCGGGCACACTTCACCTGGGTGAGCAGCAGTGTACTGGGCAGCTTTCAGCTTGCGCAGGGTTTCCGACACGTCGCGGGCAATTTCGTTGGAGTGAATTTCCACGGTTTTGATCACGCCTTGCGGATTGATCAGGAAGGTGCCGCGCAGAGCCAGACCTTCTTCCGGGATATGCACGCCGAAGGCGTTAGTCAGGGCGTGGGTCGGATCACCGATCAGCGGAAACTTGGCCTTGCCTACCGCTGGCGAAGTCTCGTGCCACACTTTGTGCGAGAAGTGCGTGTCGGTGGTGACGATGTACACCTCGGTACCGGCCTTCTGGAACTCGGCATAGTTGTTGGCCGCGTCTTCGATTTCAGTTGGGCAGTTAAAGGTGAACGCTGCCGGCATGAAAATCAGTACCGACCACTGGCCTTGCAGGCTTTGCTCGGTGACTTCGATAAACTTACCGTTGTGAAAGGCGTTGGCTTTGAACGGCTGGACTTGCGTGTTGATCAGCGACATCGGTGCTTCCTCATGGGGGATAAGTAGTTGACGAGGGTGATAATAGAGGGGAGCGTGCACGAAAGCTTATTAATTGAACCCATGACTACGATTGACTGAGCCAATCGCAGCCAAAAAGAATACTCAAAGCAAACTATCGTTAATCCTCAGCACCAGCTTGCCATTCACCTGATTGCTCGCCAGCGCTGCAAAAGCGGCCTCAACATCTTTAGCAGCAAAGGTTTTTTCCAGTTGGGGTTTGAGCCGTCCCTCAACAAACAGCGGCCAAACGTGCTGCAACAACTCACTGAGCAAATCGGCCTTATACGCCTCGTCACGATTGCGCAGGGTTGAGCCGAGCAAATGCACCCGTTTCAGCAACAACATACCCAGATCCAGCGTCACCTCGCGGCCGCCCATCAAACCGATCAGCACCCAACGTCCATCGACGGCCAACAGTTGCAGATTGCTCTGCGCGTAACTGGCCCCAACTGGGTCAAGTAGCACATCGAAGGGGCCGAAATCGCGCAACCCATCGAGGCCATTGCCACGCACCACTCCGCCTTGGGCTCCAAGCGCTTCACAGTACGCCAAGCGCTCAGGCGAGCCGACACTGACCCAGCACGGATTACCGAACGCCTTACACAACTGAATGGCCGCAGAACCGACCCCGCTGGCACCGGCATGCACCAACACCGATTCACCCGGACGCAGCTCGGCCAATTGGTACAAGTTCAGCCAAGCCGTGGCGTAAACCTCAGGCACAGCGGCGGCCTGCAAGAGTGACAAGCCCCCAGGCACCGGCAAGGCATGGCCGGCATCCACCACCACCTCTTCGGCCATACCGCCGCCGCTGAGCAGCGCACAGACCCGGTCACCCAACTGCCAAGCACTGCCCGCGCCGACTTCAGTGACAACGCCCGCACATTCCAGACCGAGAATATCGCTGGCGCCCGGCGGAGGCGGATACAATCCGGCGCGCTGTAACAGATCGGCACGGTTGAGTCCCGCCGCGGCCACCTGAATCCGTATCTGGCCAACATCGCAGTGCGGCCGCGGCCGCTGCACCCACTGAACACTACCTTCGATGCCTTGCAAAGCCTGCATGCTGCCTCCATAGTTACATTCAACTGAACCCGACCACTAATAGTCGGGTTTTGGCATTATTTAGCCGGCCGCTAACGGAACCGGCGCCCTAAAAGACGACCTAATATGCGTCATCACTTGCCCTTGAGTCGAACCAGCATGAAGCATTTTCTTCCCGGCACCGCCCTCGCCTTCCTGCTGAGTCTAGCGCCGCTGCCGTTGTTCGCAGCAGCCAGCACACAAAACAGCTGGAATGCGCTGCAACCCGATCGCGAGCAAGTGATTGCCAGCCTAAATATGGTCGAGCTACTCAAGCGCCACCATTACAACAAGCCACCGTTGAACGATGAGCGCTCGATTAAAATTTATCAGGGCTATCTGAAACTGCTCGACCCCTCGCGCAGCTTCTTCACTGCCGCCGACATTGCCGAGTTCGACCAATGGGGCAGTCAGTTTGATGACCTACTCAAAGGCGGCGATCTCGACCCCGGCTATACAATCTATAAACGCCACCTAGACCGCCTCAAACAGCGTTTGGAGTTTGCCTTGGCGCAGCTGGCCAAGGGCACCGACAGTTTCGACTTTAGCGTCGATGAAAGCCTGCTCATCGACCGGGAAAAATCACCGTGGGCAAAAAACAGCGCAGAGCTGGATGAACTGTGGCGCAAGCGTCTAAAAGACGAAGTGCTGCGGCTGAAAATCGCCGGCAAAGAACCTAAAGCCATCCAAGAGCTACTGGTTAAGCGCTACAAAAACCAGATTGCCCGACTGGAGCAAACCCGCAGCGAAGACATTTTTCAGGCTTACATGAATGCCTTTGCCGAAACCTACGACCCGCACACCAGCTACCTTTCGCCCGACAACGCCGAGTCGTTTGACATCAACATGAGCCTATCGCTGGAAGGCATAGGCGCGGTGCTGCAAAACGATAACGACTACGTCAAAGTCGTGCGTTTAGTGCCTGCCGGCCCGGCCGACAAGAGCAAACAAATCGTACCGGCCGACAAGATCATCGGCGTTGCTCAAGGCAATAGTGAAATGGTCGACGTGATCGGCTGGCGTCTCGACGAAGTGGTTAAGCTAATCCGTGGACCAAAAGGTTCGGTGGTACGTTTAGACGTAATCCCCGCCAGCAATGCACCCGGCGACCAGAGCACCAAGGTGGTATCGATCACCCGCGAAGCGGTGAAATTAGAAGAGCAAGCGGCGAAAAAATCCGTACTGAATCTCAAACACGAAGGCCGCGATTACAAACTCGGCGTGATTGAACTGCCGGCGTTTTACCTCGACTTTAAAGCCTTCCGTGCCGGTGATCCGGAGTACACCAGCACCACCCGCGACGTAAAACGCCTGCTCACCGAACTGCAAGCCGAACACGTCGATGGCGTGGTACTTGACCTGCGCAACAACGGCGGCGGCTCGCTGCAAGAAGCCACCGAACTAACCGGCCTGTTTATCGACCAAGGGCCGACCGTATTAGTGCGCAACAGCGACGGCAAGGTCGATGTACTCTCCGACGAAAATCCAGGGGTGTTCTACAAGGGTCCGCTGGCGGTACTGGTTAACCGACTGTCGGCCTCGGCCTCGGAGATTTTTGCCGGCGCCATGCAGGACTACCATCGCGCTTTGATCATCGGCGGACAAACTTTCGGCAAGGGCACGGTGCAAACCGTACAACCGCTCAATCACGGCGAGCTTAAGCTGACCTTGGCCAAGTTCTATCGCGTGTCCGGACAAAGCACTCAGCATCAGGGCGTGCTTCCCGACATCGACTACCCAGCCATTGTCGACACCAAGCAAATTGGTGAGAGCGCCTTAGCCGCCGCCATGCCATGGGACAGCATCAGTCCAGCCATTAAGCCAGAAGTCGACCCGTTCAAGCCATTCCTAACCGAACTCAAAGCCCGCCACGAGGCGCGCACGGCCAAAGCTCCGGACTTTGTCTTCACCCGTGAAAATCTGGCCTTGGCTCAGCAACTCGCCCACGAAACCAGCGTTAGCCTGAATGAAACCACGCGCCGCGCCCAACATGCCGATATTGAAGGCAAGCAATTAGCCATGGAAAACACCCGCCGCAAAGCTAAAGGCGAGGAGCAATTGAAGGAACTGAAAAAGGTCGACGAAGACGCAACCCCTGTCGAAGAGCCAAAAATAAAACCCGAGGACGACGCCTACCTCAGCGAAACCGGCCGGATTCTGCTCGACTACCTAGGTTTGCGCCCAGCGGTGGCCATTCAGCAATAGTCCGTCATCAGATCGTCACGCAACTGTCGTGAAATGCCAAGGCCGGTAGAAATACCGGCCTTTTGCATTTCTAGACAGAGACCAACATGACCACCATCGAACAGTTGAGCGCACTCACTCAGATACTTGCTCAGCGCAGTTTAAGCACCTTATTTCAACCGATCATCTCGCTCTCTGAACGTCGCATTTTGGGCTACGAAGCCCTAACACGCGGTCCTTCAAACAGCCCACTGCATTCACCAATTCCATTGTTTGCCGTAGCCCGGCAAAGCGCACGACTCAGCGAGTTGGAAGTACTCAGCCGGCAAAGCGCCTGCCAGCGTTTTAGCGAGCAGCAATTGCCTGGCCTGCTGTTTTTAAACATCTCGCCAGAAACCTTACTGGAGCCCGAACATCAACCGGGGCGCACCCTGCGACTGCTAGAGACTTATGGCATTGCACCCAGCCAGGTGGTGATTGAACTGACCGAGCAAGCGCCTATCGATGACTTTGCCCTGCTGCATACGGCACTGCACCATTATCGCTCTATGGGCTTTTCGATTGCCTTGGACGACCTAGGAGCCGGCTATTCAAGCTTGCGGTTATGGTCGGAACTTCGTCCTGACTACGTCAAAATTGATCGGCATTTTATCGACGGCATTCACCTTGATGCGGTTAAGCGCGAGTTTGTCGGCTCGATCCTGAAAATGGCCAGTGCCTCGCGCGCCCAAGTGATCGCCGAAGGCATCGAGCTGCCCGAAGAATTAGCGGTATTGGCCGACATGGGTGTCGACTTACTGCAAGGCTATCTGTTCAGTCGCCCACAAGATCAACCCAGCAGCGACATTCATGCGCTACTACCAAAACTTGACTGCAGCAGTACGCCGCTAGCCGAAGACAGTAGCGATCTAAGCGCGCTGCTTAATCGACAAATCTCGGTCGGCGCACAGGCGCCGATTGGCGAAGTACTGGAAGCCTTTCGCGCCCAAGCCAACTTGAACTCACTCGCGGTGTTAAACGAGCAACAACAACCGATTGGCATCGTGCATCGCAACTCACTGGCTAGCGCGCTGTTAAAACCCTTTGCCACCGACCTGTTTGCACGCAAACCCATTAGCCGACTGATGAGCGATGACTTTTTGCTGGTTGAGCAAAGCCAATCGCTGCAGCACGTCAGCCGGCTGTTAACCAGCCGTGCCAGACAGCGCATCGAAGAAGACTTCATTATCACCGAGCACGGAATATACCTTGGACTGGGCCGAGTGATTGACGTGCTGAAGCTGATCACCGAGCTGAAAATCCAACAAGCCCGGCACGCCAATCCACTGACCTTACTGCCCGGCAACGTGCCTATTCAGCAGTGCCTTAGCCGACTCTTACAGCAGTCTCGCGAAGCCATAATTTGCTATGTGGATATCGACCACTTCAAACCTTTCAACGACATCTACGGCTATGCCAAGGGCGATGAGGCTCTGCTCTGCTTAGCTCAGTGCCTAAGTTCACGCGTGGATCCCAGCTGCGACTTTGTTGGGCATATTGGCGGCGATGACTTTTTGTTGGTGCTGGGCTCTGATGACTGGCGGCAACGTCTGCATAATCTGCAGGAAGACTTTCAAAGCCAATGCCGACGCTTTTACCGAGCAGAACACCTGCAAGCGGGTTGTTTTAGCAGCCTCAATCGCCAAGGCCAGCATCAAGAGTTCCCGCTACTGTCGTTATCACTGGGCGTGGTGCATCTGCGCCCAGAGGCCTGTGCACAATTGGATGCTAGCCAATTGGCCGATTTAGCCTCCCAAGCCAAGCGTCACGCCAAAGCCGTGCCAGGTTACAGCTTGCACATTACGGACACGCAAACGCTGGCAGCTCAGAGTCCTAACTCGGTTGCCCGCGCTTCGTAACGAGTCGCCAGTTCCGGGTTAGCCGCCAAGCCTGGACCGCCCTGCTGGTACAAGCCCACTAATCGCCGCGCCGCCAACGGATGGCCCGCGCTAGCGGCCTTTACCCACCAGCTCGCGGCGCTTTGCGCATCGGCTGCGCGCTGTAAGTCGCCGGCCAAACTGACCACACCCAATTGGTAAGCAGCCTTACCATCACCGGCCGTTGCAGCCAATTGCAACAGACGCAGACCTTCTTGCCGAGCACCTAAACCCTGACCGCGAAACAGCAGCAGATGCCCATAAAAACTTTGCACTGACACATCGCCAAGAGCCGCCATGCGAGCAAACTGGCCTTGCATCCAGCTCCATGCACGCGGCTGTTGCACCAACCACGACCAATGAAATAAACGCCGCGCCAGCCAATAGCCCAGCCGCGCACGCAAAGTCCAGAGCATTTACAACTCCTCGGGATAAGTAAACTCAAACACCCGCGCCACTTCGGCGGCGTGCCAAGCGGCGGCCGCAACGCCATCGGCCGGGCCACTAAAACGCTCAAGTTGGCTGGCACATTCGAAAAAGCCGGTGCGCGGTAAACGGCTGGCACCCTGGCTAATCACCAAGGCGCTGCGCAGTGGCCGTTCCGCGTGGGCATCCAGACTGGCCAAATGCTCAAGAGCGGCAGCCAAGGTCTGCATGGCTGGGGTTGGCAGCTGTAAACGTTCAATCAAGGCGCGATAGGTCAGCAGGTGCTGCTGGCGTTGCGCCCCAGCCAATTCAAGCAACAGTGCCTGCCAATGCTGACGACTAATACTGACGCTCACTCGGGGCTGCTCCAGCCGGCAATCCCCAAAGCTCGCGCCAGCGGACGCAAAATCGGCTCACCGGCCTCACGCTCACCATTCTCGATCTGCTCAAGGTAATGCGGACTAATCCCCACCGAGCGAGCTAAGGCTTCAAGTGAGAGACTTAATCCCTCGCGTAATGCACGCATCTCACGGAGCGAAGCATTGCGCATTGGCGGCTTGGCCGGCGAATTATCTAACGCGACCTGCGGGGTAATCCCGGCGGCTTTTAATAAGGCCTGATACTGCGCCCAAGGCAGCACCGCATACTCCGGCTCACCATCACGACTGATTACTTGCACATTCATTTTAAGACTCCCTAGAAAGCAGCACTAACTGCGTTAGCACTCTCCTTGTCAAAAGATATCTTAACAGGAGCACTGCACTATTGGCGCGTGACAGCGCTGTGAATAGCTCACCACAATAACGCGCAGAAAACGGACGGTAACACCCGCACACAACACCTAAAACCAGCCACCCGAAAGGAAAGCCGCAGCCCTGCTGGGGCAAATCAGCTTACCCACAAAACCTGTGGATAACTCTGTGGATTCTTCGTGCAAAAAGCCAATAAAAGCCCAGCAAGCAAGGCCTCGGAGCAAATCGAACACTTTTTAAACAGTTCAAATAAACCAATAAAATCAATAACTTGCATCACACAAGAAACAGCAAAGGAAAACCGCCAGAAAGCCCACGGTCGCCTCACGCAATTGTGCATAACAGTAACACTCAGGCTTACCAAGCAGCGCAAATGCCTAGCTGTCAAGACTAACAATCAGCGAATCGCAGAATGCAAAACGCCCCGCAAAGGCGGGGCGTTTCTTGTAGCGTAACTAACTTACTTAGAAGCTTGTGCCGCTGGGTCTTTGATCGAAAGCAATTCCAGATCAAACACCAATACCGAGTTAGCTGGAATTTCCGGGCTTGGGCTTTGTGCACCGTAAGCCAGCTCGCTTGGAATGAACAACTTAACTTTTTCGCCTACGTGCATCAGCTGCAACGCTTCAACCCAACCAGGGATAACACCGCTAACCGGCAGATCAATTGGGCTACCGCGCTTGATCGAGCTGTCGAAGACTTTACCGTCGGTCAAAGTACCTTCGTAGTGAACGCTTACTACGTCAGTGGCTTTTGGCTGTGCGCCCTCAGCTTTAGTAATGACTTCGTATTGCAGGCCAGACTTAGTGGTAATGACACCAGCACGCTTGGCGTTATCTTCGAGAAACTTCTTGCCCGCTTTGCTGGCTTCTTCGGTCATGGCCACTACACGCGCTTCAGCACGTTTCTGCAGGGCAGCGAAGGCTTCAACCAACTCTTCGTCTTTCAGCTTTTGTTCTTTTTTACCGATGGCGTCTTCGATGCCTTGAGCAACGGCCTTCGAATCCAAATCATCCATGCCTTCCTGAGCCAAGCTCTTACCCATGTTCAGGCCGATGCCGTAAGAGGCTTTCTGCGCTGGAGTGGTGAGTTCAACTTTAGTCTGCGAGTCGCAGCCTGCGAGAACTAGACCTAACAGAGCTACCGTCGCTAATTGTTTCATGCTGAT
>JAIETJ010000011.1 GCA_019745275.1 Pseudomonadaceae bacterium | reverse complement strand
AGGGCTCGGCTGTTTGCCTAACAAGGCGTCCGCTTAAAGGGCGTTTTGCGCTTTGTTTTGGATTTTTGGCCAGTTAGCTTCGGACTTAACCAAGTTGCCGGTAATGTCTTCGGACCACTTGCTGAAAACCTCTGGATTAAGGTTCAGGTACAGCTTGTCGTTGACCACTTTGAAGGCCTTTGGATCGACGTCAAACTTCTTGCCAATGGCCACGCCATACGCGCAGTAACCGCCGTACTGTGGCGCGAAGTGGCCCGGGTTAGCCTGAAAAGTTTTCAGGTTCTCGGCGCTGGCAAAATAATAGGTGGCCCCGTCATGCTCGGCGGCAAAACGCTTATCTCCTGGGGTTGGGGTTTTTTGCGTGAAATAAGCCACTACATCGTAGCCTTGCAGAATCAAGTGCTGCGCATCCACGTTGACCATTGCCGGCGAGGCTGCGTCATAGGCGAAGCTACTGGTGGCGGTCAGTGCCGCGCCGGCACCGAGGGCTACAGTGAGGGCGAGGGTGCTGGCGAAGAAGGTTTTTTTCAAGTTCATGGCAAGGTTCCTATTGAGCAAGACTGGATGACTAAAGGGCGCGTCGAGAGCAACTGCGTTCGACGTGGTGCTACTTTAGGCCTGCACAAACTCGAGAAGAACGACCGTAATTGACAAGGCACTATTGCAATTTATGGAATTCATCGCCCATGCTCAGGTATTCGCCGCACGGGCACAGCGAGCAAGCGCAGAGGCAGACCAATGGATAGATTTCAGGAGATGCAGGTGTTCCTCGCCGTCGCCGAGCAGGAGGGTTTTGCCCTCGCGGCGCGCCACTTAAATATGTCGCCGCCCAGCGTCACTCGGGCGGTGGCGGCGCTAGAGGAGCGCATCGGCACCTTATTGCTGGCCCGCACCACCCGCAGCGTGCGACTAACCGAGGCCGGCCAGCGCTATGTGGCCGACTGCCGGCGGATTTTGGCCGAACTGGAAGAGGCCGAAGAGTCCGCCGCCGGTAGCCATGCCAACGCCCGTGGGCAACTGACGTTGACCGCGCCGATGCTGTTTGGCGAACTGTTTGTCACGCCCATTATGGTCGGCTACCTCGAGCAGCAACCGGCCGTGAGCATTAAGGCGCTGCTGGTCGACCGGGTGGTGAGCATGGTCGATGAGGGCATCGATGTGGCGGTGCGCATCGGCAACCTGCCCGACAGCGGCTTGCATGCGGTAGAGGCCGGGTTTGTCCGCCGGGTAGTGTGTGCCGCACCCGGTTATTTGGCCGAACACGGCCGCCCGGAGCATCCCGAGCAACTGCGTGAGCAACGCATTGTGATGTCCTCGAGCAGCACCCTGACCAGCGACTGGCATTTTAATCGCGACGCCGAAGCCTTCGCCGTGCGCCTCGAACCGCGCTTGGTGGTCAGCGCCAACCAAGCCGCGATTAGCGCTGCCAAACTCGGTTGGGGCTTGACCCGCGTGCTCTCCTATCAGGTCGCTGCGCAAGTGGCGGCGGGCGAATTAGAGCTGGTGTTAGAGCAATTTGAGCCAGCGCCGTTGCCGATTCATGTGGTCTATCAAGGGGGCCGTAAGGTGCCGGCCAAGGTGCGCACCTTTGTCGATTATTGCGTCGAACAGTTACGCCAACACCGCGCACTCAACCCTGTGGCAGCAGGCTAAGCGCATGGATCGTCATCACGAGATGCAGGTGTTTATGGCCGTGCTCAGCGACCTCAGTTTGGCCGCTGCGGCGCGCCGCTTAGAAATTTCCGCCCCCACCGTGACCCGCGCCATCAGCGCCCTGGAACAGCGCTTGGGGGTGACCCTGCTGCAGCGCAGCACTCGCGGGGTGAGCTTAACCGAGGCCGGCGAGCGCTTTGCCAGCGATTGCCGGCGGATTCTCGCCGAGGTCAACGAGGCGGAAGCTTCCGCCAGTGGTTTGCATATAGAGCCGCGCGGGGTATTAACCGTGGCCACGCCGCTGCTGTTTGGTCAGCACCTGCTGATGCCGATCATCCTCGACTACCTAGAGGACTATCCGCAGGTGCAGCTGGTCAGTCATTTCAGCGACCGGATGCCCAACCTGCACGAAGAGGGCGTGGATGTCGCGGTGCTGGTCGGTGACCTGCCGGACTCATCGCTATTCGCCCTCAAGGTCGGCAGCATCCGCCGGGTGATCTGCGCCAGCCCCAGTTACCTCGCCGCCTACGGCACGCCCGCCACGCCGCAAGCCCTCAGCACCCACCGGATCATTCACTCCAGCGCCGACTCGCGCCTGCCCGAGTGGCGTTTTCTCGAACGCCAGCAAGCGCTGAGTGTCAGCCTGCGCCCGCGCCTCAGTTGCGCCACCAATCAGGCCGCCATCGCCGCCTGCTGTCTGGGCGCCGGGCTAACCCGCTGCATGAGTTACCAAGTCCATCGGCAATTACACGACGGGCAACTGCAAGCCGTGCTCGAGGACTACCAAACGCCGGCGCTGCCGGTGCATCTGGTCTACCGCGAAGGCCGCAAAGCCGCCGCCCGCGTGCGCAGCTTCGTCGACTTCGCCGTGGCCCGTCTGCGCATCGAACCGAGTATTAATCCCAGCTGATTCCGGCTACTCGGCTTTATTACATTTCCTGAAACAATGGATTGTATTTTTTGGTGATTCTGCTTATTCACAAACGGGCAGATTATGGCCTCCATCAGCGCGGCACACCGCCCATGCGAGCCGCGCTGCACAGCCCTTAATTACCTTGCGGAGTTACCCATGTCTAAGTCTATCTCGCTGTTTCGTCACCCATTGTCTGGCCACGCTCACCGCGTTGAACTGATGTTGTCGCTGCTCAACCTGCCGACCGAACTGGTGTTTGTTGACTTGGCCAAAGGCGCCCACAAGCAACCGGAGTTCCTCGCCAAGAACCCGCTGGGTCAAGTGCCGGTGATGGACGACAACGGCACCGTGCTGACCGACTCCAACTCCATCTTGGTCTACTTGGCCACCCGCTACGGCGAAGGCCGCTGGTTGCCTACCGAGGCAGTGGGTGCGGCGCAGGTGCAGCGCTGGTTGTCGATTGCCGCCGGACAAATTGCCTCAGGCCCAGCCCGCGCCCGTTTGATTACCGTGTTCGGCGCGCCGTACAACGCCGAAGAAGTGATTGGCCAATCCCACGCCCTGCTCAAGGTGATTGAAGGCGAATTGCACGGCCGGCAGTTCTTGGTGGGCGAGCAAGCGAGCATCGCCGACATCGCCAGCTATACCTATATAGCCCACGCCCCAGAAGGCAATGTGTCGCTGGCCGAGTATCCCAACATTCGTGCTTGGTTGGCCCGGATCGAAGCCCTGCCGCGCTTCGTGCCAATGCAGCGCACCGCAGTCGGCCTGCAAAGCGCTTAATTAAGCAAAGCTTTGGCCACTGCGCAGCGCCGGCGACCTTGGGGGGAGGCCGGCGCTGTGTCATTGGCTGTTTTAGTTGCTGCTCATTGGAGTCACCACTATGCCAACCATCACTGCAGATACCACGCCCTCACCTTGGCATGCCGGCGAAGTCGCCTTGCAGCAACGGGTGGGCATGGCCGAGCGGATGGAGGTGTTTGGCCGGCGGGTGATTCGCGACTTTATGCCCGAGCAACACCGCCATTTTTACCAGCAATTGCCCTTTATGCTGCTCGGCTCGGTCGATGCCGAGGGCTATCCGTGGGCCAGTATTTTGGAAGGGCGGCCGGGCTTTGCCCGGTCGCCTGATCCGCGTTTATTGCAATTCAATTGCCGCCCGGCACAGGGTGATCCGGCCGCCGCTAACCTGGCTGACGGCGCCGCCGTTGGTTTGCTCGGTATCGAGCTGCACAGCCGCCGGCGTAACCGTATCAATGGCCATGTGCAGAGTGCCAGCGACGGCGGTTTTAGCGTGGCGGTGGAGCACGCCTTTGGTAACTGTCCGCAATATATCCAGCTGCGCGAAGCGCACTTTAGCCAAGAACCGGGGCAGTTGCAGCAGCAAGCCTTTCAGCGCTTAACCGGCCTGGATGAGGCGGCGCGGTTACTGATTAGCGGCGCCGATACCTGCTTCGTGGCCAGTTATGTCGACCTCGATGGCGATCCCGGCCGACGCTCGGTGGATGTCTCGCATCGCGGTGGCAATGCCGGCTTCGTGCAGGTTGACGGTGACTGCCTGAATATCCCGGACTTCGCTGGCAATATGCACTTCAACACGCTCGGCAACCTGCTGCTCAATCCGCGTGCGGGGTTGCTGTTTATCGACTTCAACAGCGGCGATATTCTGCAGGTCAGCGGCCGTACCGAAATTGTTTGGCAGGGGCCAGAAGTGAGCGCTTTTCAAGGTGCCGAGCGACTCTGGCGGTTGCACGTCGAGCAAGTAGTCCGCCGTCCTGCGGCCTTGGCGCTGCGTTGGGATTTGCAACAGTTCTCGCCCAATAGCCTGATGACCGGCTCTTGGCCACAAGCCCAAGCCCGCCTGCAGGCGGAGGCGCTGCGTGACAGTTGGCGAACCTTGCAAGTAACCCGCATAGAGGACGAAAGCAGCCAAATTCGCTCGTTCTATTTAGCCCCCACCGACAGCGCTGGGTTGCCGCTGTTTAAGGCTGGCCAGCACTTGCCGATTCGTCTGCAACTGCCGGGTAGCGCGGCGCCGTTGATTCGTACCTACAGCCTGTCGAGCGCCCCCAGCGATAGCTTTTTTCGCATCAGCGTGAAGCGTGATGGCGCGGTGTCCAACCACCTGCATGAGCACCTGCAAGTCGGCGATTTGCTCGAGGCGCGCGCACCACAAGGGCGCTTTGTGGTGGATGCCAGCGAGCGCCGGCCACTGGTGCTGCTGGCCGCCGGCGTTGGCGTGACGCCCTTGTTGTCGATGCTGCGCGAGGTGCTGTACCAAGGCAAACGGCTGCGCCACACCCGGCCGACTTACTTCGTGCAAAGCGCGCGCAGCTTGGCTGAGCTGCCGTTTAAAGATGAGCTTGAGCAACTCACGGGCACGGCCGACGACGCCTTGCATGTGCTGCGTCTGCTCAGCCAACCGGCCGCCGATGCCCGCGAGGGCCAAGGTTTTGAGCTGGCCGGGCGCATCGACATCAAGCTGTTAAAAGCCTTGCTGCCGTTTGACGACTTTGACTTTTACCTGTGCGGGCCCAGCGCCTTTACCCAAGACCTGTACGACGGCCTGCGGGCACTGCGCATCAGCGATGAACGCATTCACGCCGAAACCTTTGGTCCCTCCAGCTTACGTCGACAGCTGGATCAAGCCGCCGCGCAAGCCGAGCAACCACCCGCCGCCGAAGGTCCGGTGCCGGTGTTATTTGCCCGTTCGGCCAAAGAAGCGCGCTGGACACCGGGCAGCGGTAGCCTGTTAGAGCTGGCCGAAGCCCGCGGCCTGAGCCCGGAATTCAGCTGCCGGGGCGGCTCGTGCGGCACCTGTAAAACCAAGCTGGTCAGCGGTGCGGTGCATTACCCCGTGCCGCCCGCAGAACTGCCCGCCGCGGGTGAGGTGCTGATTTGCTGCGCGGTGCCGGCCGCCAGCAGCAGCGGGCAAAACAGCCTGGTGTTGGATATTTAAGCGTCCACCCTACGCACAACGGCAAACAGGAGGATGGTGATGAAAATTATCCACAGCAAAAACTTTACCGCCGAGCGCGCTTGGGGCGCGCTGGATATCGCCAGCATGAATGGCGTCAGCACGCGCTTGCACTGGACCGATCAGCCGTACCACTGGCACGTCAACGACGGCGAGGAGGTGTTCGTGGTGCTCGATGGGCAGGTGAACATGCACTACCGCGAGGACGGTCTAGAGAGTGTTTGCCTGCTGCAAGTCGGCGACATTTTTTACGCCAGCATCGGCACCGAACACGTGGCCCACCCGCTTGGCGTGGCACGTATTCTGGTGATCGAAACGGCCGGCAGCGACTAACCGCAGAGCCTTTTTAACCACCACGAGGAAACCCTGATGAGCAATCCCGAAGCCCGCCCACCGCTGCCGCCCTTTAGCCGCGAGACGGCGCTACAAAAAGTCCGTATGGCCGAAGACGGCTGGAACAGCCGTGACCCCGAGCGGGTGGCGATGGCCTATACCGTCGACAGCCGCTGGCGTAACCGCGCCGAGTTCCCGGTTGGCCGCGAACAGATTCGCACCTTTCTCGCCCGCAAATGGCAAGGCGAGGGCGAGTATCGGCTGATCAAAGAACTCTGGGCCTTCGAGGGTAATCGCATCGCCGTGCGCTTTGCCTATGAATGGCAGGACGCCGCTGGCCAGTGGTTTCGCTCCTACGGCAACGAGAACTGGGAGTTCGACGAACACGGTTTGATGGCCCTGCGCTACGCCAGTATCAACGACATGGCGATCGCTGAGGACGAGCGCAAGTTCCATTGGCCACAAGGCCGTCGGCCAGATGATCACCCAGGCTTGAGTGCTTTGGGTCTCTAAGCGTTGACCGTAACCGGTTAATTTCCTGAGGGCTTTTAACCGGTTACAGAACGACTACACTCCAGCGCAGACGGTTGCAGCGGAACGGCTGATAACTGCGCAGATTTCAGGAGTAGTGCATGCGGAAAACCTGGCTGTGGATTTTCAGCTTACTCGTCAGTGCCCCCGCCATGGCGCACTTGAGTGGCTCGTTTCGCGCGCAAACCTTAGATATGCCGCCCTTCTCCGTTTCGGTCGACCCCGCCAAACAAGAGATGCAGGGCTATTTTGGCGAAATTTTCGTCGCGGCCATGCGCCAAGCCGGGCTGATGGAAAACATCGCCGTCGAGATGCTGCCGTGGAAACGCGCACAACAAAATGCCCAAACCCAGCCTAACGTGGTGATCTTCCCCCTGATCCGCACGGCCGTGCGCGAGCCGCAATACCGCTGGTTGACGCTGATTTTAGAAGAACCCTGCTACGCCTGGACCACCCTACCAGAGCGGCCCATCGACACCCTTGAGCAGGTTCGCCATGGGGGTAAAATCGGCGGTTTGGCCGGTGGCCCGCAAACCACCGAAGTACGGCGAATTCTCGGCGCCGACTACGCCGATCAGGTTGAAGACTCCGCCAGCGAAGAACTGGCCCTGCGCAAGATGCTCGCCGGACGCATTCAAATGTGGTCGGCCCACGGCATCACCGCCGATCATGTGGCGCGCCAGTACGCCCGCCTCAATCAGCTGCCGGAGATCAAACTGCGCCGCGGTTATAAGTTCTTTGATGCGAATATCTGGATAGCCGTGAGCAAACAAACCCGCGAGAGCGATGCGCTGCAATTGCAGCAAGCCCTCGATGCGTTTCTGTTGACCCCGGAGTATCAGGCGATTAACCGCAAATATCATATTGCCGGCCGCAGCCAAGCCAGTGCTCAGTAACTTCGCAGGGAACCGCTGCGCCCTACCTGCACGGACTAAATCCGCCCGCCACTAAGCCACTCGGCCGCTTGACGCTATTGAACGCACTGACGCAGGGCGCTTTTACTGCGCGGCCCGTTGTGCGTGCTTTTGTTGCTTATAAGCCAGCGCCGCCGGGGCTACCGGAGTAACTACGCCAGTTTCTAGCCACTTTTTCAGGCGCCCAGCATCGGCGATATGGGTGTACTTGCCGAATGCATCCAGCACCACAAAGGCCACCGACTTACCGGCCATCTGGGTGCGCATTACTAGGCAATGCCCGGCTTCATCGGTAAAGCCAGTTTTGGTCGCCTGAATGCTCCAGCCGGCCTTTTTCACCAAGTGGTTGGTGTTGCGAAAGCCCAAGGTGTAATTCGGTTTGCGAAAGGCCGCGGTGTGCTCAACGGTGGTGCTGAACTGACCAATTTGCGGGTACTGCTGGGTGGCCTTGAGCAACTTGACCAAGTCGTTGGCATTCGAGACGTTCAGCTCCGACAGGCCGGTTGGTTCGACGTAATGGGTGCTGCTCATGCCCAAGGCTTTGGCCTTGGCATTCATGGCCGCGACAAACGCCGGCACGCCACCCGGATAGTGGTGGGCGAGGCTGGCGGCCAAACGGTTTTCCGAGGACATCAGGGCCAGCAAGAGCATTTCTTGGCGACTGATCTGGCTGCCGAGTTTGACCCGCGAAAACACTCCGCGCATCTGCGCCACATCGGCAATGGTCACCGGCAACACTTCGTCCATCGGCAACTTGGCGTCGAGGGTGACCACTGCGGTCATCAATTTAGTCACCGAAGCAATCGGTACGACCAAGTTGGGGTTACTCGAATACAGCACTTCGTTGGTTTTTAAATCCACCAGCAAGGCGCTGCCCGAGGCTAGCTCTTGTTGAGCCGGCGCCTTGTTGGCGGCTACGGCCGCCGGTGCCAGTACGAGGCTGCAGGTGAGCAATAACAGGGTGCACAGCGGCGAGCGAATTTTCACGGACAATACTACCGATCAGAATAAAACGGGCGCGAAGGTGCGCGACAGGGCGCGCAGTATACGGAAAGCCGCCGCGCCCGGTCGACCGCAGGCCGACTGAGCGCCACAGCGGCGCTAGAGAATCGGCATGTCGTGCATATGCTCGCCGCGCTCATAGACCACATTGGCGCGGCCGACGATTAACGGATCCAAGCTGCCGATTAACTTCAGGTCTTTGCCGGTGTAGGGCAGTTTGTGCAGCACATAACGCATGGCATTTAGCCGCGCACGTTTTTTACAGTTGGACTTAATCACCGTCCAAGGCGCATCGGCGGTGTCGGTGTAGAAGAACATCGCCTCTTTGGCCTTGGTGTAGTCGTCCCACTTGTCCAGCGAGGCGAGGTCGATCGGGCTGAGTTTCCACTGTTTCAGCGGGTGCTTCTCGCGCTCTTTGAAGCGCCGGTGTTGCTCTTGGCGACTGACCGAAAACCAAAATTTAATCAGGTGCACGTTGTTGCGCACCAGCATGCGCTCGAACTCCGGCGCCTGACGCATAAACTCCAAATACTCTTCGTCGGAACAGAAACCCATCACCCGCTCGACACCCGCACGGTTGTACCAAGAACGGTCGAACATGACGATTTCACCGGCCGTCGGCAGGTGCTGCACATAGCGCTGGAAGTACCACTGACCACGCTCCATTTCGCTGGGTTTTTCCAACGCGACTGTGTGCGCGCCACGCGGATTGAGGTGCTCCATAAAGCGCTTGATCGAGCCGCCCTTACCGGCCGCGTCACGACCCTCAAAGAGGATTACAACCTTCTGCCCGGTTTCCTTGACCCAGGCTTGCAGCTTAAGCAACTCGACCTGCAGGCGGTATTTTTCGCGCTCGTAATTACGCCGTGACAGCAGGTTTTTATACGGGTAACCGCCGTTGCGCCAGTTGCTCGCCAGCTCATCGTCGGCATGTACCGGGGTGGCATTGAAGGGCAAAGCATTGGCTTGACTGAGCAGACTATTGCGCAAGGCCAGCGCGTCATCGGCCGACAGCCCGGACATAAATACTTCGAGGGTTTTCAGCAGGTTGTCGGTATCGCCCGGCGGGATTTGGCTGAGGATGTCCTGCATGGCCACCCCTGAGGCCAACTGCGCGGTGGCAATCGCCTCATGCACCACATGCCGTTCAATATTACCGGCTTGCAACGAGGGTGCGGTGTCACCGGAACTGGCCTTGCGTGGCCGAGCCGTGCGACTGACTGGGCGCTTGCTGGAGGGCGAAGGGGTGGGCAGATTTGGCGATACAGGTTCACTCATGGTGGGCTCCATTAAATGCGGTGGCGCGACGCAGTCGCAAAGGCTTTTAGCCTAGTTATACGCCGCCGTCCTAGGCAAAACCTAGACCCAGATCAGTCCCCGCGAAGATTCTCCAGCACCTGCTAACTCAGCGTTCACCTCAGCGCCGGACGACGCCTAAGCGGCGCTAAGCAGTTCGCGCAAATGCGCCAGCACCGGTGCCGACTGCGGGCGCAGCCCACGCCAAAGCGCGAAGGCTTCCGCCGCCTGCTCAACCAACATGCCCAGCCCGTCGAGGGTTTGCGCAGCGCCTTGCGCGGCGGCCCACGCATTGAACGCGGTGGCTTGCTTGGCGTACATCATGTCGTAGCACAGGGTGTGGCCGGGCTGGATCAGGCTCGCCGCAATCGGCGGAACATCGCCGGCTAGGCTGGCCGAGGTACCGTTGATGATCAGATCGACCGGCTCATCCAGCCAGTCAAAGCCGCTGGCCATGATCGGCCCGAGGTCGGCGAATTCGCGGGCCAGTTGCTCGGCCTTGGCCACGGTGCGATTGGCCACCACCAAGGCCGCCGGACGCTCGGCCAATAAGGGTTCGAGCACGCCGCGCACGGCACCGCCAGCACCCAACAACAAGATGCGTTTGCCGGTTAGGCTCAGCCCCGCATTTACGGTTAGATCACGGACCAAGCCGGCGCCGTCGGTGTTATCGCCGAGCAAGCGGCCGTCCGCCAATTTCATCAGGGTATTCACCGCGCCGGCGCGCTGCGCGCGCGCGCTGAGTTGGTCGGCCAAGCGAAACGCCTGCTCTTTAAATGGCACCGTAACGTTGGCGCCCAAGCCCGTCGCGAAGAACTCGCGAGCAAATCCAACAAAGTTTTCCAGTGGTGCCAGCAGCGGCTCGTAGCTCAACGTCTGGCCGGTTTGCGCGGCAAACAAGCGGTGAATAAGCGGGGATTTGCTGTGGGCAATGGGATTGCCGAAGACGCCGTAGTGGTCCATGTAGTTATCCATAGATAACGGCCAATAAGGGGGGGCACAGGCCGCAACCCATCGAAGGTCGTTGTAGGGTGAAGGGAGCTGGTGGGTTACGCCGCTGCGCGGCTAACCCATACGCTTATCGTGCAGCGGCCAGCCAATCACGGTCCTGCAGGAAATACTCAGTCAGGCGCGCTTCTTCGCTGCCCGGCTCGACCTTCCAGTCATAGCCCCAGCGCACTTGTGGCGGCAGCGACATAAGGATCGACTCGGTGCGCCCGCCCGATTGCAGGCCAAACAGGGTGCCGCGGTCGTAGACCAGATTGAACTCCACATAGCGACCGCGCCGATACGCTTGGAACGCGCGCTGCTGCTCGCTGAACGGGGTGTTTTTGCGCTTTTGCACGATCGGCAAATAGGCCTCGATATAGGCATCGCCGATGGCGCGAATAAAGGCGAAGCTGGTGTCGAAATCCCACTCGTTCAAGTCATCAAAAAATAAGCCGCCGATCCCGCGTGGCTCGTCGCGATGCTTGAGGTAAAAGTAGCGGTCACACCAGGCTTTGTAGCGCGGGTAGACGTCGGCACCGAAGGGCGCGCAGGCCTGTTCGGCGACCCGGTGCCAATGCACGCAGTCTTCTTCAACGCCGTAGTAAGGCGTCAGGTCAAAGCCACCGCCAAACCACCACACCGGCTCTTCACCTTCTTTTTCGGCGCTAAAAAAGCGCACATTGGCGTGCGAGGTCGGCACATGCGGGTTTTCCGGATGGATCACCAGCGACACGCCGAGCGCCTCGAAACCACGACCGGCCAGCTCAGGCCGATGGGCGCTGGCCGAGGGTGGCAGCGAGTCGCCAAATACATGGGAGAAGTTCACCCCACCTTTTTCGATCAGCGCACTGTTTTCCATCACGCGGGTACGTCCGCCGCCGCCGGCAGGGCGCTGCCAACTGTCCTCGAAAAACTGGTTCTGGCCGTCCTCACGTTCGAGGGCCGCGCAGATACGGTCTTGTAGATCGAGTAGATAGGCCTTCACGGCCTCAGTGCGATTGGACACCTGATCACCTTAATCAACGCGCTATGGCGTAGCGCTTACGCATGCGATGGAAAGTTTCGGCGCCGGCACACATGCGCCTGCGCGGGCCGACAAAACGGCCGTTAGCATAGCATTAGCGCGCCCCGCAGCGCTGTTGCGCGAGATCAAACGAAGCGTAAAGGCTGCGGCCGGGCGTTGTTTTTAAGCAGGGCGATGCACCGTACCGGTGGCTAGATCGCGGATCTGACTGGGATTCTTGCGTCCGCCCAACTTGCCGGCCAGCACCTCATCGAGCTGCCCGGCAAAGTACTGCTCAATTCGCAGCCGAGTCAGGGCAGGTGGACGCCCAGCCGGGTTGGCTGAAGTGGACACCAGCGGCCCGGTCAGAGCGCACAGGTCGCGCACCAGTGGATGATCGCTAACCCGCAGAGCCACTGTTGCGTGCTTACCGACGATCCACTGAGGTAACCGGTTTTGGTGTGGCACCAGCCAGGTATTCGGCCCCGGCCAGGTGCTGGCCAGCTGGTCTAGCCAAGCTTGCGGCAAATCGGCCAGTAGGAAGTCGAATTGGCTGATGTTATCGGCGAGCAGAATCAGGCCTTTTTCCACCGGCCGCTGTTTCAGCGCCAGCAACCGATACACCGCTTCGCGGCTCCATGGGTCGCAACCCAGCCCCCAAACGGCTTCGGTTGGGTAGGCAATTACCCCGCCCGCCCGCACCACCTGCGCCACCTGCTGCACTCGCCAATTGTTAAACATTGCCTGTCTCCAGAGAAAATCTGTGCGCAGTGTAACTGGCCGCCGTTACTGCTCGCGTTCAACCGCAAGTCAGGCGCTGAAGTTTTTTGTGTCTGAAAGCAACAGCGCCGAGCCAGTCTCGACAGACCGTTAGCACCGCGCCAGCCAGCAGCCGGCTTGATTAGCCACCAGACCGTCCAGCTCAAGTTCGGTCAGCGCGGCCAGCACCTTGGGCAACGGCCAGCCACTGCTCAGCGCTAGGGCTTCGCTGGTCTGTGGCGCGGCGTGAAGCAAATCCAGCAACGGATGGCGCGCGCCAGAAGCGGCGCGGGGACTAATCGGGGTAACCCGCTGCCAGCCACGCAGCGCCTGCAGAATATCCTCAACCGACTCGACCAAGGTGGCGCCATCACGAATCAACTGATGACAGCCGCGCGCTCCAGGATGATGGATCGAACCGGGGATCGCATACACCTCACGGCCTTGCTCGGCAGCCAAACGCGCGGTAATCAAGGAGCCGCTGGACGGGCTGGCCTCAACCACCAGCACGCCCAAGGACAGCCCGCTGATAATCCGATTACGCCGCGGGAAGTTACCCGCTTGCGGCGGACAATCCAGCGGCAGCTCGGACACCAGTGCGCCGCCTTGCTCGATGATGCACTCGGCCAAACGCCGGTGCCGCGCCGGATACATGCGCAACAACCCGGTTCCGAGCACCGCCACGGTCTTGCCGGCGACATCCAGTGCGCCCTGATGCGCAGCACCATCAATGCCCAAGGCCAAGCCACTGGTGACGGTAAAGCCGGCTTGCGCCAAGCTACGGGCAAAGGCCTGCGCGGTATCTAGGCCGGGGCGCGAAGCATGCCGGCTGCCGACCATGGCCAGCTGCGGCGACTCGAGAATATCCGCCGCGCCGGCAACAAACAGCAGCGGCGGAGCGTCGTCGAGTTCGGCCAGTAATGCCGGATAACTGGGCATATCCCACATCAGCAATTGATGCTGTGAGTGTTCCAGCCACGCCAGCGCCGCTGCCGCTTGCTCACGCACCTCAGGAGTGCGCCGTGCTTCGGCGCAAGCCGCCGGCAAGCCTAATGAACGCCACGCCGCGGCGGGCGCACTGAGGGCCGAACTGGCGCTGGCAAAGGCTTCAAGCAGGCGGGTAAAGCGTCGCGGCCCCAGTTGCGGCAAGGCATGCAGGCGCAAGCGCGCTTCTAACTCAGCCGGGGAAAGCGTATGGGGAGCAGAGGGCATGCTGATCATCCTTGATCAAGCGAGACGCAGCGCCACACGGGCATGCGCCTAAAATAAAAAACCCCGCAGCGCGGGGTTTGATTTTTAAGGGTTTACCACCCGGTCCTGCAAACTCAAGTCGCGGTTGGCGGCCAGTACCAAGCCGTAGCTAATTTTGTCGAAGGTTCTGAATACCATCAACAGGCCACCGCGAGTATCCGGTACTTTCACGGAGTCACCGGAAACCCGATCGCGCACCGTTTCACCGGTTTTCATAACGGCCAGCACATTGCCTTCAATCAAGCCATCGCGGGTGCCCTTGTTGATAGTCACCACATCCATCAAACCGATCTGATTAACCCCGCGCGGCACGTCGATAATCAACCCGTCGATCGGCTTGGCTGGCTCGCTTGGGGTAAAGGTGGAGTTGACCGCACGCTCGTAAGTTGCCAGCAGCCGATCGCCAAGACGCACCTCTTCATTGCTACGCGTGAGTTTAAGGGTGGTGATATCGCCCTCAACCGAAGTGGCCTCAGCATTGCCGATGACGTTAGCGTTAATACCAAGAAACTCCTTGGTTTTTGGATCGGTGTAGGTTTTACCCTGACGGAAGATTCCGTAAGCCGGTTGTTGTTGAGCAAACTTGCCACGTGCGTAGATGTCCTGCCCCGCACCCATCACTACGCTCTCGCCAGCACCCGCCAGCACGTAAGGAGCGCTCGTAAGCTCTTTTTCGGTGTCGACGATGCGGTTGTAGAACAAGAAACTATTAATGGCTTCCAGCGGAATAGTCGGAATTGCTTGCGCCATCGGCGTGCTACGTACTGTTGGTGACAGCTTGATGGTGCCGGCAGACGCGCCACGATTGACGCTCAAGCGCGGCTGGCCATTCACGTAGGTCAGGCTCAGGGTGTCGCCAGGAAAAATCAAATTAGGGTTCTGGATCTGCGGGTTGCCCTGCCAAAGCTCAGGCCACTTCCAAGGCTGACTCAAGAAACGCCCGGAGATATCCCAGAGGGTATCGCCTTTGACTACCGTATAAGTCTCAGGATGACCATCCTTGAGTTGCACTTGCGCTTGAGCCAGACCGCCGGCGGTAAGCAGCAGCAAGGCGAGTAGTGATTTCCTCATACGGTGAATCCCTTTATTATATGTCTTGGCGTAAAACGCCTGAGGGCTGCCCCCACACGTGGGAGCCGCAGCCAGAAACAGTTTTCCAATGCTGCTCAACATATTAGCAGCGCTTTTTGACTTTATTCCACAAGTGCATCACAAACGTATATGGCAATCCTGAACATACTTGAGTTTCCAGATTCGCGCCTACGCACCATTGCCAAGCCAGTGACGGTGTTTGATGACGCTTTACGCCTGCTGATCGACGATATGTTCGAGACCATGTACGAGGCGCCAGGCATTGGCTTGGCCGCCACGCAGGTCAACGTACATCAGCGCTTGGTGGTGATTGACGTTAGCGAAGAAAAGACCGAACCGCTGGTGTTTATCAACCCACAATTTTCCCTGCTGACCGAAGACCTTGATGAATATCAAGAGGGCTGTCTGTCCGTGCCGGGCTTCTATGAAGTGGTTCAGCGCTCACAGCGCGTGCAAGTTAATGCCCTCGATCGCTTCGGCGAACCCTTCGAAATGCTCTGCGAAGGGTTGCTGGCCGTGTGTATCCAGCATGAGTGCGATCACCTGAACGGCAAATTGTTTGTCGACTATCTGTCGACCCTCAAGCGCGACCGAATCAAAAAGAAGCTGGAAAAACAGCATCGGCAAAACGATTAAGTGCTGATTTAAAGGCTTGCCCCGGCAAGCCTTTTTCTTTAGCCGCTCATTACCTGTCAAATTAGGCGAACACAGATGACCCAGCCCCTGCGCATTGTTTTCGCCGGCACTCCGGAATTTGCCGTTGAGCACCTCAAAGCACTGCTCAACAGCCCACATCAACTCGTGGCCGTTTACAGCCAACCCGACCGCCCAGCCGGGCGCGGACAAAAGCTGATGCCCAGCCCGGTAAAACAACTGGCCCTACTGCACGACATTGCGGTCTATCAACCACAAAGCCTGCGCGATCCGCAGGCACAGGCCGAACTGGCCGCCTTGCAGCCAGACTTACTGGTGGTGGTGGCCTATGGGCTGATTTTGCCGCAGGTGGTGCTGGACATCCCGCGCTTGGGCTGCATCAACAGCCATGCTTCTTTATTGCCGCGCTGGCGTGGAGCAGCGCCGATTCAGCGCGCCATCCAGGCCGGCGACCCGCAAACGGGTGTGACCGTGATGCACATGGAGGCGGGCCTAGATACCGGCCCGATGCTGCTGAAAGTCTGCACCCCAATCAGCGCCGAAGACACCGGCGGCAGCCTGCATGACCGGCTCGCCGAACTCGGCCCGCCGGCCGTGCTCGAAGCCATTGCTGGCTTGTGCGCCGGCACCCTGCGCGGCCAAACCCAAGACGACAGCCTCGCCAACTACGCGCACAAGCTCAACAAAGACGAAGCCTTACTCGACTGGAGCCGCCCAGCCGAGGAACTAGAGCGCCTGATTCGCGCCTTCAACCCCTGGCCCATCTGCCACAGCAGCCTGCACGGCGAGCCGCTGAAAGTATTAGCGGCCAGCCTAACGGACGGCAGCGGTAGCCCCGGCGAGATTCTTAGCGCCAACAAAGACGGCCTGAGTGTGGCCTGCGGCAGCGGTGCACTGCGCTTAACCCGACTGCAATTGCCCGGCGGTAAAGCGCTGAATTTCGCGGACTTATTTAACAGCCGCCGCGAGCAGTTTGCCGCTGGCACTGTGCTCGGAGCCTGCGCATGAACCCGCGTCTGGCCGCTGCGCGGGCGCTGGCGGCGGTGTTGGCCGGCAAAGCCTCACTGAATAGCGCGTTACCGCAGCAACTGGATAAAGTTGCCGTGCGCGATCGCGGCCTGACCCAAGAGCTGGCCTTTGGCACTGCTCGCTGGCAGCCGCGCTTGTCGGCATTAGCGGCGAAACTGCTGCAAAAGCCGTTTAAAAATGCCGATAAAGACGTTGAAGCGCTGCTGCTAGTCGGCCTGTATCAATTGTTTTACACGCGCATCCCGGCACATGCGGCCATCGGTGAAACGGTCGCCTGCATCGACAAACTGAAAAAGCCCTCGCTCAAAGGCTTGCTCAATGCCGTCTTGCGTAATGCCCAACGTGACGGCGCAGCCCTGCTGATTGAACTGGAACACGATCCAGTGGTGCGTACCGCGCATCCGCGCTGGCTGCAAAAATCCTTAAAAGCCAGCTGGCCGGAGCACTGGGAGGCCATCTGCGCCGCCAACAACGCCCATCCACCGTTAATTTTGCGGGTCAATCGTCGCCAAAGCAGCCGCGCGGCTTACCTTGCCGAGCTACAGCAATGTGGCATCGACGCCAGTGCCTGCCAGTTCAGCGCCGACGGCATTGTACTCAGCCAAGCCTGCGATGTGACTGGCTTGCCAGGCTTTGCCGCCGGGCATCTCAGCGTGCAGGATGAGGCCGCGCAATTGGCTGCCGAGTTGCTGCAACTGGCTCCCGGCCAGCGCGTGCTAGACGCTTGCTGCGCGCCCGGCGGCAAAACCTGTCACCTACTCGAAGTGGAGCCGCAACTGGCTCACGTGGTCGCAGTGGATCTAGAAGCCAAGCGTTTGCAACGGGTGCGCGAGAACCTCGACCGGCTCGGTTTAAGCGCCGAACTGGTCGCCGCCGACGGACGCGCCGTGGACACATGGTGGGACGGACAGTTGTTCCAACGAATTTTGCTCGACGCGCCCTGCTCCGCCACTGGGGTGATCCGCCGTCATCCCGACATTAAAATTGCCCGCCAAGCCGCAGACATTGCCCCGCTGGCCACTCTGCAAGGCGAACTGCTCGATGCCCTGTGGCCAACCCTCGAAGTGGGCGGCATCCTGCTGTACGCCACCTGTTCGGTGCTGCCAGAAGAAAACAGCCTGAACATCGCGGCCTTTTTAGCCCGCACCGGCGATGCCAGCGAGCTGCCGATCAGCGGCGACTTTGGTGTGACACAAGCGCACGGTCGGCAATTACTGCCCCAAGAGCACGGCCATGATGGCTTTTACTATGCCAAGCTAACCAAGCTTGCCAATGCTCAGTAACACGCGCATGGATACGCCAAGCAAACGCCAGTTTTAGAGGGTCCAGCTGTGAAAATTATTATCCTCGGCGCCGGCCAAGTCGGCGGCACCTTAGCCGAACACTTAGCCAGTGAAGCCAACGACATCACTGTGATCGACACCGACGTCGAGCGCCTGCGCGAGCTTAGCGATCGCTTGGACATTCGCACCATCGTCGGCCGCGGCTCATTTCCGACCGTGTTGCGCCAAGCCGGCGCCGACGATGCCGACATGCTGGTGGCCGTCACCAGCAGCGACGAAACCAACATGCTCGCCTGTCAGGTGGCCTACACCCTGTTTAATACCCCGACAAAAATCGCCCGGGTGCGTGAGTCGGCGTACCTGACCCGCAGCGAACTGTTCGACAACGAGGCCATTCCGGTCGATGTACTGATCAGCCCCGAGCAGGTGGTGACCAATTACATCAAGCGCCTGATCGAATACCCCGGCGCTCTACAGGTGCTCGACTTCGCCGACGGCAAAGCCCAGCTGGTGGCGGTGCGCGCCTATTACGGTGGGCCTCTGGTGGGACAGCAACTGCGCCAAATCCGCAAACACATGCCCGACATCGACACCCGTGTAGCGGCGATATTCCGCCGCGATCGACCGATTATTCCGCAGGGCGATACCGTTATTGAAGCCGACGACGAAGTGTTCTTCATCGCCGCCAAGGCCAATATCCGTGCGGTGATGAGTGAAATGCGCCGCCTCGAAGACAGCAACAAGCGCATCGTGATTGCCGGCGGCGGTAACATTGGCGAGCGCTTGGCCGAAGCCATCGAGAGTCGCTATCAGGTCAAAATCATCGAGCGCAATCCAGCCCGTTGCCGGCACCTGTCCGACACTTTGGAGAGCAGCATTATTCTCCAAGGCAGCGCCTCTGACCGCGATTTACTGCTGGAAGAGAGCATCGGCGAGACCGATATTTTCCTCGCCCTGACCAACGACGACGAAGCCAATATCATGTCCTCGCTGCTGGCCAAACGCCTCGGCGCGCGCAAGGTGTTAACCCTGATTAACAATCCGGCCTACGTCGACTTGGTGCAAGGCGGCGAGATCGACATCGCTATCAGCCCACAACAGGCCACCATCGGCACCTTGTTAACCCATGTGCGTCGTGGTGACATCGTCAGCGTACACTCGCTACGACGCGGTGCCGCCGAAGCCATTGAGGCGATTGCCCACGGCGACGCGAAGTCGAGCAAGGTGGTTGGACGCGCAATCAAAGACATCAAGCTACCGCCAGGCACCACCATCGGAGCGATCACCCGCGACGAAGAAGTGCTGATCGCCCATGACGCCACGGTAATTGAGGCCGGCGATCATGTGATCCTGTTCTTGATCGATAAAAAACACATCCGCGATGTTGAGCGACTGTTTCAGGTTGGCTTGAGTTTTTTCTAACCTGGCAAGCGCATCGCCGGCTGCGCCGGCCTGAGCCTTTACTCCTCGTGAGTGAAGCGCAGGCCGACCCCGCCCGGCTCGAAACGTATGACTTCCATTTGCAGAATCGGCGCTTCCATAGGCAGGCCTTGCACCTGCCCGGTCACCAGCTCACCGATTTTCAACAGACTTTGCGCGTCATCAATGATGACAAAGACACCGCTGTCGGAAATATCCCGAGTCATCACCTGTAATTCGCCGTGCACCGGGTGATCGATGCGAATGCGCACCTTTAATGGCGCACGGCTAGTATCGCGCTGGTTAGTCATGACCGGCCTGTTATTGAGCTTGTATGGACGTAGCACTGACGTTAGTGGCTAAAGCGCCACACTTCAACCGTAACTCGTGGCAATACTGGCACAAACGTGGCGAAGTTAACTCGGCCGGCGGCTTAATACCATTTGGCCTCACCGGCCGGACGCTTCTTAAAGCGCTTCATGCTCCACAGGTATTGGCTGGGATAAGCCCGCACATATTTTTCCAGCATACTGCTCAACACCGCCGCTGAGACCAGCGGATCTTCGCTGTAAATAGCCTCAGGCGCGGCCTCACAGATTATTTTAAAGCCGCTGCCATCGGCCAACCGAATGGCACTTAAGAACACTCCGCGCGCCTTACCACCGGCCAACATGCCCGGCACAAATTTACTGGTCAGCGCTTGAATGCCGCAAAACGGCACGAACACCCCACTGGACAAACTCGGCTCGGGATCGGCCGGAATGCCCACCACCCCGCCTTTACGCACCTCTTTGATAATGCTCAGAATGCCTTCTTTGGTCGAGGCCGCCACCCGATTGCCCAACTGCGCGCGCTGCTGTTTTAACAGCTCATCGAGCGCCTGCAACTTCGGTGGGCGATAGAAAATCACTGGTTTGCACAGCGAGCAGAGATAGTGGTTAAGCACTTCCCAGTTACCAAAATGACTGCCAATCACCACCACCCCGGAACCGCTGGCCAAGGCCTCATGTAAGGCCTCAATGCCTTCCACTTCGCGCACCAAGCTGATGGTTTTCTGCGCCGGCCAGATCCACGCACAGGCGCTTTCAGTCAAAATTCGCCCGATATCGCGATGAGTTTGCCACTCCAGTTGTTTAAACGCGCTGGCCGACAACTCGGGGAAACACTTACTCAGGTTGATGCGCACCACCTCGCGTGAGCGGCTGGGGATCTTCCAGCTCAACCAACCCAGTGCCGCACCCACTGCTTGCACGGCGCGCCATGGCAGCAGGGCAAATAAGCGCAAAAATCCGACGGCTAATGCGCCTTTAATCTTTTCCACCATTAATTCCTCAAACAGTCCGGGCCGGCATTGTACCTGCCAACCGCGCATAACTATCACAGTCGGTGGTGTGGTCCATTACCATGCCGCTGGCCTGCATCAAGGCGTAGCAAATGGTCGGGCCGACAAAGGTAAAACCGGCCTTCTTCAAAGCTTTGCTCATGGCCTCCGCCTGCGGGGTAAGCGCCGGCACCTGACTGCGATCCTTGAAGTGATTAATCAACGGCCCGCCGCCGACAAACGACCAGAGCAGCGCCACCGGATCATCCAGCCGCAACCACGCCTGCGCATTTTGCCGCGCAGCCTTGAGCTTTAGGCGGTTGCGAATAATTCCGGGGTCTTGCATCAGCAGCTCGATTTCATCGTCGCTCAGCTGCGCCAAGCGCTGCGGATCGAAACCAAACAGCACCTCGCGATAGCGCTGACGCTTTTTCAGCACGGTGATCCACGACAACCCGGCCTGAAAGCCCTCTAGTAACAGCAATTCAAACAACGCTTGGGCATCCCACAACGGCACGCCCCATTCTTGGTCGTGGTAGGCGATGTAAAGCGGATCGTCGTTGCACCAGAAACAGCGGGGCATAGGCTCTCCTTGCAGGGCGGGGACGGGTGAAGGGGCAAATGTTTCGGGTATACTCGGCGGCTTTACGCCTCCGCCCAAACCGGTGAAATTCGTGACCCAGACTACGCCAGCCGTGCGCACCTTCCAAGATTTGATCCTCGCCCTGCAACAATACTGGGCTGAACAAGGCTGCGTGGTGCTGCAGCCCTACGATATGGAAGTCGGTGCTGGCACCTTCCATACCGCTACTTTCCTGCGCGCCCTTGGCCCGGAAACCTGGAACGCTGCCTACGTACAGCCAAGCCGCCGCCCGGCTGACGGCCGCTACGGGGAAAACCCCAATCGCCTGCAGCACTACTATCAGTTCCAAGTGATCTTGAAGCCCAACCCGGAGAACTTCCAAGAGTTGTACCTGGGTTCGCTCAAGCACATCGGTCTCGACCC
>JAIETJ010000071.1 GCA_019745275.1 Pseudomonadaceae bacterium | reverse complement strand
GTGATCGCACTCGCTTGATTGTCAATTTAACTAATCTGGCACCTTACAATGCCCGCGCAGAAGGAAATAATCTGTTTGTGGTAATAGGTGAGGGGGCTGCGAATTCTTCTGCGCTGCGTACTTCGGCCGCTGTCAGCCCAGTCAAAACGACTAGCAAGCCTTATGTTTCAGTAGGCAAAGCGATTAAAGGTGTCGACTTCCAGCGAGGGGAGCAGGGCGCAGGTAATGTGGTAATTGATTTGTCGGATCCTACGGTAAGTCCTGATATTCAAGATCAGGGCGGAAAAATCACCTTGACCTTTCCGAAGACGCAACTTCCGGATGCTTTGCGTGTACGCTTAGATGTTAAAGATTTTGCCACTCCTGTGCAGTTCGTTAATGCCCAATCTCAGGGTGACAAAGCTACTATTAGTATTGAGCCGACTGGTTTGTATGACTATTTGGCCTATCAAGCTGACAATAAACTAATTGTTAGTATTAAGCCGCTTACGAAGGAAGAAAAGGATAAGCGGCAGGCTGAGAGCTTTACCTATTCTGGTGAAAAGCTGTCGCTGAATTTCCAGAGTATTGAGGTTCGTTCGGTACTTCAGCTAATTGCTGATTTTACTGATCTCAATTTGGTAGCAAGTGATACGGTGCAGGGTGATATTACGTTGCGCTTGCAAAATGTGCCGTGGGATCAGGCGCTGGATTTGGTTCTTAAAACCAAGGGTTTGGATAAGCGTAAAATTGGTAATGTTCTGCTGGTTGCCCCTGCTGATGAAATTGCAGCACGTGAGCGTCAGGAGCTCGAATCACAAAAGCAAATAGCCGAACTCGAGCCTTTGCGCAGGGAGTTGATTCAGGTTAATTATGCTAAGGCTTCCGATATTGCTAAGTTATTCCAGTCGGTAACCAGTTCTGACCCTGCGGCGGCCACCACTGCTCGCGGTTCTGTTACGGTGGACGATCGTACTAACTCAATTATTGCCTACCAGCCGCAAACCAATCTTGATGAGTTGCGACGGATTGTTGCGCAGTTAGATATTCCGGTGCGTCAAGTAATGATTGAGGCGAGGATCGTGGAGGCAAGTGTAGATTATAGTAAAGAGCTGGGTGTTAAGTGGAAGGGTGTGACGTCGCTTGGGGATAGTAACTTTACTTTGTCGGGTGCTTCTGGTCGGGGTGGCGCTGTAAATCTAGGGGCCGCTGCGCCTACTTCATCGATCGGTATCGGATTTATTACGGATAATACGATTCTAGACTTAGAGCTGTCGGCGATGGAGAAGAGTGGTAATGGTGAGGTCGTTTCGCAGCCTAAGGTTGTAACATCAGATAAAGAAACGGCAAAAATATTAAAAGGTACCGAAATTCCCTATCAGGAAGCCAGTTCAAGCGGTGCGTCTACTACATCCTTTAAAGAAGCTGCATTGTCGCTAGAGGTTACTCCGCAAATAACTCCGGACAATCGCGTAATTATGGAAGTTAAGGTCACCAAGGATGAGCCGGATTTTGCAAACCAATTAAATGGTGTGCCGCCTATTAAAAAGAATGAAGTTGATGCTAAGGTTTTGGTCGCTGATGGTGAGACTATAGTGATTGGCGGGGTGTTCTCTAATACGCAAACTAAATCAGCTGAAACTGTGCCATTTCTGGGTGATTTGCCATACTTGGGGCGTCTGTTTCGTCGTGATGTTGTTACTGATAGAAAGAGTGAACTGCTGATCTTCCTGACTCCGCGTATTTTGAACACCCAAGCTGTCTCGGTTAGCAA
The DNA here is from genome assembly GCA_019745275.1 of Pseudomonadaceae bacterium. Lineage (GTDB taxonomy): Bacteria > Pseudomonadota > Gammaproteobacteria > Pseudomonadales > Pseudomonadaceae > Aquipseudomonas. The sequence continues at coordinate 19,965 of JAIETJ010000071.1, read as the reverse complement.
GTAGTAAGGTGCGAAATTTGATCTTGGTTGGGCCGATGGGGGCTGGTAAAAGCACTATCGGACGCTTGCTCGGCAAAGAACTTCGCTGGCCATTTAAAGACTCAGACAAGGAAATTGAGCAGCGTACCGGTGCTGATATTCCTTGGATCTTTGATGTTGAGGGTGAGGCTGGTTTTCGTGAGCGCGAGCAAGCGATGCTGGCTGAACTATGTGAGCTTGAAGGCTTGGTGATAGCGACCGGCGGTGGTGCGGTTTTACGGCCGGAAAACCGCGCGGCGTTGTTTGCTGGTGGTCGAGTGGTGTATTTGCATACCACCGTTGAGCAGCAGTTGGATCGAACGTCGCGAGATCGTAATCGCCCTCTTTTGCGCACCAGTAACCCCGGACGGGTGTTGGCTGACTTAATGGCGGTGCGCGATCCGCTGTACCGTGAGATCGCCGATATCATCATCGAAACCGATGAGCGGCCGCCACGTATGGTGGTGCAAGAAATAATTGAGCGTCTCGAAACCCTTGTTCCCCGTTAAAGCACAGGTAAAACTGCGTTATCCTAGCGCCCTTTCTAACGGGGGCCGCATGCAGACTCTTCAGGTTGAACTCGCCGAACGTAGCTATCCGATCTATATCGGCGGCAATCTATTGGATTGTGCCGATTTGTTGCTCGCGCATATTGCCGGGCGGCAGGTTGCGGTGGTCACCAATGAAACCGTTGCGCCGCTGTATCTGGAGCGGTTGCTTGCGCTTTTAGCCGGCTTGAACGTTACGCCGGTGATTCTTCCCGATGGCGAAGCTTTCAAGAATTGGCAAACCCTGCAGTTGGTGTTTGATGCTTTGCTGGCTGCTCGGCATGATCGCGGCACTACCGTGATTGCGCTGGGTGGTGGGGTGATCGGTGATATGGCCGGGTTCGCGGCGGCTTGTTATCAGCGGGGCGTCGACTTTATTCAAGTGCCCACCACGCTGTTGTCTCAGGTTGACTCCTCGGTTGGGGGGAAGACTGGCATCAATCATCCGCTCGGTAAAAATATGATCGGCGCTTTTTACCAGCCTAAGGCGGTGCTGATTGATACCGAGACATTAGTGACCTTGCCGGCGCGCGAGTTGTCTGCTGGCTTGGCTGAAGTTATTAAGTACGGCTTGATTTGTGATCTAGCGTTTCTGGCTTGGCTCGAAATACATATTGAAGGGCTGTTGGCGCTTGATCAGGCGTTGCTTGGCGAGGCGATTGCGCGTTCATGTGCCGCTAAGGCGGCGGTAGTGGGTGTGGATGAGCGTGAGTCGGGTTTGCGTGCCACGTTGAACTTGGGTCATACCTTTGGTCATGCAATCGAAACCCATATGGGTTATGGCGTGTGGCTGCATGGTGAGGCTGTATCTGCTGGCACAGTGATGGCGCTGGAGATGTCGCAACGTTTGGGGTGGATTACTGCATCTGATCGTGATCGCGGCATGCGCTTATTGCAGCGGGCTGGTTTGCCGGTGGTGCCGCCGGCTGAGATGACGCCAGATGATTATCTTGAGCATATGGCGGTTGATAAAAAAGTACTCGATGGTCGCTTGCGCTTGGTACTGCTAAAAGGCTTGGGTGGTGCGGTAGTGACGAGTGATTTCCCCCGTGAAGTGTTGGACGCCACCCTGTGTGCAGATTATCGCGCGCTGGTTGCACAACTTTGAGATGAATGAGAACTCTATGAGCAGTTTGCATGCCGATGAGGCTTTTCTTGGCCACTATCAATTAAGTCATGATCCTTTTGCTCCGCGTGTTCCGGGGTTTAAGTTCTTCCCGGCGCAGCGCAAGCCAGTGCTTGGCCAGTTGCATCACTTGGCTCGTTACAGTCAGTTGCTATTGGTAGTCACGGGCCCTAAGGGCAGCGGTAAAACGCTGTTGCGCCAAGCGTTGGTAGCCAGTACGAATAAGCAGTCAGTGCATAACGTGGTGGTTTCGGCGCGCGGTGCGGTTGAAGCTGGCGGCGTACTGCGTTTGATCAGCCAAGGCCTAAATGTGCCGCAGGCCGATGTCGGAGATGTGCTGCAGCGGGTTGCAGAGTTGGTGGCTACAGGTCAGGAAGTGTATCTGCTGGTGGACGATGCCGATCAGCTCGACGATGCGTCGCTAGATGCCATGATGGCGCTGGCCGCCGGCAATGCGGATGGCCGTGCCCATGTGTTTTTGTTTGCCGATTCAAATCTGGTGCCACGCCTTGAGTTGTATGCCGATGGGGCTGAGTGCTTTCACGTTATCGAGCTGCAATCCTACAGCGAAGACGAGACGCGCGAGTATCTGGCGCAACGTCTGGAGGGTGCAGGGCAGGGCATTGAGTTGTTCTCTGATCGGCAGTTGGCAGACATTCATTTGGCTTCCGCCGGCTGGCCTGGTGCGATCAATTTGATGGCGCGAGAGGCTTTGATTGACGCCATGTTGCTCCAGCGCGGTGCCAGTCAGCGGGCGGGCAAAGGAGCAGGGTTTAAATTGCCGATTAAGCACCTGTTGGCTTTATTGGTGGTTGCTGGTGGTGTTGCTGGGGCTTGGATGATGCAAGAGCGCAGTGCGGTCGTTGCGCCTGTGCCAGCTGTTGCGCAGTTGCCTTTGGGAGAGGCAGCTGAGTCGGCGGCGTTGGTTGAGCCGGCTGTGGGCGGTGATGACTCGGCGCCGTCCGTCCCAAAGATTGACTTCGCTGGATCAAGCCAGCCGCTGCCTTTGCCGTTGGCGGGAGAGGCGCAGCCGGTAATTCGTCAGCCGCTGGCGCAAGCGTCCGGGACTGTCGATGTGGACGATGCCGCAGAGTTGCCTGCTGCCGTGTTGGCCGCCACTTCGTCGCTTCCTGTTGTCGCGCCGGCCAGTGGTGTGCCAGTGCAGTCGGTAAGTGTGCCGGCTCCGGCTGTTGCAACCTTGCCGCAGGTGACAGTTGAGGTGCCGGTGCCTACGCCTGCACTCGCTAAGCCGGTTGTCGCAACGGTCCCTGCTACGCCGCCGAAAACGCAGGCGGTGCCTGTCGTGGCGCCCAAGGTTGCGGTCAAGCCGATTGCCAAGCCAGCAGTCGCTGCTGCTAAAGCGCCGGCGACTACTGCTGCGCCGAAAGCCGGTGCTGGTTGGTACGGCTCGCAGCCGGCCAGTCACTATGTGGTGCAGGTGTTGGGAACGAGTGTTGAGGCTAATGCACAGGCGTTTGTGCGCCAGCAGGGTGCGGAATACCACTACTTTAAGCGCCAGCTTCAGGGTAAAGCGAATTATGTGGTGACCTATGGCAGTTTCGCTACCCGTGCGGCAGCGCAAGCGGCTATGGCTAAGTTGCCGGCCAAAACCCAGGCAGGTAAGCCTTGGCCGCGCACTGTGGCCAGTATTCAGCAAGAAATAAAGTAGCCTGCGCGCCACTGGCGCGTTGCTTGCTTTAGCTTGAAGGCCCGCTTGCCTTAGCATGGTTAGCGGGCCTGTTCGTTTTACTGTGCGACGAAAATTTATCGAGAGTCGTCGCAGTGATTTGTGACGCCTTAGATGGATGTGTACAATACCCTCCCTTTTGCCTGCGCAAAAGCTGGCGATTAGTCCTGCGCGCACGGTAAGTGCTTGATTTAGTAAAAGTTTGTCTGGTGAGAGTGTCTATGAAAGCAGGTCTGTACCATCCTGATGAGTTCAAGGATAACTGCGGCTTCGGCCTAATTGCCCATATGCAGGGTGAGGCCAGTCATCACCTGTTGCAGACGGCTATTGAAGCGCTGACCTGCATGACGCACCGCGGCGGGATTAACGCCGACGGTAAGACCGGTGACGGTTGCGGGCTGTTGATGCAGAAACCCGATGTGTTTCTGCGCGCTATTGCCGTGCAAGAGTTTGCCGTCGAGTTGCCAGCGCAATATGCCGTCGGCATGGTCTTCCTTAATCAGGATGTGACCAAGGCCGAGGCTGCCCGCGAGAACATGAATCGCGAAATTCTGGCCGCCGGTTTGCAACTGATTGGCTGGCGCAAAGTGCCAATCGACACCTCGGTGCTCGGCCGCTTGGCGTTAGAGCGCTTGCCGCAGATTGAGCAGGTGTTCATCGGCGGTGCCGGTCTGAGCGATCAAGAGTTCGCGATCAAACTGTTCTGCGCCCGTCGTCGTTCCTCGGTGAGCAATGCTGCCGATACCGATCACTATATTTGCAGTTTCTCGGCCAAGACCATCATCTACAAAGGCTTGATGATGCCGGTCGACCTCGCCCAGTTCTTCCCAGACTTGAGCGATGCGCGTTTGCAAACTGGGATTTGCGTGTTCCACCAGCGCTTCTCCACTAACACCCTGCCGAAGTGGCCGCTGGCGCAACCGTTCCGTTTCTTGGCGCACAACGGTGAAATCAACACCATCACCGGCAACCGTAACTGGGCGCAAGCGCGGCGCACTAAATTTGCCAATGATCTGCTGCCCGACCTCGCCGAATTAGGCCCTCTGGTTAACCGCGTGGGTTCGGACTCCTCCAGCATGGATAACATGCTCGAGCTGATGGTCACCGGTGGTATGGATTTGTTCCGTGGCATTCGCATGATTATTCCGCCTGCGTGGCAGAACGTCGAAACCATGGACGCCGATTTGCGCGCCTTCTACGAATACAACTCCATGCACATGGAGCCTTGGGATGGCCCTGCGGGTGTGGTACTGACCGACGGCCGCTATGCGGTTTGTCTGCTCGATCGCAACGGCTTGCGTCCAGCGCGCTGGGTTACCACCAAGAACGGTTACATCACCATCGCCTCCGAGATTGGCGTGTGGAATTATCAGCCTGAGGACGTAATCGCTAAGGGCCGCGTTGGGCCGGGGCAAGTCTTGGCGGTGGATACCGAAACCGGCCAAGTGCTGCATACCGACGATATCGACAACCGCCTTAAGTCGCGTCATCCGTATAAGCAGTGGCTGCGCAGCAATGCCGTACGGATTCAGGCCAGCCTGGATGACGAGCAAGGCGCGGCCAGTTACGACGCCGAACAGCTTAAGCACTATATGAAAATGTTCCAGGTCACCTTCGAGGAGCGTGATCAGGTGCTACGTCCGCTCGCTGAACAAGGCCAAGAGGCCGTTGGCTCGATGGGTGATGACACGCCGATGGCCGTTTTGTCGCAGCGTGTACGCTCGACCTATGACTACTTCCGTCAGCAGTTCGCACAGGTAACCAACCCGCCAATCGATCCGCTACGTGAAGCTATCGTCATGTCGCTGGAGATTTGTCTGGGTGCCGAGCGCAACATTTTCGAAGAGTCGTCAGCCCACGGCAGTCGGGTGATTCTGACTTCGCCGGTGATTTCACCCGCCAAATGGCAAGCGTTGATGAAGCTCAGCGCGCCGGGTTTTGAACGGCAGATTATTGATCTGAACTACGAAGAGAGTCTCGGTCTGGAAGCGGCGGTGCGCAGCATTGCCGATCAAGCCGAAGAAGCTGTGCGCGCCGGTAAGACCTTGCTGGTGCTGACCGATCGTCACATCGCACCGGGCAAATTGCCGGTGCATGCTTCGCTCGCCGTAGGTGCGGCGCATCACCGCTTGATCGAGCAAGGCCTGCGTTGCGATTGCAATATCTTGGTCGAAACCGCCACCGCCCGTGACCCGCATCACTTTGCCGTACTGGTGGGTTTTGGCGCCTCGGCGGTGTATCCGTTCCTGGCTTACGAAGTGTTGGCTGATCTGATCCGTACCGGCGAAGTGTTGGGCGATCTGGACGAGGTGTTTAAGCACTACCGCAAAGGTATCTCTAAAGGTCTGCTGAAAATCATGTCGAAGATGGGTATTTCCACCATCGCGTCTTACCGTGGTGCGCAGTTGTTTGAGGCTGTGGGTTTGGCCGACGACGTGGTTGAGTTGAGCTTCCGTGGTGTGGCCAGTCGTCTTAAGGGCGCACGCTTTGTCGATATCGAGGCCGAGCAGAAGTTGTTGGCCAAAGAGGCTTGGAACAATCGCAAGCCGATCCAGCAAGGTGGGTTGCTCAAGTTTGTTTACGGCGGCGAGTACCACGCCTACAACCCTGATGTAGTTAACACCCTGCAGGCAGCCGTACAGCAAGGCAATTACGAAATATTCAAGCAATACACTACCTTGGTCGATACCCGCCCGGTATCGATGCTGCGCGACCTGCTGCAAGTGAAGTTGGCCGAGCAGCCCTTGGCCTTGACTGAAGTTGAGCCGGTCACGGCGATTCTTAAGCGCTTCGATTCGGCCGGGATATCCCTCGGTGCCTTGGCACCCGAAGCCCACGAAGCCATCGCCGAAGCGATGAACCGCCTCGGTGCGCGCTCCAACTCCGGTGAAGGTGGTGAAGATCCGCAGCGCTACGGCACCGTGCGTAGCTCGAAGATTAAGCAAGTGGCCACTGGTCGTTTTGGCGTCACGCCGGAGTATCTGGTCAACGCCGAAGTGCTGCAGATCAAAGTTGCTCAGGGCGCTAAGCCCGGCGAAGGTGGACAGCTACCGGGCGGTAAGGTTAACGGTCTAATCGCGCGCCTGCGCTATGCCGTGCCGGGTGTGACGCTAATCTCGCCACCGCCGCACCACGACATCTACTCGATTGAAGACTTATCGCAGCTGATTTTTGACCTTAAACAGGTTAATCCGCAGGCGTTGGTGTCGGTCAAGTTGGTCGCGGAAGCGGGCGTCGGCACCATCGCCGCGGGTGTGGCCAAGGCGTATGCCGACCTGATTACCATCTCCGGTTACGACGGTGGTACTGGCGCATCGCCGCTCAGTTCGATCAAGTACGCCGGCGCGCCGTGGGAGCTCGGCTTGGCTGAGACCCATCAAACCCTGCGCGGTAACGATCTGCGTGGCAAGGTGCGGGTACAGACCGATGGCGGCCTGAAAACCGGCCTCGACGTGATCAAGGCGGCAATTCTAGGCGCTGAGAGTTTTGGCTTCGGCACTGCGCCGATGATCGCGCTGGGCTGTAAGTATCTGCGTATTTGCCACCTGAACAACTGCGCCACCGGCGTGGCCACCCAGAACGAGCAGCTGCGCAAAGATCACTTTATCGGCACCGTTGAGATGGTGATGAACTTCTTCACCTTCTTGGCTGAAGAAACCCGTGAGTGGCTGGCCAAGTTGGGCGTGCGCAGCCTGGAGGAGTTGATCGGCCGTACTGATCTGCTCAACATGCTGCCGGGTGAAACCGACAAGCAGCAGCATCTAGACCTCACGCCGTTACTGGGCAGTGACCATATTCCGGCCGACAAGCCGCAGTTCTGTCAGGTTGAAAACAACCCGCCATTCGACTTGGGCTTGCTGGCCGAAGAAATGGTCAAGTTGGCTCGTCCGGCCATCGACGGCATGACCGGCGCCGAGTTTGCCTTGAATATTTGCAACTGCGACCGTTCGATTGGTGCCCGTGTTTCTGGCGAAATCGCCCGTGCCCATGGCAACCAAGGCATGGCCAAGGCGCCAGTCACTTACCGTTTCAAGGGTACGGCTGGGCAGAGCTTTGGCGTATGGAACGCCGGCGGCTTGCACATGTACTTGGAAGGCGACGCCAACGACTACGTCGGCAAAGGCATGACTGGCGGCAAGCTGGTAATAGTGCCGCCGATAGGTAGCCCGTTTAAAACCCAAGACAGCGCCATCATCGGCAACACCTGTCTGTATGGCGCTACCGGCGGCAAGTTGTTCGCTGCTGGCACCGCGGGCGAGCGTTTCGCGGTGCGTAACTCTGGTGCCCACACCGTGGTTGAAGGTACTGGCGACCACTGCTGCGAATACATGACCGGTGGTTTCGTGTGCGTGCTGGGCCGTACTGGCTACAACTTCGGTTCGGGTATGACCGGTGGTTTTGCCTACGTGTTGGACTTGGACAACAGCTTTGTTGATCGGGTTAACCATGAGTTGGTGGAAATCCAGCGCATTAGCAGTGAGGCCATGGAGGCGTATCGCAGTCATCTGCAAAGCGTGCTGACTGAGTACGTTCACGAGACGAGCAGTGCTTGGGGTCGTAACCTGCTGGAGAACTTGGACGACTACGTGCGTAAGTTCTGGCTGGTTAAGCCTAAGGCCGCGAGTCTTGGTTCATTGCTCTCCAGCACCCGCGCTAACCCGCAATAATTAATGGCGACAGGCGCCGACTCAAGAGAGTCGGCGCTGATAACCGTGTTGAGTTGCCTACAGCGTTAAGCCTTAGGCTGAATGCTGACGTAATGAGGTTTTGTACATGACTGAACGTCTAAATAACGACTTCCAGTTCATCGAAGTCGGGCGTGCGGATCCAAAGAAGAAGTTGCTGCGCCAGCGCAAAAAGGAGTTCGTAGAAATCTACGAACCCTTCAAGCCGGCGCAAGCGGCTGATCAAGCGCATCGCTGCTTGGGTTGTGGTAACCCGTATTGCGAGTGGAAGTGCCCGGTGCACAACTACATTCCGAACTGGCTGAAGCTGGTGGCGGAAGGCAATATTTTGGCTGCTGCTGAGTTGGCTCATCAGACCAATACCTTGCCAGAAGTCTGTGGTCGCGTTTGCCCGCAAGACCGTCTGTGTGAGGGCGCTTGCACCCTGAATGACGGTTTTGGCGCTGTGACCATCGGCTCGGTGGAAAAGTACATCACCGATACCGCCTTCGCCATGGGCTGGCGTCCGGACATGTCCAAAGTTAAGCCGACTGGCAAGAAGGTCGCGATCATTGGCGCTGGCCCGGCAGGTTTAGGTTGCGCCGATGTGTTGGTGCGTAGCGGTGTTAAGCCGGTGGTATTCGACAAGAATCCAGAGATCGGCGGCTTACTGACTTTTGGTATTCCAGAATTCAAGCTGGAAAAAACCGTACTGAGTAACCGTCGTGAAGTGTTCACTGGCATGGGTATCGAGTTTCGCCTGAATACCGAAGTCGGCAAGGACATCAGCATCGAGCAGTTGCTCGCCGACTACGATGCCGTGTTTATGGGCATGGGCACCTACACCTACATGAAGGGCGGCTTCCCCGGTGAAGATTTACCGGGCGTCCACGATGCCTTGGATTTCTTGATTGCTAACGTCAATCGTAATCTCGGTTTCGAAAAATCGGCCGCTGATTTCATCGACATGAAAGGCAAGAAAGTTGTGGTGCTCGGTGGTGGTGATACCGCTATGGACTGCAATCGCACCTCGATCCGTCAGGGCGCCAAGTCGGTTACCTGTGCTTATCGTCGCGATGAAGAAAACATGCCCGGCTCGCGTAAAGAGGTTAAAAACGCCAAAGAAGAAGGCGTTAAATTCCTCTATAACCGCCAGCCGATCGCCATTGTTGGCGAAGACAAGGTTGAAGGCGTAAAGGTTGTTGAGACGCGTCTCGGCGAACCAGATGCCCGTGGCCGTCGTAGCCCTGAGCCGATTCCGGGCTCCGAGCAGATCATTCCGGCCGATGCGGTGGTGATTGCCTTTGGTTTCCGCCCAAGCCCGGCGCCTTGGTTTGAGCAGTTTGCAATTCAGACCGACAGTCAGGGTCGGGTGATTGCGCCTGAGCAAGGCCAGTTCAAGCACCAAACCAGCAACCCGAAGATCTTCGCCGGTGGCGATATGGTGCGCGGTTCTGATTTGGTGGTGACGGCGATTTTCGAAGGCAGACAGGCCGCTGAAGGCATCCTCGACTACCTCGAAATCTAAGCGGCTGCGGGCTTCGCACGTGATGCTGTGTTGCGCCTTGTGACCCACATGGATGTGGGGAATGCAGCTGGCCCGTAGGAACGGGCGTCGCACTGCCCTTCGATCGCGACGCTTAGAACAAGGCTCGACTTCAGTAAGTTGGCGTATTTGATAAAAGGCACGGCACTCGCCGTGCCTTTTGTTTTGCGCTTTGCGACAATGGCGCAGCTTTCCCGCGTGGAGCCGTCGCTCGCGCATTACCCCCAGAATCTCCAACCCGGATGCCGTTATGACTGTGCTGAAGAACGACCGATTCCTGCGTGCCTTGCTCAAGCAACCTGTGGATGTCACGCCTGTTTGGATGATGCGTCAGGCCGGTCGTTACTTGCCCGAGTATCGTGCCAGCCGCGCCAAGGCCGGCAACTTTATGGGGCTGATGCAGAATCCCGAGTTTGCTTGCGAGGTTACCTTGCAGCCGTTGGATCGTTACCCGCAGTTGGACGCGGCGATTCTGTTCTCCGATATTCTGACCATCCCCGATGCCATGGGCCAAGGCCTGTATTTTGAAACCGGCGAAGGTCCGCGTTTCAAAAAGGTCATCAGCTGTTTGGCTGATGTCGAGGCCTTGCCAATTCCTGATCCGGAAAAGGATCTGGGCTATGTGATGAATGCCGTGCGCACCATCCGCAGCGCGCTGAATGGTCGGGTGCCGTTGATTGGTTTTTCCGGCAGCCCTTGGACCTTGGCCACCTATATGGTCGAAGGCGGATCCTCGAAAGACTTCCGCAAATCCAAGGCGATGCTCTACGACGAGCCGCAAACCATGCATTTGCTGCTCGATAAGCTTGCGCAGTCGGTCACCAGCTACCTCAATGGGCAGATTCTGGCCGGTGCGCAAGCGGTGCAGATCTTCGATACCTGGGGTGGCAACTTGTCGGCGGCGGCTTACCAAGAGTTCTCGCTGGCCTACATGAACAAAATCGTCAGCGGTCTGATCCGCGAGCACGAAGGCCGCAAGGTGCCGGTGATTTTGTTCACCAAAAATGGCGGCCTGTGGCTCGAGTCGATCGCCGACAGCGGTGCCGATGCCTTGGGTCTGGATTGGAGCTGCGATCTGGGTGAGGCCCGTCGCCGGGTCGGTAACCGCGTCGCGCTGCAAGGCAATATGGATCCAACCGTGCTCTACGCTAAGCCCTCGGCAATTCGCGCTGAAGTGGCGCGGATCCTTGCCAGCTACGGCACCGGCAGCGGGCATGTGTTCAACCTCGGCCACGGGATTACCCCAGAAGTTGATCCGGCGCATGCCGGCGCCTTTATGGAAGCGGTGCACGAGTATTCTGCGCAGTACCACCTGGCAGACCGTTGAAAAACTACTGCGCTCGGCTACGCGGCGTTAAAACCAGCCTAACAAAAGCGAAGCGTTGAACGCGCTTCAGCGCGGCCCCAGATGCGTGAGCAAAGCGAATCAAATGCTCATGTACAGCTTGTACACTCGGCTTTAGCATCCTGCGTCGCCCTACCTTCTGCATCCATGCAGTCGTGCGCTTTTTAGGCTGTTTGACTGCGCTTCGCTTGCACTGCGAGCCAACCTTCTGTTGTTACTTCGCTTCGCTTTGCATAGCCGTCGCTCGCTTCATTTTTCAACGCCCCGCTGAGTCCTGATCGCTTCTTGGCCCCAGAGGTATTAAGGTCCGAGCGCGGGCTTAATACCTCGCCCTAAGCGTGCGCTTTGCTTAGAATCGACCTCTACTCGAAGGCTCAGGGAGATATGGCATGCGGCGCGTGGTGTTTAATCAGAAAGGTGGCGTGGGAAAATCCAGTATTGCCTGTAACCTCGCGGCGGTTAGCGCCTCGCAGGGCTATCGCACGCTGCTGATCGACCTCGATGCACAAGCCAACTCCACCCACTACCTTACTGGTTTAACCGGTGATGATGTGCCGATGGGGATTGCCGAATTCTTTAAACAGACCCTCAGTTCCGGGATGTTGTCGAAGAAGGGCCGGGTGGATATTCATGAGACCCCGTTTGAAAACCTGCATGTAGTCACCGCTTCGGCAGAGCTGGCCGACTTGCAGCCCAAGCTGGAGTCCAAGCACAAGATCAACAAGCTGCGTAAGTTGCTTGATGACTTGTCTGAGGATTACGATCGAATTTATCTCGATACCCCGCCGGCGCTGAATTTCTACACCGTTTCGGCGATGATCGCTGCCGACCGTTGCTTGATTCCCTTCGATTGCGACAGCTTCTCACGCCAAGCCTTGTATAGCCTGTTGCGTGAGATCGAAGAGATTAAAGACGACCACAATGAAGATTTGACAGTGGAAGGTATTGTCGTCAATCAGTTCCAGCCGCGCGCCAGCTTGCCGCAGCAGTTGCTCGACGAGTTGCTCGCCGAGGATTTACCTGTGTTGCCGGTGTATCTGAACAGTTCGGTGAAGATGCGCGAGTCGCACCAAGCCTGCACGCCGCTGATCTTCCTCGAGCCCAAGCACAAGCTCACTCAGCAGTTTGTCGAGTTGTATCATTTGCTCGAAGGCAGCCAGGCCTAACAGGCCGGGAGAAAACTACTACGCATCGGTGATGCGGCGTTGCGCCTTGTGACCCACATGGATGTGGGAAATGCAGCTAGCCAGCCGGGAGCTGGCGTCGCACTGATCTTCGCTCGTGATGTTTTCACGCAACCTGCCGCCGCCTGCCGCCGAGCGAAGGCCCGATTAGCGCACCAGCAGTACGTCGCAGGGCGCTTTGTTCAGGTAATGCTGGGCCAAACTGCCCAGCAGGGCTTGGGCTAGAACGCCACGGTTGTGCCGGCCGAGGGCCAGCAACTGCGGCTGGCGCTTGGCGATTAGGTCATCCAAAGTGCCGGACAAGGTCCCCGGCAGCACCTCGTGCTCGAGTGTTGGGCCGTCTTCGGGTAGGCGGCTGGACTCATCGACCATCAACTGGCCAATCAGTAAGCGCTGCATCTCTAGGCGATCTTCACGGTCGCGTTTGGCCAAGCGGCTGCTGGTGGCGAAAATATTCAGCGCCAGCAACTTAGCGCTGCTCGGCAGCAGTTGGTAGGCGTGGCTCATGGCGTTGCAGGCGCACAGGGAAAAATCAATCGCCACTACGCCTTGCTGGTATGGCGCGCCATCTTCATTAACTGCCAGCAGCACCGGCACTGTGCTTAACCGCGCGAGGCGATCGAGGTTGGTGCCGGTGAACAGTTCGGGGCGGTTTTTGTGGTGCGCGCCGAGCACTAGTAAGTCGATATCTTCACTCGCCAGCAGCTTCAAGATGATCTCGTTGGGCTTGCCTTGTTCAAGGTGCACCACGGCATCGCAATGGTTGAAACTGGCCAAGCGGCCGAGCACTTGCTGGGCACTGCTGCGCAGATTGGCCATCTCGCTTTCTGTGTGGGTGGTTTCGACCACGTGCAGTAAGGTCAGCCGGGCTTGGTGCTGATTAGCTAATTGCGCGGCGCGACGCAGCGCTACGTCGGCTTGATGGCTGAGGTCGTGAGCAATCAGGATGTGCTTGAACAAGGTACTTTCCTCCGTGAGTCCGTGCAGTTTGGCTGAAGTTACGCACGCCACCTTGATCTAAGGCAACCCCCAATAGTGTGGGAGTGTTGCTGCTTGGCTCAGCGGTGAACAATTGCCCGCCAACGCGGCTGATTATTGCGCCGCCAGCCGTTAGCGCACCACCAAAACATCGCAGGGTGCCTTGTGCAGATAATGCTGCGCCAAACTGCCCAGTAGCGCTTGCGACAGCGCGCCACGACCATGGCAGCCGAGCACCAGCAATTGTGGTTGTTGGCTATTTATGGCGGTTTGCAGTGCGCCCGGCATGCTGCCCGGTTGCACTGAGTGACTAAGGGTGGGGCCGCTGGCGGGCAGATTGCGGGTTTCGTCGAGTAGTAGTTGCTCGAACAATAAGCGCTGAGTCAGGCGCATCTCCTCGATTTCAGCGGCGCTGCCACGCGGTGTTTCCAGAACATGCAGGGCATGTAACGAAGCTTGGGCCGGCAGCAGGCGATACGCTCGGCTGAAAGCCGCGCACGCGCACAGCGAGAAGTTTAAAGCAGCGAGTGCCCGCTGGTACGGCTGGTGGTCGTCGATGGAGGCCAGTAGCAGCGGAACTCGGCAGCCTTGGGCGATCCGATCAAGGGTGGTGCCGCTGAACAGGTCGTGGCGTTGGTGATGGGCGCCGAGCACCAATAGGTCGGGCTGCAGTTCGTCAATTTGGCTGAGCACGACCTCGCCGGCGCGCCCCGGCACTAAACGCAGTTGGCTGCCCGCCGGGGCGAAGTGGCTCACGCTGTTATCCAGCAGTTGTTCGTCGCGCTCTCGCTCGGCGTTGGTTTGGCTCGCCGCGCTGACATGCAGTACGGTCAGCTTAGCGTTGTGTTGCTTGGCCAGTTGCGCGGCGCGGCGCAGGGCGAGGTCGGCGGTGCTGCGTAGATCATGGGCGACTAAAATGTGCTGGATGGCCATGGCGGTGCTCCCGGGTACGCATTACCGACGGTGTCAGGCGGCTGTCGTGATCAAGCTATGGATATAAGACGCAAGCGCTCACGGGCAGACAACAGCAGCCTAACCTACATCCAATAGTCGTCGTTTGCTCACCTAGCAAGGTCACTCGTCAGCGCTTGCGTAATTGATACAGGCCGCGACTTAAAGCCACCACTTCGCCACTGGCGTCCGTCAGTTCCAACTCCAGTAAATACTCGGCTTTGCCGTGGCTGTGTGCCTCGGTTTGCAGTTGTTGAATCTGCTCGGCAGACAGGCGCGCCTCTACGCAAATGTCGCCTGTGGCCGGGCGACGAAAGCGCAGATTGATTTCTTTGACGATCGGATAAAAGCGCGTGACATCGAAACTGGTCACAAACAGCGCGCCACCGGGAATCTCCGCAAGGGTGAATAGCGCGCCGGCATACATGCTGCCGAGGTGGTTTTGATTGCCCGCCAGCGGCATGCGCAAACGCACGAAACCGGGCTCGAGTACCTCGGCCTTGAGGTTGCTGCGTTTAACGAAGGCGATTTGCTCCTCGGTCAGTTGTCGGGCAATTTCGGCGGAGAATGGCATGCGCTGCTCCTGCAGGGGATTGCCTCTAGCCTAGTCGTGGAGGCTTACGGGGCAATGACCAAGGCGCTCGCCGGTGCTGACACTAATGCTCAAATACCCTGCTGTTGCAGCCAGTTGTTTAATTGCGGCAGGGCCATGGCGCCGCTTTGACGGGTGAGTTCTTGGCCGTTTTTAAACACAATCAAGCTGGGGATCGAGCGAATCCCCAGCTGCGCCGCAAGCTGCGGATGCGCCTCACTGTCCAGTTTGGCCAGCCGGCAGCGCCCAACGAAGGCACGGGCGGCCTGTTGGAAAGTCGGCGCAAAGGCTTGGCAAGGCCCGCACCAACTGGCCCATACGTCCACCAGTAAGGGCAGGTCGCCTTTGATCTGGCTGGCGAAGTTGCCTTGGTTTAATTCGAACGGTTGGTCGAGCAGTAACGGCTTTTTACAGCGCCCACAATTAGGCCCATCGGCCAAGCGTTGGCTGGGGATGCGGTTGAGGCTGTTGCAGTGTGGGCAGGGGATGGTCAGTGCGGTGGACATGGGTGACTCCAGATAGGCGTAAAGACTATCTGGAGTCTTTGTCGCGGATATCAAGTCAGCCTTGGGCGGCGAGCAACGATTGCGCAAGGTCAGCGAGAATGTCGTCGATATGCTCGATGCCGATCGACAGACGGATCATGTCCTGACTCACGCCGGCCTTGGCCAGCTCTGCTTCATTCAACTGACGGTGAGTGGTGGATGCCGGGTGGCAGGCCAGCGACTTGGCATCGCCGATATTCACCAAGCGCACCACCAGTTGTAGGGCGTCGATAAAGCGTGCGCCGGCTTCTATACCGCCATTAATACCAAACGTCAGAATGCCGGCCGGCGCGCCACTGGTGAAACGCTGGGCCAGCTGATGTTCGGGGTGATCGGCTAAGCCGGCGTACTTCACCCAAGCCACTTGGGGGTGGTTGTGCAGGTAGGCGGCGACCTTCAGGGCATTCTCGCAATGGCGTTCCATACGCAGGGCTAGGGTTTCCAAACCTTGCAAAATCAGGAATGCATTAAACGGCGAGAGGGCCGCGCCCATGTTGCGCAGTGGCACCACCCGGCAGCGACCGATAAAGGCCGCCGGACCAAAGGCTTCGGTGTAAGTGACGCCGTGGTAGGACGGGTCTGGGGTGTTCAGCAGTGGAAAACGCTCTTTATTCTCGGCCCAAGGGAAGGTGCCTGAGTCGACCACTATGCCGCCGATGCTGGTGCCGTGGCCGCCCATGTACTTGGTCAGCGAGTGCACCACTATGTCGGCGCCATGTTCGAACGGCCGGCACAGGATCGGCGTGGCTACCGTGTTGTCGACAATCAGCGGCACGCCATGGCGGTGGGCGGCCTCGGCCAGTGCCTGGAGATCGACAATATTGCCGGCCGGATTGCCGATCGACTCGCAGAATACCGCCTTGGTGCGATCGTCGATCAGCGCTTCGAGGGCGGCGATATCATCATGGGCGGCGAAGCGCACTTCGATGCCCGAGCGCGGCAAGGTGTGGGCGAACAGGTTGTAGCTGCCGCCGTACAACTTGGCTACCGACACAATGTTGTCGCCTACTTCGGCGATGGTCTGGATGGCGTAAGTGATCGCGGCCATGCCGCTGGCCACCGCCAGCGCGCCGACACCGCCTTCCAGCGCCGCCACGCGTTTTTCCAGCACGTCGTTAGTCGGGTTCATGATCCGCGAATAAATATTTCCCGGCACCTTGAGGTCAAATAGGTCGGCGCCGTGCTGGGTGCTGTCGAAGGCAAATGAGCTGGTCTGATAAATGGGTACCGCCACCGCCTTAGTGGTCGGGTCGGGGCTGTAACCCGCATGGATGGCTAGGGTTTCCAGTTTCATATGGTTGTACCTTCGAGTCAGCAGGGAAGCTCGCCAGCATCGGTAAAACTGCCTTATTGGTCAATCTAATTGCGTGCGTCATGAGTCACTGCCTGCGCGTTATAGACACGCTGCAGTTTTTAACGCCAGTCGCTGAGGCCGTAACGAGCAAGTATTTTACTGAGCTCGCCAGTGCTTCTGAGCGCGATCATGGTTTCGGCAAGTTTTTTCGCGCGAGCGCTTGAGTCGGGGTTGTTCGGCGCAAAACCGACATAAAAATCTAAGTAGCCGGGGTAGCAGCCGACGTTGCCGATGCGCTGCTTGAACCCAGAGGCTTGCAGTAGGTAGGTCGCGACCATTGAGTCTTCGGCGGTGGCTTGGGTTCGGCCGAGCTCAATCATCTGAAAAATCCGCAGCAGTGCTTGATTGCCAGAAATATATTCGACTGGCTGGTCTTTTTGCGCGAGCTTTAGGTAGCTGTTGAGCGGTTCACCGAACAGGTAACCGCTGATCAAGCTGAGCCGCACTTGCGCCAAGGACTCTGCGCCGGTGTAGCGCCAAGGCGCGTTGTGCAGCGCGAAGAAACAACCTTGTGAGCGCCCTTGCTCGATGTTCGGGTAAATCAACTCAGGCGCCTCCTCCTGAGTGATCATGACAATGGCGTCGAGCCGGCCCTGTGTCACCTCAAGTACCGAGCGTTTCCATGGCAAGAAACGGTAGTTGATGTCGTTAGGGCCGCTGCCAAAGGCGTGTTGCAGTATCTCGATAGCAAACCCTGGCAGCTCGGCCAAGCGATCTTCGCCGGGGCTGTCGGCTTTGCAGTAGTACGGACAGTAGTCGTCCAGACCAATCTTCAGGGGGGCCGCCTGCGCGAGGGTGGCGCTAATCGCGCTGCAAGCGGCGAAGTAACCTATCCGTGCAAGTCTGCGTCGGGATTTTTGCCGTGAGTTAGCGTCAGGGCGCATCTACCGGCCTCCAATCACTGAGGCCGTAACGAGCCAGTATTTTCTTCAGTTCACCACTGCTTCTGAGTGACGTCATCGTCTTGGAAAGTTTATTCGCCCGAGCGTTTGAATCGGGATTGTTCGGTGCAAAACCGACATAAAAATCTAGGTGGCCTGGGTAGCAGCCGGCGTTACTAATGCTTTGCTTGAGGCCTGATGTTTGCAGCAGATAATTAGCAACCATTGAGTCTTCAGCGGTGGCCTCGGTTCGGCCGAGCTCAATCATCTGGAAAATCCGCAGCAGGGCTTTATTGCCAGAAATATATTCGACTGGCTGGTTTTCCCGCGGGTGCTGTAGATAGCTGTTGAGCGGTTCACCGAACAGGTAACCGCTGATCAAGGTTAGGCGCACCTGCGCCAAGGACTCTGCGCCGGTGTAGCGCCAAGGCGAGTTGTTCTTGGCGAAGAAACAACCTTGGGAGCGGCCTTGTTCGATGCTGGGATAAAGCAAGTTGGGGGCATCTAACGGCGTAGTTAGCATGATGGCGTCGAGCTCGCCATCGGTCACCTTGCGGATAGAGCGTTTCCATGGCAGGAAGTGGTAATTGATGTCGACAGGACCGCTGCCAAAAGCGTGTTGCAGTATCTCAATGGCAAACCCAGGTGGCTCGGCCAAGCGCTCTTCGCCGGGAATGCCGGTTTTGCAGTAGTACGGACAGTAATCGTCGAGTCCAATCTGCAGGGGGGCCGCCTGCGCGAGGGTGGCGCTAATCGCGCTGCAAGCGGCGAAGTAACCTATCTGTGCAAGTCTGCGTCGGGATTTTTGCCGTGAGTTGGCGTCAGGGTGCATCTGCCTGCCTCCAATCACTGAGACCGTAACGAGCCAGTATTTTCTTCAGTTCACCACTGCTTCTGAGTGTCGTCATCGTCTCGGAAAGTTGCTTGGCGCGGGCGTTTGATTCGGCAACGTGCGGCGCAAAACCGACATAGAAATCCAAGTGGCCGGGGTCACATCCTGCCGTTTTAATTTTCTCTGTAAGGCCCGCGCTGCGCAGCAGGTGAGTGGCGACCAGTGAGTCCTCACTGGTTACATCGGTTCTTGCGCGGTCAATCATTTGCAGAATTCGTAGCGAGGCGTGATTGCCTGAAATATAGCTAATCTGCTGTTCGGCGTCTGGGGTTAGCTGATAACTGTCCAGCGGTTCACCGTAGTAATACTCGCTGATCAGGGTTAATCGTTGCTGCTTCAGGCTCGCAGGGCCGGTGTAGCGCCAAGGATTGTTGATTTTGCTGTAGTAGCAGCCCTGAGAGCGACCTTGTTCGATGCTGGGGTAAATAAGTTCGGGCTGCTCTTTGGGCGTCACCATGACAATGGCGTCGAGCCGGCCCTGCGTCAGTTCAAGTACCGAACGCTTCCAGGGCATGAAATGGTAGTTGATGTCGTTAGGGCCACTGCCGAAGGCGTGTTGCAGTATCTCGATAACAAACCCTGGCGGGTCGCCCAAACGCTCTTCGCCGTCTACGTCGGCTTTGCAGTAGTACGGACAGTAGTCGTCTACGGCAACCTGCAGAGGCGTCGCCGCGTGGCTCGTCGCGGCCCAGAGCACGCTGAGAATTCCCCACCCGGTAATGCGCATGCTCAGCTCCGCCGCCTAGACATCAAGTAATAACTGTAGACGCTCGCAGGAGCGGGCGGTCACTTGGTGGCGCGGTTATCCAAGCACAGTCTCGTGACTGTTCACAGTTGGCTGCGCTTGAGGTTATGAGCGTTCGGCGAGCCACACCAGCAGTTGCTCCAGCGGCATGGGCTTTGCGTACAGATAGCCTTGCGCCTCACTGCAGCCGAGACCGCGCAGGAAACCCGCCTGTTCGGCTGTTTCGACGCCTTCAGCGACGGTGCTAACACCGAGCTTTTGCGCGAAGGCGACGATGGTTTCGGCGAACATGCCGCCCTTGCCATCGTGAATTTCACTGATAAAGCAGCGGTCGATTTTCAGGCAGTCGATCGGCAAATCTCGCAGGTGGCTGAGTGAGGAATAACCGGTGCCAAAGTCGTCCACCGCCAGGCGCACGCCTAACCCTTTGAGTGCTTCGAGGCCGCGACGGATCACCTTAGGCTCGTCCATGGCGATGCTTTCGGTAATTTCCAGTTCTAGAGTGGCCGGGTTAATTCCATGCCGGCCGATGGCCTGTGCGACCTTGCCGATGAAACCGGCTTGGCGCAGTTGCGGCATGCTGACGTTGACGGCTACTCGGCGCACCGGTTTGGCGGCGTGAGTGAGTTGATTGAGTGCTTGGCAGGCTTGATCGAGCGCCCACTCACCCAGTTCGATGATTAATCCGGAGTATTCGGCCAGCGGAATAAAGGTAGTTGGTGGTTGTACGAAGCCACCCTGGTCATCGGGCCAGCGCATTAGGGCTTCGACGCCGAGCACTTGGCCATTGGCCAAGTTGATCTGTGGCTGATACCACATCGCCAGTTTGCCGGCTTCGAAGTCTTGGCGTAGGTGGTGGATAACCTCAAGACGCCAGCGGGTGTTGTCTTCCATGTCGGGGATAAAGTA
>JAIETJ010000144.1 GCA_019745275.1 Pseudomonadaceae bacterium | reverse complement strand
AAAGCGCGCGCGGCCAGGTCCCTGCGCCAGAGTGGCAAGCCCTGCAGCTCTGGCAGCGGGCAGAGGAGCTGGCTTGGCAGGAGCAGCTGCAAGGCATGCTGCAACATCCCGTCAAGCCGGCGGCCGAGACTGCGCCGATCGCACGGGTGTACTTCTGTATTGACGTGCGCTCCGAGGTGCTGCGCCGCGCCCTTGAAGAGGTTTGCCCGCACGTACAAACGGGCGGCTTCGCCGGCTTCTTTGGCCTGCCTATCGCCTACACCCCGCTGGGCACACACGCCACCCGGCCGCAGCTACCGGGACTACTGGCGGCGCAGTTAAACGTGACCGACAGCAGCGGCGACGCTGAACGTGATCTGGCTCTAGCCAGCATGCGCAACCTGCGTTTGCAGCGCGGCGGGCGCTGGAAGCTGTTCGAGCGTTTGCCAGCCTCGACCTTTACCTTGGTTGAGGCACTGGGTTTGGGCTACGCCGGCGCACTGCTGGGCCGTGTTGGTGGTCTGCTGGCCCGCCCGTCAGCACCGGATCGCAGCGCTTTTCGGCCAAGCGAGTGGCAACAGTTAAAGCCCACGCTGCCCGTGATCGCGCTTGAGCAACGGGCCAGCGTGGCGGCGCGTATCTTGCGCGCCATGAGCCTCACCCACGACTTTCCGCCACTCATCGTGCTACTGGGGCATGGCAGCCAAAGCGCCAACAACCCGCAAGCCGCCGGCTTGGATTGCGGGGCCTGTTGTGGCCAAAGCGGTGAGATCAACGCCCGTTTGCTGGCCGACTTGCTCAATGATGCCGAGGTGCGCAGCGTCCTGCGCCACCAAGGTATCGACCTGCCGGCGGAATGCCAGGTGCTGGCCGGGTTGCACAACACCACCACGGATGAAATTCAGGTGTTGGCCAGCGAGTCGTTGCCGCCTTACCTGCAGCCGGCTTGGCAGACCCTGCGACAAGCCCTTGATGACGCCGGCGAACGTGCGAGACGCGAGCGTGCAGAACTTTTAGGCCTGTCACACCTGAGTGAAAAGCCAGCAAAACTGCTGACCAACTTGCGCCAGCGTGCGGCTGACTGGGCGCAGACGCGGCCGGAGTGGGGGCTGGCCGGCAATGCGGGGTTTATCGCGGCGCCGCGTGCACGGACCCGTGGACAGAACTTGCAAGGTCGCGCCTTCCTGCATGACTACGACTGGCAGCAGGACACCGGGGGGCAGGTGCTGGAATTAATCATGACTGCACCCATGGTGGTGGCTAACTGGATCAACCTGCAGTACCTAACCTCCACCACCGACAACCTGCGTTTTGGCAGCGGCAACAAGGTGCTACACAACGTTGTCGGTGGTCGGATCGGGGTGTTTGAAGGCAACGGTGGCGACCTGCGCATCGGCCTAGCGCACCAGTCGCTGCATGACGGCCAGCGCTGGGTGCATCGGCCCCTGCGCTTGAGCGTGGTGATTGATGCGCCACAAAGCATGATTGATAAGGTCATCGCCGAGCACGCTGCAGTCAGCGACCTAGTAATGCACGGCTGGCTTTATCTGCTGCGGATTGACAGCGACTGCACCGACACACTGGAGCGGCGCACGGCCGATGGCTGGCAACCGCTGCTGGCGGGTTGAGGCATTTACCCCGCGCCAAACTGGCGCGGGGTAAATGCTGTCTAGAACTTCTCAGGGCGCAGCACTTCTACCTGGGCCAGATAACAGACCATCGCGTAGTTGGCGTAATACTTGGCTTGCAGGTGGGCGGCGATTTGTTCGGCCAGTTCGCGGGCGCAGATGATCTCTACGCGGATATTGCCGTCGGTGTCCCAGCCGGCACTGCGCACGCCACGGCTACCACGGCCACGGGCATCAGAAATGGTCCAGCCGGGCGCGCCGAGCTGCTGTAGATCACCCTGCAGTTTTTTCTCCAGCGCCGCCTCGCAGATCACCGTCAACAAGCTTCGTAGATGTGCACTCATGTCAGTTACCCCACGCCATTAGGTGTTCAGCCAGCAGCAGGTAGAGCGGGATGCCGAACAAAATATTGAAGGGAAAGGTGATCCCCAGTGAAGCGGTCAGCGACAGCGATGGATTGGCCTCCGGCAGCGCCAAACGCATGGCCGCCGGCACCGCGATATAGGAGGCCGAGGCGGCCAAGGTAGCGAGAATCGCCGTACCGCCCAACGACAGGCCCATGCTGCGCGCCAGCAGGCCGCCGATCAGCGCGCCGAGTAATGGCATCAACAGGGCGAAGATCGCCAGCCGCACACCGTGCTTCTTCAGCGCACCGAGTTGGGTGGAGGCAATCAGGCCCATCTCCAGCAGGAAGAACGCCAGCACCGGCTTGAACATGCCGGTGTACAACGGCTCCAGCGGTTTGATCGACTCCTTGCCGGCCACTGCGCCGATGATCAAACCACCGAGCAGCAACATGATGCTCTTGCCAAGAAAGATCTCTCGGCCCAAGGCGCGCCAGTCGGTGTTGCGGGCGATGCCCTTGGCCAAGACAATCCCGACCAGAATCGCCGGGATTTCCAGAATCGCCACAAACAACGGCATATAGCTTTCAAAATGAATGCCGCGCGCGGTCATGTAGGCCACCACCACCGCAAAGGTGCCGGCGCTGACCGAGCCATAGTGCGCCGCCACCGCTGCCGCGTTGATCCGGTCAAAGCGCAGACCGCGCAGCAACACAAAGGCCAGCAGCGGCAGCACCAAGCCTAACGCCAACACCTGCGCGGCCTGCCCAAACAACTGGGCACTGGCCTGTTCGGCCAGTTCCACCCCGCCGTGCAAACCGATGGCCAGCAACAACAGAATCGATAGGGTTTCATACAGCGCTGGCGGTAACTTCAGCTCGCTTTTCAGCAAGCCGGCAGTCAGGCCAAAAACAAAAAACAGTACCACCGGGTCGAGCGCCACTTGGAAAATCTCCGTTAACTAGACATCTACAAAAAGGGGAGCTTAACGCTCCCCTTGGCTTTACGCCTCAATCTCAATGAGGACTTCGCCCGGCGTCACCCGGTCACCTTTGCCGACATGAATCGCTTTAACGGTGCCATCGATCGGCGCCTGTACTTCGGTTTCCATTTTCATTGCTTCGCTGATCAGTACCGCCTGACCGGTCTTGACCTTGTCGCCTTCTTTGACCAGTACCTCGACAATATTGCCCGGCATGCTGGTGCTGACATCGCCCGGCGCGCTGGCTTGTTTGCGTTTGTTAGCGGCACCGGCGACAAACTGGTTGAGCGGCTCAAACACCACTTCTTCCGGCATGCCATCCAGCGACAAGTAAAAATGCCGCTTGCCGTCGGTCTTCACCCCCACGCCGGTGATGTCCACCCGGTAGGTTTCGCCGTGTACGTCGATGATAAATTCGGTCGGCACGCCCTCGCCCGGCACCGGACATAGGCCGCCGAATTCCGGGGTTGGCAACAACGCTTCCGGGGTCAGGGTGCCAGCCTCGCGCTCTTGTAAAAATTTGCGGCCGATGTCCGGGAACATCGCATAGGTCAGCACGTCTTCTTCGGATTTGGCCAGCGCACCGATCTCTTCGCGCAGCTTGCTCATTTCCGGTTTGATCAGGTCGGCCGGGCGCACGTCTATCGCATCGATGCTGCCAATTGCCTGCTTGCGCAGGGTTTCGCTGACCGTGCCCGGTGCTTTGCCGTAACGGCCTTGCAGGTACAGTTTGACCTCATTGGTGATGGTCTTGTAGCGCTCACCGGCGAGCACGTTGAACACCGCTTGGCTGCCGACAATTTGCGAAGTGGGCGTGACCAACGGCGGGAAGCCTAAGTCTTCGCGCACTCGGGGAATCTCGGCGAACACTTCATTGATGCGATTCAGCGCGCCCTGTTCTTTGAGCTGATTGGCCAAATTAGACATCATCCCACCCGGCACCTGATTAACCTGCACGCGGGTGTCGACCGAGGTGAACTCGCTCTCGAACTGGTGGTACTTCTTGCGCACCGCATAAAAATACAGACCGATCTCTTGCAGCAGTTCGAGATTCAGGCCGGTGTCGTACTGGCTGCCGCGCAGAGCCGCGACCATCGACTCGGTGCCGGCATGGCTGGTGCCCCAGGCGAAGCTGGAGATGGCGGTGTCGATATGGGTGGCGCCGGCCTCAATCGCCTTCATCTGGCACATCGAGGCGAGGCCTGCGGTGTCGTGGCAATGGATAAAGATCGGCACCGTCAGTTCGGCCTTCAATGCCGTAACCAGCTCCTCGGTGGCATACGGGGTGAGCAAGCCGGCCATGTCTTTGATCGCTACCGAGTCGCAGCCCATGGCTTGCATCTGTTTGGCTTGTTCGACGAAGGCCGGCACCGTATGCACCGGGCTGGTGGTGTAGCACAGGGTACCTTGCGCATGTTTGCCGGCCGCTTTGACCGCCTCGATCGAGACGCGCAGGTTACGCACATCATTCATTGCGTCGAAGATGCGGAACACCTCGATGCCATTCACCGCGGCCTTGGCGACGAAAGCGCGCACCACGTCATCGCTGTAGTGCCGATAGCCGAGCAGGTTCTGCCCACGCAAGAGCATCTGCAAACGGGTGTTGGGCAGCGCTGCCTTGAGCTGACGCAGGCGCGCCCAAGGGTCTTCTTTGAGGAAGCGCACGCAGGCATCGAAGGTCGCGCCGCCCCAGACTTCCAGCGACCAGTAACCAACTTGATCGAGCTTGGGGCAGATCGGCAGCATGTCTTCGGTGCGCATGCGCGTGGCGATTAGCGACTGATGGGCATCGCGCAGAATGGTGTCGGTGACAAAAATCTGTTGGCTCATAACTGAATTCCCCTTACAGGCCGGCGTGGGCGGCAATAGCCGTGGCAATCGCCAAGGCCAGGTGCGATGGGTTGCGCTTGATCGAGTACTCGGTCAGCTCCGGGTGGGCTTCAACGAAGCTGGTGTTGAACTGGCCGCTGCGAAACTCCGGGTTACGCAAAATTTCTTGGTAATAGGCGGCGGTGGTTTTCACCCCTTGCACGCGCATGTCGTCCAACGCCCGCAGGCCACGGTCCAGCGCCTCCTCCCAAGTCAGCGCCCAGACCACCAGCTTCAGGCACATGGAGTCGTAATAGGGGGGGATGGTGTAGCCGGTGTAGATCGCCGTGTCGGTACGCACGCCGGGGCCGCCGGGGGCGTAGTAGCGGGTGATCTTGCCGAACGAGGGCAAAAAATTGTTCTTCGGATCTTCGGCGTTAATCCGAAACTGCAGGGCAAAGCCACGGTACTGAATGTCTTCCTGCTGCATCGACAAGGGCAGGCCGGCAGCGATGCGGATCTGCTCACGGACGATATCGATGCCGGTGATTTCTTCGCTGATGGTGTGCTCTACCTGCACCCGGGTGTTCATCTCCATAAAGTACAGCTCGCCACCTTCGGCGAGCAAAAACTCCACGGTGCCGGCGTTCTCATAACCCACGGCCTTGGCCGCACGCACGGCTAAATCGCCGATATAGGCGCGCTGTTCGGGGGTTAGTTGCGGGCTGGGGGCGATCTCGATGAGCTTCTGGTTGCGCCGCTGAATCGAGCAGTCGCGCTCAAACAGATGCACCGTGTTGCCGAAGCTGTCGGCGAGAATCTGCGCCTCAATATGCTTAGGGTTGACGATGCATTTTTCTAAAAACACCTCGGCGCGGCCAAACGCCTTGGTCGCCTCGGAGATCACCCGTGGGTAGGCCTGAGTAAGCTCATCGCTACTGTTGCAACGGCGGATGCCGCGCCCGCCACCACCGTTGGTGGCCTTGAGCATCACCGGATAACCGATCCGCTCGCCCTCGCGCAGCGCCTCGGCGACATTCGCCAAGTTGCCCTCGGTGCCGGGGGTGACCGGCACACCGGCTTTAATCATGCTGCGCCGCGCTTCGGTTTTGTCGCCCATGCGCCGGATCACCTCCGCCGAAGGGCCGATAAATTTGATCCCGCGCTCGACGCAGATATCCGCCAACTCGGCGTTCTCCGACAAGAAGCCGTAACCGGGATGCAGCGCATCGCAGCCGGTTTCCACCGCTAAGTTGACCAGCTTGCGCGGATTCAAATAGCCCGCCAGCGGCTCGGCACCCAGGCTATGCGCCTCGTCGGCGCGCTTAACGTGCAAGGCGTGGCGGTCGGCGTCGGAATACACCGCCACCGAACGCACACCCATTTCGGCGCAGGCACGCACAATGCGCACGGCAATCTCGCCCCGGTTGGCGATCAGAATTTTTTTGATCACACGCGTGTTCCTCGGCCAATGAACCGGCCAACCGCGGCGGCAGTCGGCATCTGCGTGAGCCTTAGGCCCAATCGCTTAACCACCCTAGTCGTGGTTAGCGGTTAACCCAAATTAATAATTGTTCGCCTAGATATTAGCAATTGCTAATAGACTCAGCGAAAGCTTAGATTTATCCCTTATAGCGCCGCCTGCGGAGAAGGTTATTTATGCGTAAGTCATTGATGCGTATGACGTTACGGCAAATTCAAGTATTTCGTGCGGTCTGCGATCAGCGTTCGTACAGCCGCGCCGCCGAAGACATGGCCCTGACCCAACCCGCCGTTAGTTTGCAGATTCGCCAGCTCGAAGGGCTAATCGGCCAGCCGTTATTTGAATACGTCGGCAAAAAACTCTACCTCACCGAGGCCGCTGAAGCGCTACGACGCGCCAGTGGCGATATTTTCCAGCGGCTGGAAAACCTCGACATGCAGCTCACCGACTTACAGGGCTCGCTGCGTGGCCAGCTGCACTTGGCCGTGGAGTCCAGCGCCAAGTACTTCGTGCCGCACTTGTTTGCCGCCTTTAAGCAGCAGCAACCGGATGTCAGCCTGCAGTTAACCGTGGTCAACCGCGCCCAAGTAATCAAACGCCTAGGCGAGAACCGCGACGATCTGGTGATTATGTCGCTGGTGCCGCAAGACATGGCCTTGGAGTTTTTGCCGTTTTTAAACTACCCAATCATCGCCGTGGCGCCACCCGATCACCCGCTGTGTAACGCCGGGCCGCTGACCCTCAAAGACCTCGAAGCTTATCCGCTGTTAATCCGTGAGCCGGGTTCGGGCACCCGCAAAGCCTGCGAAGAATTCTTTCAGCAAAAACGCGCGCACTTCGCCCAAACACTGGAAGTGTCATCGCTAGAAGGCGTGCGTGAATGCGTGGTGGCGGGACTGGGCTTGGCGCTGCTGCCGGGGCATAGCGTCTGCCAAGAGCTGGCCAGCGGCCGCCTGATTCAGCTGCCGGTTGAAGAGTTGCCGCTGTACCGCAGCTGGTGCGTGGTGCATGCGCGCGGCAAGCGCCTGTCGCCGGTGGCACAGGCCTTTCAAGCCTTTATCCGCGACGAACGCAGCCTGATTAGCGCGCTCGCCGAGGGTTTCAACGGCAGCTTACCCGTGCCGGTGTAAGACCAAACTAACCATTGCGTTGGCCGCAACCAGCTCGGGATAGTCATGGATTTCATAATTCAAACGGCGGCGCTCAGAGAAATCCTCAATCGCCCGGCGATATTCCATACGTTTGCGATCTTCCTGATCGCGGCGTTTGCGGGCGGGGCTGTGCGACGAGTCATCAACGGTACGAGTCATGTCCTAACTCCCAAGGCGAGATGCGGGAGCCGTAGGATCGGTTAGCAAGATGACGGTTTAGCGGCAGGCGGGTGAAGATTGGGTTAATCGCTGCAAGCAACGGGCGATAGGCACTCACCCCATGCTGACCACAACCCATAGTGCATTTGGATGGCCCATAAAAAATGGCGCCTCAAGGGCGCCATTGACCGAACTACAGCCCAATTCAGGCCGGCAGTACCGGGATTTGCATACCGATTTTGGCCGAGGCGAAGTCCAGATTGCCAGACCCAGGGGTGGCCTGATAACCCGCGCCGATCAGGTCCTTCACAAACAGGCTGTTGTACATGAAGCAGAACACCAAATTACTCAAACCGGCCGTCATTAATGCGATTAGAAGTTGAATAACCGCCCACTTCCAGTCGCCGCGAAACAGCGCCGGAAAAAAACCAAAGAAAAACGTCGTCCAGCTAAAGCCAATAGGCGCGAGCTTCATTTGCCCGGTCATGGGGTTCTTGAACGTTATTGTAGTGAAAGCCATTTGATTCTCCTTTAGCCCTTTTTTAGTAAACAGCATACTGGGCCTAGCACACTGTTTGGTGTTTCCCTGCGGAGCGTTAACGCCCTCAATCGTCCAGCGCTTTCACCGATTTTGGCGACAAGCGCAGGCTGCGCAAGCTGCGTTTAACGCTTTTTAAATGATTAACCAAATCCGGGCCGCGAGCCATGGCCACGCCCATGGCCAGCACGTCGATCACCACCAGGTGGGCGATGCGCGAGGTCAGCGGGGTGTAGATGTCGGTGTCTTCAACCACGTCGATGGCCAAGTTGATGCTCGCCAGTTCAGCCAGCGGGGTTTGGCTCGGGCACAGGGTGATCAAGGTGGCGCCGGTTTCACGGACCAAATTGGCGGTGATCAGCAAGTCCTTAGAGCGGCCCGATTGCGAGATGCAAATCGCCACATCGTGAGGCTTTAAGGTAACCGCCGACATGGCCTGCATATGCGGGTCGGAGTAAGCGGCAGCAGTCAGCAATAGGCGAAAGAACTTGTGCTGAGCATCCGCCGCCACGGCGCCCGAAGCACCAAAACCATAAAACTCTACGCGTTGCGCTTGGGCGATGGCATTGATGGCTTTTTGCAGCGCCAGCGGGTCGAGGCGCTCGCGCACTTCCATCAGGGTATGCAAGGTGGTGTCGAAAATCTTCAAGCTGAAATCGGCAACCGAGTCGGTCTCGGTAATCGCAAATTGGCCAAAACTTGCACCGGCAGCGAGGCTCTGCGCCAGCTTAAGTTTTAAATCCTGAAAACCGGTGCAACCGATGGCTCGGCAAAAACGCACGATGGTCGGTTCGCTGATGCCAACGTCATGGGCTAGATCGGCCATGGAGCTGTGCATCACCGCCGTCGGGTCGAGCAACACGTAGTCGGCGACTTTAATTTCCGACTTACGTAGCAGGTGACGGGATTGATCGATGTGCTGCAACAGGTTCACAGGGCTAGACTCATAATGATCGGTAAGGCCGAGATGGCAGACTGATTTCAACGGCGACCAAGCGCGCGCCGTGGTTTTCGCTCAGACTGTGTAGTGAGCTTGTAGTTATACTACATATACCCCTTCAACGCACCGACAAAGCCCGCTGGAGTCCGCTGTGAACATCCCCTGCGACATGTTGGTTTTTGGTGGCACGGGCGATTTAGCCCTGCATAAATTGCTCCCCGCGCTCTACCACCTGCACCGCGAAGGCCGCTTACCAGCCGATATGCGCATTCATGTGGCGGCGCTCAACGAGCTAACCCGTGACACTTACCTCGCCTTGGCCGAACGCCATTGCCGCGCTCAGGTGGCGCGCAGCGATTTCGCCGTGGCGACTTGGGCGAACTTTGCCGAGCGCTTCGACTACTTCAGCATGGACCTCAGCCAAAGCGCCGACTTTGCCCGACTCGGTAAGTTCTTGGGCGACGGCTGCCAGCGCGGCCGGGTTTATTATCTGGCCACCGCCCCCGACCTGTTCGAGCCGATTGCCGAGCATTTGCACAACGCCGGCCTTGCCGGGCCGAACACCCGCATCGTGCTGGAAAAGCCGATTGGCCACTCGCTGGAGTCCGCACAGGAAATCAACCAGTCGATTGGCCGGGTGTTCAGCGAAGCCCAGGTGTTTCGCATCGACCATTATCTGGGCAAAGAAACGGTGCAGAACCTGATGGCGCTGCGTTTTGCCAACGCCCTGTTTGAGCCGGTGTGGCGCACCGGGCATATCGACCATGTGCAGATCACCGTCAGCGAAACCCTCGGCGTGGAGAATCGCGGCGGCTACTACGACCACACTGGCGCGATGCGCGACATGCTGCAAAACCACCTGCTGCAACTGCTCTGTTTGGTGGCGATGGAAGCGCCGGTGCGTTTCGACGCCGAGGCGGTGCGCAACGAAAAGGTCAAAATCCTCCAAGCTTTAAAGCCAATCAGCGGCCTCGATGTGCAAGACAAAACCGTGCGCGGCCAATACGCCGCCGGCAAAATCGGCGGCCAATACGTGCCGGCCTATTACTTCGAGAAAAACGTCGATAACGACAGCGACACCGAAACCTTCGTCGCCGTGCAGGCCGAAATCGACAACTGGCGCTGGGCCGGCGTGCCCTTTTACCTGCGCACCGGCAAGCGCATGGCGAAGAAGTATTCGGAGATCGTCATCCAGTTCAAACCGGTGCCGCACCGTTTGTTTGAAGGTAGCCAAGCCAACTGTTTGCTGATTAGCCTGCAACCCGAAGAGCGCATCAGCTTGCAACTGATGGGCAAAAGCCCCGGTCGCGGCATGCGCTTAACGCCGATTGAACTGGACCTGAATCTGGCCCAGGTATTCCCGCAGAACCGCCGCTGGGACGCTTATGAACGCCTACTGCTGGACGTGATCGAGGGCGACTCAACCCTGTTTATGCGCCGCGATGAGGTGGACGCCGCCTGGGGCTGGATCGACCCAATCATCAAAGGCTGGCAGCAAACCTACCAAAGCCCAAGGCCATATCCCGCCGGCAGCAACGGCCCGGAACAGGCGCAAAACTTGCTGGAACGTAGCGGGCGGGAGTGGCATGACTGAGCAGCCGCTCAGTTGCCCGAAGCCAGCTTGGCGGTAAGCCAGCGATGTTGCTTACCGCCCCCGCGCCTCACTCGCGAATAATAAACAGCTTGGTGATAAACCACTCGGCGCCCTTGTACACATAACCCAGCGGGCCATAAATG
This sequence comes from Pseudomonadaceae bacterium, assembly GCA_019745275.1. Lineage (GTDB taxonomy): Bacteria > Pseudomonadota > Gammaproteobacteria > Pseudomonadales > Pseudomonadaceae > Aquipseudomonas. The sequence continues at coordinate 11,050 of JAIETJ010000144.1, read as the reverse complement.
GTCGGTGGTTTTTCCGCTGCCTGCTGGCGCAATTCAACGGTTACCGTGGACATCTGGATCTGATCGCTGAGGATGCGCATGCGCGCCTCCATGGAGTCGATCTCCGACTGGATGCGGTTCAGCTCGGTCTCGATCTGCAGAATGTCTTGCACGCTCTTGGCCTTGCCGAGCAATTCCTTGAGGCGATCACGCAACACGCGATTATTGTTTAAACGGGTTTCCACATCGACATATTGTTCGGTGACATCCTCAGCTTTGACATGCCGCGAGAGCATCTTGCCGCTCTGCTCGACACTCGCCAAAGCCCGCTCGAAAGCATCCTTGGGCACACGAAAAACTAAGCTCTGGCCGTAGTCGCCAGAGTCACTGCGCTCCTCGACATAACCGCCGAGGGCCAACATGCGCTGACTGAGTTGCTGCTTGGTCTTGTCCATGTCCGCTACTTCCAGGCTGAAACTGGCGGTCCAGACCAACAAACGCCCGGTGCTTTTGCCTTGCAGCGGCGCGCTGGCACTGGCTTCTGCGGATGCGCTAGCCAGTTCATCACCGCCCTTCGAGGCGCAACCGGCTAGGGTGGTAAATAGCAGGCACAGCGTCAGGTAAATCCATTGCGGCATAAATCGCTTCATCCTTAAGGCCCTCGGTGTCTCGTTGATGTTGATCCGGCGCCGATCATACGGCGGCAGGTTGGGGCTTGTCCTGATGCGTTCGACCATCCAAGGCAATCCTGTCGGGCCGTTGAAACCCGCATCAACCGATCATTACCGACCGAATCACGCGGGTTGCACCCGCCCTATCGATTCAATTCCACTGCCACTTCATCAGCCCAGGCCAGCCAGGCCTGTTCGCCCAAAATCCCGCGGCGCAAGGTCAGGTAGGGCAAGCGCCAAGCTTGTCGTTCGGCGGCGGGCAGAGCCAGATAATCGCGCTCGATATTCAGCAGGCTATTCAGGGTTTTGTGGTGCACGGCGACGTGGCTGGTCATTTCGGCGCGCAGGTTGTCTGGGCTGGTCAACGCGCCGGCGAACAACTTCACCAGCAAGGCATCGTTGATTTTGTTCGGCTGCACCGGCTCGCTCAGCCAGCGCAGTAATTCGGCGTGCCCGGCTGGGGTCAGGCGGTAGTTTTTCTTGTCGGGGCGGGTGTCTTGCGCCTCGGCTTCGAACTCCAGCCAACCGGCCTGATTGAGTTTTTTCAGCTCCAGATACACCTGCTGGTGCTTGGCATTCCAGAAATAGCCGAGGCCATCCTTGAAGCGCTTCAGCAGGTCATAACCGCTGCCCGGCTGGCTTTCCAGCAGGATAAGAATGGCGTGTTTGAGCGACATAGACAGGTTTCATCAGGCAGGCAAATGAGCGCCGCAGTATACCGGCTATGCAATAAGTTGCATTAGTCGAGAAAGCCGATCTAGTATGCAAACAATTGCATATTAATAAGCAGCACTTGTAACGAGCGAGCTAGAGCCAGACTAGGCGCAAGCCGCTACCCTCAGGTCAACATAAGGAGTCTCTCGATGAAACGCACCGGCACCCGCTTCCGCCCACGTTTGGCCCGCACCGATTACGACGCCATCATCATCGGTTCTGGCATCGGCGGCCTGACCACCGCCGCCTTGCTGGCCAAGCTCGGCAAACGCGTGTGCGTGCTGGAGCAGCACTACACCGCCGGCGGCTACACCCACGCCTATGAGAACAGCGGTTACGAGTGGGATGTCGGCGTGCATTACATCGGCGAGGTGCATAAACCCTGGACCATATTGCGCCGGGTGTTCGATGTGATCTCCGATAACCAGCTCAAGTGGGCACCGATGGACGATCACTACGACCGCATCGTGCTCGGTGATATGACCTTCGACTACGTCGCCGGGCGCGACGAAATGAAAGCCGCGCTGAAGGCACAGTTCCCCGCAGAAGCCGTGGCCATCGATCGCTATATCCAGCTGCTGGCCGACGTCAGCGCCAAGGTGCCGAAGTTCTTTGCAGCGCAGGCCATGCCACGGCGCCTCGGCATGCTCTACAGCAAACTGCGCCGTCGCCTGTTGCCGGATTATTTTTTCAAGACCACCCGCGAAGTGCTGGAAGGCCTTACCCAGAATGAACAGCTGATCGGCCTGCTCACTGCACAGTGGGGCGATTACGGCCTGCCGCCGGCGAAATCGGCGTTTGTCATGCACGCCATGGTGGCCAAGCATTATCTGGCCGGTGGCAGTTATCCGGTAGGCGGTGCCGTGCAGATGGCGGAGACCATCATTCCGGTGATCGAAGCCGCTGGCGGCAATGTGTTCACCTATGCCGGGGTCAAGGAAATCCTCATCGAAAACGGCCGCGCCGTCGGTGTGCGACTGCACAAGGACGATGTCGAGCTGCGCGCGCCGCAGATCGTCAGCGGTGCCGGGCTGATCCCCACCTATACCCGTCTGTTGCCACCTGAGTTCGCCGAGGCCAAGGGCCTGCTCGCACCGCTGCAAAAGGTTGAGCTTTCAGCCGCCACGCTCTGCCTGTATGCCGGTTTCAAAGGCAGCGCCGCCCAGCTGGGTTTACCGAAGACCAACTACTGGGTCTATCCGAGCGCCGATCACGACAGCAATACCCTTCGCTTCGAGACGGGCGCTACCGAGCAGATGCCGATGATGTACATCTCCTTCCCGTCAGCCAAGGACCCTTCGTGGGATGCCCGCTACCCGGACAAGGCCACGGTGGAAATCGTCGCACCGACCCTGCCCAGTCTGTTCGCTCCGTGGAAAGGCACCACCTGGGGCAAGCGCGGTGCCGAGTACGACGCACTCAAGAGCAAGCTGACCAACGAGATGCTGGAAACCCTCTACCGCTTCTATCCGCAACTGCGCGAGGCACTGGATTTCTGCGAACTGGGCACGCCGCTGTCGACCGAATGGTTCCAGTGGAACGAGCAGGGCGAAATCTATGGCCTGAACCACACGGTGCAGCGCTTCGACCAGCACTGGATTCACAGCCAGACACCGATCAAGGGCCTCTACCTGACCGGCGCCGACACACTGACTGCCGGTATTGGTGGCGCATTGATGGGCGGCGTAATGACGGCTACCTGCATGCTCGGCTGGCAGGGCTACAAGGTTGGCAAGTTGCTCAAAGGCTGGAAGACGGCAAGCGCCAGCACCCTCCCGGGCAATACCGAAACGGCCTGAGCCCCGAACAAGGATCAGGCGCCGGGCAATCCGCTGATGCGCCTGATGAGCGTGACGGTGGACCGCGAGAAGCAGCCGGCGCGCGGCCAGCGGCTCAACCATGGCCTACTGGCAGTGCTTCTAGGGCTGACGCCGCAGCGTCAGCTTTACCCGTCGCCAGCGCTTCTCTGCGATGCTCAAGGCCCGGCCATGCGCCGTTAGTACGCCCTGCAGGCCGCAGGGGGCCGGGTCTGGGACCGCCATTAGATTTCATGCAGCGCAACGGGCTAATTCCGCAGTCCTGAACCATAGTGAAGGGGTTAACGTCTGTGGAGTTTCGCCGTGCCTTCCCGTCGCATACCCTTCGCGGTCCATCTCTCCTATCTGTTTGTCGGCTTGTTGGTCGCTTTTGCTGCGATTACCAATGGCTTCCAGTTCAGCGAAACTAAACGGCTGATTACCCAAGAGGTCGGGGAGCGCTTTGTACTGATTGGCCAAAATGCCATTGGGGACATTAGCACCACCTTACGGGGCGCAAGTCTGGCCGCCAGCTTGTTGGCCAAGCAGAGGCTGATGAATGCGCTAACCCTCGAGCAGCGCTTGAATAGCTTGAGCTGGCTGGCCGTCGCGCTGAGTGCGCAACCCAATGCCAACGCCATGTACATGGGGTATGCCAGCGGTGATTTTTTCATGCTGCGGCCATGGCGCGGTGACCCCAGATTGCAGGCACTTTTTGATGCACCACCCGGCACTGGCTGGATGGTGCAAAGTATTCAGGTGATTGACGGCAAGATCGTCGGTGAACACCTGTTCTTCACCCCGAAAATGGCGCTGATCGAACGGCGCGCCAAACCCGACTACCAGTACGACCCGCGCACCCGCGAGTGGTTTACCCAAGGCATGGCCACTGATGGCTTGTTCATCCAGCCGCCGTATATTTTTTCCAGTACCGGTGAAGCTGGCAGCACGTTAGCCGTGCAAAGCGAAAATGGCTTAGCCGTGGCGGGCGTGGATATCACGCTGCGCTCAGTCAACCGGATTTTGCAGGAAAACATGGTCACGCCGAATACCCGTATTGCGCTGGTGAACAAGCGTGGTCATGTGCTCAGTTCACACCTGGGCCCCGTGCAAATGGTGCCGACTGCAGATGGCAAGGGCCGACTGCCAAACCTAGATGAACTTAACCTGCCGGTGCTCAAACAGCTCATCAGCGTGATGCCCGACGGCAAGGATCAGGTGCTGACCTTTCAGGACGCCGAGGGCAATGACTGGGAGGGCGGTATGTTTCAACTGCCGCTGGCCCAGGGCGCGCTGAATATCTGGATTGCAGCACCGCATGACGAGTTGCTGGTTAGCGCCTTCGCCAGCCTGCGGGAGAGCCTGTACATCGTGCTGGCGTTGGTGATGATCGGCGTTTTGGCAGCTTTTGGCCTGTCCCGACTGGCGTCCAAGCCCTTGCATGCCCTAACCAAAGAAGCCGTGAAGATTCAGCGTTTCAACTTCGAGGACCCGGTTGATGTCGAGTCGCAGATCTCCGAAGTGGTCGATCTGGCCGATGCCATGGGCGGCATGAAGAGCACCATTAAGCGCTTTCTGCAGCTGTCGAACGCCTTGGCCAGTGAAACCAATTTCAACAGTTTGCTGGCCCGTTTGCTCAGTGAAATGCAGTCGGTAACCCAAGCCGAGGCCAGCCTGATTTATCTGGCGGATAACAACGGCATGCACCTTGACCTTGCACGAGTAAGACAAGGCACCCAGTTGCTCGACGAACATCCCAAGCAACTCCTTGACTGCCTCATAGACGCAAAGCATCCGCTGGTAGTAGTGCTTAGTGGGCAACTCGAGTTGCGCGAATTGAGCGCCACCGAACTGCAGCAGTACTTCCCCGCATTAACCACTAACAGCGAGCATTTAACCTTGTGGGCACTGCCTCTGCGCAACCGCAATGGTGAACTGTTGGGGATGCTGGCCCTGCTGGTGGATCAACGCCAACACAAACTCAGTAAGGAGCTCATGGGCTTCGTCAAAGCGCTATCCACTACGGCCGCCATAGCACTGAATACCCAGCGACTCATTGAGGAGCAAAAAGTGTTGCTGGAGTCTTTCATCCAGCTGATCGCAGGGGCCATCGACGCCAAGAGCCCGTACACCGGCGGGCACTGCCAGCGCGTGCCGGAACTGACCAAGATGCTCGCCCGCGCCGCCTGCAGCGAGCAGAGCGGGCCGTTTGCCGATTTCAGCCTCAACGACGAGCAGTGGGAGGAGTTGCACATCGCCGCGTGGTTACACGACTGCGGCAAGGTCACGACTCCCGAATACGTGGTCGATAAAGCCACCAAACTGGAAACCCTGTACGACCGCATCCACGAGGTGCGGATGCGCTTTGAAGTGCTCAAGCGCGATGCCGAAATTACCTGCCTCAAGACCATCGCCGCCGGGGGTGATGCCGCATCGTTGCAGGCGGCCTTGGCTGAGCAACTACAACAACTGGATGACGACTTTGCCTTTGTCGCGCAGAGCAACGAAGGCGGTGAATTTATGGCCCCCGAACGGGTCGCACGCATGCAAACGATCGGCCAGCGCCGCTGGACACGGACCTTGTCGGATCGGCTGGGCATCTCCTACGAGGAACGCCAGCGCAAGGAACGCAGCCCTGAACCGACACTGCCGGTGGTCGAAGCCCTGCTGGCTGACAAACCCGAACACCTAATCCTGCGCAGTGCCCGCGACACCTTGGCAGACGACAACCCTTGGGGTTTCAAGGTCAAGGTGCCCGAGCATCTGTACAACCGTGGCGAGCTTTACAATTTGTGCGTGGCGCGCGGCACGTTATCGGAGGAGGAGCGTTTCAAGATCAACGAACACATGATCCAAACCATCATCATGTTAGAGAAGCTGCCGTTTCCCAGACATTTGCGCCGGGTACCGGAAATTGCCGGCGGCCACCACGAGAAAATGGACGGCAATGGCTACCCTAAACGCCTAACCCGCGAGCAGATGAGCGTACCGGCGCGAATGATGGCGATTGCCGATATTTTCGAAGCGCTAACCGCGGTCGACCGGCCCTATAAAAAAGGCAAAACCTTGTCGGAGGCGATCAAAATCATGGGCTTTATGCAAAAAGACCAGCACATCGACCCTGAACTGTTCGCCCTGTTCCTGCGCACTGGGGTGTACCGCGAATACGCCGAACGCTACATGCCCAAGGAGCTGATCGACGAGGTGGATATCCAGCCATATCTCAGCTGAGATCGGCCAGCACCGTGATGCCCACGCCTGTGGCACTGCACAAAAACTAACCAGCCCGCTGCAGGCGGCGCCAATGCTGGCCTGCAGCAATGGCCGCACAGCTTATCCACAGCTGGCTGCACAGCAGCTGTGTTTAACTTCTAGCTAAGTGATTGAAATTGAATGAATTTTAATCAGTTCCCGGAAACCCTTGGGGGCGTTGGGCTGCGGTCAGCCGTGGACAGCTTATCCACAGCTCTGTCCACGCGGATTGGGGATGACTGCGCGCTAGCGGCCAAGCGGTTTAAACCGGCGTGACCGTTGCCAATCGCGCTGTTTTGCGGAAGTAATAGGCCACCAGCGGCAGCGCCAGTAAACCTAACAGCCCGGCGCTGAGAAACACCGCGGGATAACCCAGCCACTTGCCCAGCAGCCCGCTAAGCGCGCCAACCAAACCGGCCAACAACAGTTGCACACAGGCTTGCAGGGTGAAGTCGGCACCTTCGTGTTCAGGTCGGCACAGGCGCATCATCACCGCAAACAAAGCGACCGTGGACATGCCATCGACAGCCTGTTCAAACAAGGCCACGGCGTACACCAGCCCGGTTTGCCCGCCGTGGCCAACCAGCAACACCATCGCCGCAATGCCCAGCGCCTGCAACCCACCGAACAGCAACAACGCCCGCAGCGCGCCGATCCGTGCATACAACACGCCGCCCAGCGTGGCGCCGAGGATGCCGGCGAGACTGCTAAACAGGGTCAACTGGCCGAGTGCCGCATTGCTCCAACCTTGATCGACCAACATCGGTTTGATCATTGGCGAACCCAACGCATCGCCCAGTTTAAAACTCAGCAACACCAGCAACCACAGACCCATACCGGGTTGCGCCAACAGGCCACGATAGTGCCGCCACAACAGATTGGGGCCGCCCGGCTCGACGTGCTGCGGCTCCACTGGCAAGCGCTGGCTCTCGCGAAACAGGCTAATCGGCAGCGTCATCAGTACCAGCAACAGGGCGATCAAGCCCAAGCTGCGCTGCCAGCCGAGCCAGTCGATCGCCAGCAGTAAACCGCTACCGCTGACCAGCATGCCAATTTTGTAGCCGCCCACTTGCAGGCTATTGCCCAAACCGCGCCAGCGTTCGGGTAGCAGGCGCACGGTGAGGCCATCGGTGGCGATGTCTTGGGTGGCGGCGGCGAGGTTGACCAGCAGCAATACGCCCAACAGTAATGGCAGTTGTGGGCCGAACAAGCTGCGCGGTTCGAGTAAGGCCAGCAGCGCAATGCAACTGATAGTGAGCAGTTGCAACGGCAGAATCCAACCCCGGTGATGGCCAAGCCGGCGCGAGGCCAAACGGTCAACCCAAGGCGCCCACAAGACCTTCAGCATCCACGGCAAGGCGAGCAATTTGAGTAGGCCGAGATAGACCAGATCAACGCCGTGCTGGCGCAATAACACCGGCAAAGAATGCGCCAGCAAACCGGACGGCAAGCCTTGCGCACAATACAACGAGGCTAGCAGCACAACAGTACTGCGCTGCAGTCTTGGCGTTAGTAAAGAAGCGTTAACCGACATACCAGCCTCGCGAAAAATCCAGGCGCGACAGTAGCCGGGCGCTGCCTTCCAGTGCAAGCGTGGGCACACCGCCTAAAGGGTGCGACCGCTAGTCACCTATACGCAAATCCCGGGCGCAATCACTATGCTGATACATACCATTACGGCGCCCAACGACACCCACGCGAACCTGTGTAGCACAGGGGAAAAAATCATGAAACTCACCCGCTATCGTTTTTTGGCCGTGCTGGCCCTGTTGTTGCCCCTGTTGTTTATTAGCAGCCAAGTGTGGCGCAGCAGTGCGCTAGCCGGCGATAACAACCCGCTCCCGGCCAACCTTGAATTGCCGCCAGTAGCGCTGGACGCCCAAGAGGAAGCGCAAGTCGACAGCTTGGTGCTGCCGATGCCCAAGGCGCGGATTGTCGACTTCGATGAGATGCAAAAGCGCCGCAGCGTGCGAATTCTGGTGCCCTACAGCAAGACCTTCTTTATGGTCGATCGCGGCAAGCAGCAAGGCATCAGCTATGAGCTCGGTAAAGCCCTAGAAAGCTGGCTCGACAAAACCAAGCCGAATGCTAACAAATCGCTAAAATGGCGGATTGTGTTTGTGCCCGTGGCGCGTAACCAGTTGCTGCCCAAATTGCTCGCCGGCGAGGGCGACGTGGCTGCCGGCGGCTTGACCATCACCAAGGGCCGACTGAACACGGTCGACTTTGCCAGCCCCTTTGCCACCGGCATTCGCGAAGCCTTCGTCACCGGCCCCGCCAGCAAGACGTTGAGTTCGCTAGAAGAATTGGCCGGTCAAGAGGTGATGGTGCGCGCCTCCAGCAGCTATTTCGAGCACCTGATCGTGCTGAACAAGCGCTTTAAAGAACAGGGCCTAGCGCCGATTAAGGTGATTGCCGCCGATGAGAATCTGGAGTCCGAAGACCTGCTAGAGATGGTCAATGCCGGGCTGATCAACGCTACCGTGGTCGACCGCTATCTGGCCGAACGCTGGCTGCCGTTGTACAGCGACCTGCACATCCAAGACGGCTTTTATCTGCACGAAGGCGCCGAGTTTGCCTGGGCGATTCGCAAAGGCAGCCCACTGCTAAAAGCCGAACTGGACGCTTTTTTCGATAAACACAAAGTCGGCACGACCTTTGGCAACTTGCTGCGGACTAAATACGTCACCAACAGCAAGCGCATGCTGAATGCCACCTCAGAACAAGAGATGCTCAAGTACCGCGAGTTAGTTGGGCTGTTTGAGAAACATGGCGGCGCGTATAACTTCGATGCCCTGATGCTGATGGCGCAGGGCTTTCAGGAGTCGCAATTGGACCAGCGGGCGCGCAGCCCGCGCGGCGCCGTTGGGGTGATGCAACTCTTGCCGAGCACGGCGGCCGATCCTTCGGTCAACATTAAGGGCGTCGACAGCAGCGCCGATAAGAACATTGAGGCCGGCAGTAAGTACATGCGCCTGTTGGCGGACAAATACCTGAATGACCCGGAACTGTCGCCGATGAATAAAACCCTGATGGCCTTCGCCGCCTACAACGCCGGCCCCGGCAACCTGCGCAAGTTTCGTCGGCTGGCAGAGAAATCCGGGCTCGACCATAACGTCTGGTTCGGCAATGTCGAACACGCCGCCGCCCGCGTGGTTGGCAGGGAAACCGTCGACTACGTCGGCAATATCTACAAGTACTACGTGGCCTACAAATTGGTCGCCGAGCGCCGGCAGCAAAAACCGCCGCGCTAGTTAATCTGCGATTAGTCCGGCAACCGCCATGGCGGACTCAGGCGGTTTTTGCCGGCGTAATACAGGCACAGCGGGTTGCCGTCGGGGTCTTGCAGATAGGCTTCACGCCATAACCAAGGTTGCTCCAGCGGCAGCTGGCTGAACGCCACGCCAGCGGCCTGCAAGCGCGCTACTGTGGCATCCAACTCGGTGCATTCAAAATAGATCAGGGTTTGGCTGGGGCTTACTTGCGCAGCCAAACTGAGCGAGAAACTCGCCTGACCATCCGGGCAGATAAACCGCGCATAGGACGGTAAATTTTCGACGATTAATTGCAGTCCCAACTGCCGATAGAAGGCGATAGAGCGCGGTACATCGGTGGCGGCGACGGTGACTTGATTGAGGTTCATGCTGGCTTCCCTTCACCGCGTAACTGACGCCAGCCTTGTAGGCAAAATCCAGCACCCAGCAGCAGCAGCCCTGACAGCATCGTTAAGTAGCTCGGCGCTAGCCCAAGCATGGCACCAGCACCGACCAATAGCGAACCGAGCAACAAGCCGGACACCCAGCGCTGCGACGGATGACGCTGCCATAGAGCACCGGCTAACAGCAGCAAGCCTAACCCCACAATCGGCTTACCTATCGAATACACGGCGACGCCGAACAGCGGTGCCTCAGGCCCGGCGATCAAGGCAAAACCGCCCAAGGTCAGACAAAAACCGACTAAGCCGATCCGCCCAAGCCGTTCGTACTCTGGCAGGTACAAGCCGAGCACGGCAAAGACCATGCACAGGTCGATAAGCACGTAGAGCGGATCCAGCCGCTGCCAGCCGAGCCACGGACTGAGTAGCGCGCCGATAACTTCTAAAACGCCAGCCAGCAAGGCAAACACGGCGAAGGTTTTCCACATATGCCAATTCTCCTGCCAGTAATTCGGCTTGTTAGCAGGCTGCAGTGTCGAACCAACCGCGACCAATAACAACCGCTAAGCCTCCCAGTACTCGCCGTACTGGGGCATATACGGCGAGCCTTGCAGGGCGCGCACGCAATCCACCTCTGCCGCTAACAGCAGCCATGACGGGGCCCGCTGCGACCAGTTGACCACGCAAGGCAACGGGCCGACACGCTTAGTTAACTCGGCAAACAGCTGCCAGCTGCGTGGGTTAATCGCGCAGTCGTGCCGCGCCTGCCAGCGACTACGACCATCCGCCAGCCGCTGCTGGCGATAGCCGGCCAATTGCACGCCGGCAATCGCCGCTAAGGGCAAGCGGTCTAACCCATCGCCGCTCGGGTCGGCGCAGTTATGCCGACTCACCTGCCAATGGCTCAGGTCCAGTTGCAGGCCACAGCCGGTGCGCTGGGTGAGCTCAGTGAGAAAGTCCAGCTCGTGCATGGCGTCGTCGCC
>JAIETJ010000137.1 GCA_019745275.1 Pseudomonadaceae bacterium | reverse complement strand
GCTGTACTGCCGAGAAAAATCAAACTCAATGCCAGTGTCAGTCTTGTCAGCGTGGTTCGCATGATGCACCCTTGGGCTGCGTTAAATAGAGGTGGGCTGTCAGACCCTGTGAAAACTACTGCGCTCGGTTATGCAGCGTTAAAAACAGGCTCCAAAAGCTCATTTACAGCTCGTAAACTGCGCTTTTTTCGCCTATTTTTGCCTTGCCTAACCTTCGCTCGCTACGTTTTCACACAGTCTGATGTGCCCCCAGTTTGGCCAGCATACTTCAAGCGAGTCATTTGATGAAAAGCCTTCACCCAGTCATCAGTCGCTCGACGACCGAGGTTGTGACGCAGTTGCCAGTGCCCACGGGCCTAGGCATGTTGCGTTTCGAGCGGCTTAACCAAGCCGACTGGCCACTGCTGTACCTAGACCCAGCCTGCGAACAGCAACTAGGCCTACCGGCCGTTGAGTTGTGCGCGCTGCTGGACAGCCCCTATGCGCAACTGATGGGTGAGCCGTGCGCCCAGCTGCACGCCAGCATTAGTCAGCAGTTGCACAGCGGTCTTCACTACCAAGTACGCTATAGCCTGCAAACTCCTTTTGGGCCGCGCTATCTGCTGGAGCTGGGCGAGGCGTTTGAGCAGCACGGTTTGCAACAATTGCGCGGCTATTTGCTGGTCGATGAACCCCCCCCCGTGCAACTCGCAGCACCCCGAGCAGACGCACAACAGCCTGCGCTGGCGATTTTCCAGCGCGCCATCGAGCAAAGCGCCAGCGCCTTTTTACTGCTCGATCACAACGGCTTGGTCGAGTACGTTAACCCCAGTTTTACCGCCATCAGCCTGTATGGCATTGATGAAGTACGCGGGCGCAGCATTGCCGACTTACCAGCACTGGCCAATCTCAGCGAGCAACTGTTTGCCCCCGGCTCAAGCTTGACGCACAGCAATCATTGGCAAGGCGAGTTTAAGGCCCGACGGAAAAATCTCGATCCGTACTGGGCGCAGTTGAGCATCGCCAAGGTCTACGACGAGTTCGAAGTGTTCAGTCATTATTTGGGCACCTTTACCGACATCAGCGCGCACAAACGCGAGCAAGCACGCCTCGAACGCCTGGCCTATCACGACAACCTCACTGGGCTAGGCACCCGCCTGACGTTTATCGGCAACCTTGAGCAGCGGTTGCGCACGGCAGGCGACACGCCTACCGGCTTATTACTGGTGGACATCGACAACTTCAAGCGCATTAACGACAGCCTCGGCCACACCACCGGCGATAAATTACTGATCAGCTTGGCCCTGCGTTTACGCAACAGCTTAAGCCCACTGGGCAGCTTGGCGCGGCTGGCCAGCAACGAGTTCGCCGTGCAACTCGATGGTCTCGATCAAGCCCAAGGCCAGTTGCTCGCCGAGCAAGTGCTGCAAACCCTCAGCAAGCCACTGTTTGTGGATAACCAGCTGATTAACATCAGCGGCTCGATCGGTTTTGCCTGTGCGCCAGAGCATGGCAACGACCCGCAAACCCTGCTCAAACATGCTGGGCTGGCGCTGCATAAAGCCAAAGCCAACGGCAAACAACAACTGCAAGTGTTTAACCAAAGCCTGAACGCCGAAGCCGACAACAAATTGTTTATCGAGAGCAATTTGCGCCTAGCCTTGCAGCAAAACGAGCTGGAGGTTTTTTATCAGCCTAAGCTCAATCTCAAGACTGGCCAACTGCAAGGTGTTGAAGCCTTACTGCGCTGGAATCACCCAGAGCGCGGGATGATCAGCCCCGATCAATTTATTAGCGTGGCCGAAGAAACCGGGCAAATTATCCCGATCGGCAAATGGGTTGCCAGCCAGGCCTGCGCACTCAGCAAGCAACTATTAGCGCTCGGCTTGGGCGAGTGCCAAGTGGCCGTGAATGTCTCACCCAAACAGTTCTCCGACCCCAATTTAGTCAACGCCATCGCGGCCATCTTGCACGAGCATCAGCTGCCCGGGCACTTGCTGGAGATTGAACTGACCGAAAGCTTGCTGCTGGAGGCCACCGACAGCACCCGCGAGCAACTATTGGGGCTTAAAGCGCTGGGCCTGACCCTAGCGATGGACGACTTCGGCACCGGCTATTCATCGCTCAGCTACCTGAAAAAATACCCGATCGACGTGCTGAAAATTGATCGCAGTTTTATCCGCGACATTCCCCACGACCAAGACGACATGGAAATCACCTCGGCGGTGATTGCCATGGCTCACAAGCTTAAACTCAAGGTGGTCGCCGAAGGGGTGGAAACACCCGCGCAACTGGCGTTTTTGCGCCGCCAGCATTGCGACACCGGCCAAGGCTATTTATTCGACCGGCCGTTGCCGGTAGCCGAGTTAATCGAACGCTTGCGCCGCTATCCGGGGCGCAGCACTAACGCCGTTACCTGAAGGTTAAAGGTCGGCAACGGCCGCTGCCTGCCAACCGAGGACACGCCCATGGTCTTGCGCTCACAAATTCTACTCAACAAAAACGCCCTGCCCAGCGCCGAGCAAGCACTGCCGGGGCGCAACACGCCAATGCCGATTAGCCCGCCGCACTTCGTTAACGGCCAGTCGCTCCAGCCGCCGTTTGCTGCAGGGCTAGAACAAGCGGTATTCGCCATGGGTTGCTTCTGGGGCGCCGAGCGGCGTTTCTGGCAGCAACCTGGGGTGGTCGTGACCGCCGTGGGTTACGCCGGCGGGCATACTCCCAACCCGACTTATGATGAAGCCTGCTCAGGGCTAACCGGCCACACCGAAGTGGTGCTGGTGGTGTTTGACCCACAAATCACCGGCTATGCGGACTTATTGAAAGTTTTTTGGGAGGCGCACAACCCCACCCAAGGCATGCGTCAGGGCAACGACCAAGGCAGCCAATATCGCTCGGCAATTTACTGCCACGGCGCGGCGCAATTGGCGCAAGCTCAAGCCAGCCAACAGCGCTATCAGCTGCAACTGAGCCAAGCCGGCTTCGGCCCTATCACCAGCGAAATTCGCCTCGCCCCAACGTTTTACTATGCCGAGGCTTATCACCAGCAATACCTAGCCAAGAACCCCGGCGGTTACTGCGGCCTGAGCGGCACAGGGCTGTGTTTGGCGCCGTAAATAACGCGCCACAAGTCACCCACAAACCAGCCACCTCAATACACGAGGCCCGCATGCAAAAATCCGCACAAGCGGCACTCTACTCCGCCCTGATATTCCCCGGCGCCGGCTTGTACTGGCTAAAGCGTTACTGGCAGGCCGCGCTGTTTATCCTGCCGGCGCTGGCGATCACTGGCTATGTGCTGCGCGAAACCCTGGCCTGCGCCGACCAGTTGCGCGACAAAATCAGCGCCGGCGCGCTGCCGATGGACATCATGAGCATTGCCCTTGAGGCGGTGCGCGCCACCGAGCAACTGACCACACGCCTAGATGGCGCCATCTGGGCGCTGATTGTCTGCTGGCTGCTGAGCATCGGCGCCTCCTATTGGGCTGGACGTGCACGCGAAGAAGCCCAGCGCTAACCGGCCATACCTCTTCTGCGCTAGGGCAAACACGCGGAACCGGGTCTAGACTCAACTGATAACGCCGGCGAGCATCCAGATCGGTGATTTTCTTGAGGACGGCATGGCCGACGAAGCGCTCTATATCAATGCCGACCAGCTCTGCGTCGGCCTGTACGTGCACCTCGACCGAGGCTGGATGGAGCATTCGTTTACCTTTAGCAGTTTCAAAATCAAAGACCAAAAGCAACTCAACACCCTCTTGGCTCTAGGCTTCCCGCGTTTGCGCTACGACCCCAAGCGCAGCGATTGCAAACCCCTGCCCACCGCCGTCAGCAGTAACCCGGCCGCAGCCAGTGCTGTAGCGCCCACCCCGATCCCGCCCAGTGCCGAAGAGCTCGAAGCCATGCAAGCCAAACAGGCGCGCATGGAGGAGCTTAAAGCCCTGCGCAAAGGCTTGGCCGAGGTCAGTAAAAAGTTTCAACAGGCCAGCAACACGGTAAAAAACATCGGCCGCAACCTGCGCAGCCAACCGCAAGAAACCCTGCGCCAAGCCGAGGAGCTGGTCGATCAAATGGTCGAGGCAATGCTCGGCGAAAACACCGTGCTGATGCACGCGCTGAACGGTAAGGCCGGTGAAGACGCCTACTTTCATTCGCTGAACGTCACCGTACTGTCGATCATGCTGGCGCGGATTCTGCAATTTAGCCGCGAAGACACCAAGCAACTGGGCCTCGGCGCGCTGCTGCACGACATTGGCAAGCTGGATATACCGGCGAAAATCCTGCTGAAAACCGAGCCGCTGAACAAGGCCGAACTGGGTTTGCTGCAGATGCATTGCGAATACGGCATCAAACTCGCCAGCCGCATGGAGCTCAGTGAGGCGGCCCAGCGAATCATCCGCGAGCACCACGAATTCAACGACGGCACGGGTTATCCACGTCAGCTTAAAGGCCCACAGATCAGTCAATTAACCCGTGTGGTGTGTATCGCCAACCAGTACGACAACCTGTGCAACCCGACCAACTTGGCCGACGCCCTGACCCCGCACGAAGCCTTGTCGCGGATGTTTACCCAGCAACGTGCGCGCTTTGATCCCGAGGCGTTAAAAGCCTTTATCCGCTGTTTGGGCGTGTACCCGCCGGGCTGCATCGTGCAATTGTCCAACGAGATGATTGGCCTGGTGCTGGCGGTTAATCCGAATAAACCCTTGCGCCCAACGGTGATCGTCTACGACCCCGAGGTGCCTAAAGATGAGGCGATCATTCTCGATTTGGAACGCGACACTGAGCTGAATATCAGCAAGAGCCTGCGCCCCGGCCAATTACCGCAAGACATCTACAATTACCTGAGCCCGCGCCAACACGTGACCTATTATTTCGATCCACAAGCGGCAGGCGCCTAAATGAGCCCGCCCTCACCCGCGACCATTGCCCAAGCGCTGCTCAGCCATTACGAGCAAGCGCTGCTGGTGGTTGACCCGCTGAGCCTGATGATTGTCGAGGCCAATCCGCCGGCTTGCCACGCGCTGGGCTATAGCCGCGACGAACTGCTGCAATTGCCGATTACTGAAGTCGAAAGTTCGATTCAGGACATGTTCTTCTGGGATGACGTGCGCGACGGGCAGATCAGCGACCTGTCGGCAGTCGATGGCGAGTACAAACGCCGCGATGAATCGCTGCTTAGCGTGACCAAATCGCTGCGGCAAATCAGCGCCGGTGAGCGCAACCTGTTGCTCCTGAGCTTTCAAGATGCCACCCCGCAAAAAGCCGTCAGCCAAGCGCTGGAACACTCCACCTCACTGCTCTCCGCGACCCTTGAGGCCACCGCCGACGGCATCTTGGTGAGCAATATGGACGGTGGCATTAACAACATGAATCGCCATTTCGCGCGCATGTGGCACATTCCCGACGCCCTGCTGACCGCCGGTAACGATGGCGCTATTTTGACCTATCTCGACAGTCAGCTAGCACCCGGCCAGAGCGCGCTCACTGAACTTAAACAACACGCCAGCGACGACCCCAATCAGTTCGACACCCTCAGCCTGCTAGACGGCCGTTACTTCGAACGCCACCGCATTCCGCTGTATATCAACCGGCAACTGCAGGGGCAGGTGTTTAGTTTCCGCGACGTGACCCTGCGCAAACTCAAAGAAGCCGAACTGCAACAGGCGATTGCCGAAGCCGAGGCGGCCAACCGAGCCAAGAGCACCTTCTTGGCGGTGATGAGCCACGAAATTCGCACCCCGATGAACGGCATTCTGGGCATGCTCGACTTAACACTCGACAGCCCACTGAGCGCCGAGCAGCAGCGCTATTTGGGCATGGCCAAGTTTTCCGCCGATGCCTTGCTGGGCATCATTAATGACATTCTGGATTTTTCTAAGGTCGAGGCCGGCAAGCTGGAACTCTGCGCAGAACCCTTCGACCTCGCCGCCTGCAGCTGGGAAGCCATGCAACTGCTGGCGGTACGCGCCGAAGAAAAAGGCTTGGCGCTGATCCTCGACATCGACCCCGCGCTGCCACAGCTACTGCTCGGCGATGCTGGCCGGCTGCGGCAGGTATTTATCAACTTGCTTGGCAACGCGATCAAATTCACCAGCCACGGCAGCGTGCATTTGTGCCTGCACGTCAGCGCGTTGGATGCGCACAGTTGCCAGCTACACGGCCAAGTCATAGACACCGGCATCGGTATCGCGCCGGAGGCGCAAGCCTCGGTTTTTGAGGCCTTCGGTCAGGCTGACAGTTCAATCTCACGCAAATTTGGCGGCACCGGTTTGGGCTTGTCGATCGTCATACGCATGCTCGAATTGATGCATGGCCGCTTGTGGCTGGAGAGCAGTCTCGGCGTCGGTTCGACCTTTCATTTCAATTTAACCCTGCCGCTGGTCGATGCCGAGCACCGTCCGCAGCCACGCCCGAGCCCAGAGCAAAGCGCTCAACTGGGTGGCCAGCAGGTATTGCTGGTAGAGAGCCAACCGCAACTACGCCAGCTGCTCGAAAACAGTTTGCGTGACTGGCAGTTACAGCCGCTGGCCGTCAGCAGCGTGGCCCAAGCGCAAACGTTGCTAGCAAGCAATCCGCCCGCGTTCAGTTTGGCCCTGATCAACGCGCAGTTAACCGACGGGGACGGCTACAGCCTACTCGTGCACCTGCCCGAAGCGCTGCGCCAACGCAGCATTATGTTACTCAGCGCCGGCCAGCAAGGCCTTGGCCACCCGCGCTGCCAACAACTGGGCCTGTCGGCGCTAAGCCTGCCATTGGCCAAGCCGGAACTACTGCAATGCCTGCTGCAGGCCAGCGGCCTGCGCAGCAGCGAGGCCGTGCTCGCGCCCAGCGTGCAGCGCACCGAACAGCAATTGCCGCCATTGCGTATTTTGCTGGTCGAGGACAACCCGATTAACGCGATTCTCGCCAGCAAACTGCTCGAACGCCATCAGCATCGGGTGGTGTTGGCCAACAACGGCAAACAGGCCCTCGAACTGATCGCCCAGCAGCCATTTGACTTGGTTTTTATGGACATGTTTATGCCCGAAATGGGCGGCCTCGAAGCCACCCAATTACTGCGGGCCAGCGAGGCCAATAGCGGCGCTCATCTGCCCATCATCGCCATGACCGCCAACGCCATGGCCAGCGACCGCGACGCCTGCTTGAGCGCCGGCATGGACGGTTATGTCAGTAAGCCAATCAATCGCCAACAACTGTATGCCGAGATGGCGCGGGTCTTGGCCGGCGCGCACAGCGAACTGCCCAGCCACACCACGCCGCTCGCGGCCGCCGAAGAGTTCGATTACGCCGCCGCCCTGCAACGGGTTGACCCCTTTATTGTGCAAGCCATAGGCGCGCCGTTTCTGGCCAGTTGCCAACGTGAGTACCTGAACAAATTGCAACTGGCACTGCAGCAGGGCGACAGTCAAAGCCTGCTGCTCACCGCCCACTCGCTGAAATCGCTGCTGGCCAGCTTTGAGCTAACCCCCGCGCAGGATTTAGCCGCCGAACTGGAGCAACTGGGCAAAGAGCAAAACCTCACCAACGCCGGCCAGTTACTCGCGCGCCTCGAGGAGCAAGCCGAGCTGTTTTTGCCGCTGCTGGCCCGCCACCTCGCGCAACATATTCTCGATAAGCAGTAAGGTTTAAGCCCCCGAGTTTTCCTCAATCAGCCAATCACAGCGCCAGCCGCCTTGGGTTTGGCCCAGGGTATTGGTCAGCCAAGGCAGCAATTGATTGAGCTCTTCCTCCAAGCCCCAAGGTGGATTGGCGATGATCAGCCCTGAGCCATTCAGGCGCTGAGCGTCATCGGCCGGATGCACATACAGCTCGACCCGCAGCAATTTCGGCGCGCCTGATTTCTCTAAGTCTTGGTAGAAGCGGCGCAGGGTGCGTTGTTCTTTAATCGGGTACCAAATCGCCACCACCGCTTGCCGCATGCGCTGGATGGTTTCTTTCAAAGCGATGGCGCAACGCTCCAACTCATCCTCCTGCTCAAACGGCGGGTCGATCAGCATCAGCGCGCGCTTCTCGGCCGTCGGTAGCAAGGCCCGCGGAATATGCCAACCCTCACCCAAGTGCACGGCCACACGGCGGTCGCGGCGCATATTGTCTTTCAGCAGCAAGCCGTCATCTGGGTGCTTTTCATTCAAATGCAGGCGGTCTTGTTCGCGGCACAGTTGCCGCGCCAACTCCGGGGAGCCGGGGTAATAGCGCAGCACGCCATCGGGGTTCAGCTCACGAATCACCTTGAGGTAATCATCCGCCAGCGCCGGGACTTGCTTCGCCGCCCAGACCCGGGCAATCCCTTCCAACCACTCGCCGGTACGGCTGGCCTGATCGCCCTGCAGGTCATACAGGCCAACGCCGGCATGCGTGTCGAGATAGGCAAACGGCGCCTCTTTGCGGCTGAGCATGGCGATCATGCGCGACAAGGTCAGGTGCTTAAAAACGTCGGCGTGGTTGCCGGCATGGAAGGCGTGGCGGTAGTTCATGGCAATCAATTCCTCGTGTAGCAGCGCGCACGCATAACGCATGCCGCGTAAAGCCGCACAGTTTAACAGCCCAAGCGGCAGCCGGCGGGATTGAAACCGAGGGCGCGTTTTAGTCCGTTATCAGCGATTTGAATGGTGCTAGGCGACCTCTATTGACCCGCCTAGACTCACGGGAGTTAGCGAACGTAACGATTGGCCCACTCCCCGCATAAGGTACGCCCGATGTCCGAGACCCTGCTCAGCTCCCGCAACTTGGCCTTCGAACTCTATGAAGTGTTGGATGCCCAGGGCCTAACTCAGCGCCCACGCTTTGCCGAGCACAGCCGCGAAACCTTCGACGCCGCCATCGGCACCGCGCGCAGCATCGCCGAGAACCTGTTTGCCCCGCACAACCGCACCAGCGACGAGCACGAACCGCAGTACCTAGACGGCGCGGCGGTGCTAATCCCCGAGGTCAAGCCGGCGGTGGACGCCTTCCTCGAAGCCGGCTTTCTGAATGCCACCCGCGAGTTCGAGGCCGGCGGCATGCAGCTACCAAACTTGCTGTCGCAGGCCTGCTTTGCGCATTTTCAGTCGGCTAACGCGGCGACCACCTCGTACCCGTTTCTGACCATGGGCGCGGCCAACCTGATCGAGAGTTTCGGCAGCGCCGAGCAGAAAGCGCGCTTTTTGCAACCGATGATCGACGGCCGCTTCTTCGGCACCATGGCATTAACCGAGCCGCATGCCGGCTCCTCGCTGTCGGACCTGCGCAGCAAGGCCACGCCGGCCGCCGATGGCAGCTACCGAATCAAGGGCAACAAGATTTTTATCTCCGGCGGTGACCACCCACTGAGCGAAAATATCGTCCATATGGTGCTGGCCCGCCTGCCGGATGCGCCGGCCGGGGTGAAAGGCATCAGCCTGTTTATTGTGCCGAAGTTCCTGGTCAACCATGACGGCTCGCTCGGCCAGCGCAACGACGTGATCCTCGCCGGGCTGTTCCACAAGATGGGCTGGCGCGGCACCACCTCGACGGCGCTGAACTTTGGCGATAAGGATGAGTGTGTCGGTTATCTGGTCGGCAAGCCGCACGCGGGCCTCAGCTACATGTTCCAGATGATGAACGAGGCGCGCATCGGCGTCGGCATGGGCGCGGTGATGCTTGGCTATGCCGGCTACCTGTATTCGCTCGACTACGCCCGCCAGCGCCCGCAAGGCCGCCTGCCGGATGGCAAGGACGCCAGCAGCGCGCAAGTGGCGATCATCGAACACGCCGACGTGCGGCGCATGCTGCTGACCCAGAAAGCCTACGTCGAAGGCGCCTTCGACCTCGGTCTGTATGCGGCGCGCTTATTTGACGACACCCAGACCCTGCCAAGCGAAGTCGAGCGCAGCACCGCGCTGGAGCTGCTCGATCTGCTCACGCCGATCGTCAAATCTTGGCCCTCTGAGTTTTGCTTGAAGGCCAACGAACTGGCCATCCAAATTCTCGGTGGCCACGGCTACACCCGCGAATACCCGGTGGAGCAGTACTACCGCGACAACCGCTTGAACCCGATCCACGAAGGCACCCACGGCATCCAGTCGCTCGACCTGCTGGGCCGCAAGGTGGCGCTGAACAACGGCGCGGCGCTCAAACAACTGCTCAAGCTGATTCAAGCCTGCTGTCAGCGTGCCGGCCAATTCGACTCGCTAACCCATCTGCGCCAGCCACTTGAGCACCTGCTGGCACGCGTGTCGACCGTCACCCTGGCCCTGCTCGGCGACCTGATGAGCGGCAAGGTCAACCAAGGCTTGGCCAACTCTGCGCTGTACCTCAAGGTGTTCGGCCATATGGTCATCGGCTGGCGCTGGCTGGAGCAGGCGATTCACGCCGAACACGGCCTAGCGCGCCTTAATAGCGGCGCGGGCAACCCAACCGACGCTGAGTTCTACCAAGGCAAACTACAAGCCGCCCGCTATTTCCTGACCTGGGAGGTGCCGAGTTGCCAGCACGAACTAGCGCTACTGGAAGCCCGCGACGACACCTGTCTGAGCATGCAGGATCAGTGGTTCTAAGCGTAAGGCGGGGCGCGCAGCGGGTTACGCCGCTGCGCGCCCCGCCTTACGGTCATGTATTGCACCTATTCTGTGCGCCTATACATTGCACCCGCGGTTTTTTGCCTGTCGCGTAAACCCACGGGTTAGAATCGGTCAAGCCCTCAGCGTTTGAGTTGGCCTCGCCTTTTGCCCGGAGTACGCCCGTGACCGCCACCGCCATCAACAGCCTGTTTTTGATCGGCGCGTTGCTGGTGGCTGCCAGCATTTTGGTCAGCGCCTTCGGTTCGCGGTTTGGCATCCCGATTTTGGTGATCTTTCTCGGGGTCGGCATGCTCGCCGGCAACGACGGCCCGGGTGGCATTGAGTTTGCCGATTTCTCCACCGCCTATTTGGTCGGCAACTTAGCGCTGGCGATTATTTTGCTGGACGGCGGCATGCGCACCCGGGTCGAGAGTTTTCGCGTGGCCCTGTGGCCATCACTGTCGATGGCCACCGTTGGCGTGCTGATTACCGCCGGGCTCACCGGGGTGGCCGCCGCGTGGCTGTTTAACCTGAGCCTGATGGAAGGCATGTTAATCGGTGCCATCGTCGGCTCCACCGATGCGGCGGCGGTGTTCAGCTTGCTCGGCGGTCGCGGCCTGAATCAAAGGGTCACCGCCACGCTGGAGATCGAGTCGGGCAGCAACGACCCGATGGCGGTGTTTCTCACCGTGACCCTGATTGAGGTGCTGGCCAGCGCCGATCACGCCCTCAGCTGGCAATTAGGCCTGCACCTGATTCGCGACTTCTCCATTGGCGCGGTGTTCGGCCTCGGTGGGGGCTGGTTGCTGCTACAAATCATTAACCGTTTGCATCTGGCCAATGGCCTCTATCCGTTACTGGTGGTCAGTGGCGGGCTAGTGATTTTTGCCAGCACCAACGCGGTCGGCGGCAGCGGCATTTTGGCGATTTACCTGTGCGGCCTGCTACTGGGCAATCAACCGATTCGCTCTCGGCACGGCATTTTGCACATGCTCGACGGCCTCACCTGGCTGGCGCAAATCGCCATGTTCTTGGTTCTGGGGCTGCTGGTTACCCCCCATGACTTGCTGCCGATTGCTCTGCCAGCACTGGCCCTCGCGCTCTGGATGATTTTGTTTGCACGGCCGCTCTCGGTGTTTATTGGCTTAATGCCGTTTCGCGCCTTTCACGACCGAGAAAAAGCCTTTATTGCCTGGGTTGGCTTGCGCGGGGCGGTGCCGATTATTCTCGCGGTGTTCCCGTTAATGGCCGGACTGGAAAATGCCCAGCTGTTTTTTAACGTAGCGTTTTTTATTGTGCTGGTGTCGCTGCTGTTGCAAGGCAGCAGTTTGCCGTGGGTGGCCAAGTTACTGCGGGTGACCGTGCCGCCCGACCCGGCGCCAATCTCCCGCGCCGGCTTAGAGATACATCCAACCAGCGAGTGGGAGCTGTTTGTCTATCGCCTGGGCGCAGAGAAATGGTGCATTGGCGCGCCGCTGCGCGAACTGAAGATGCCCGAAGGTACGCGGATTGCTTCACTATTTCGTGGCAGCGAACTGCTGCATACCTCGGGCTCGACCAAGCTGGAAGCCGGCGATGTGCTCTGCGTGGTCGGCCACGAGCACGACCTGCCGGCGCTCGGCAAACTGTTTATCGAAGCGCCCAAGCGTGGCCAAGACCTGCGTTTTTTTGGCGATTTCATTCTCGAAGGCGACGCGCAACTCGGCGCGGTGGCGGCCCTGTACGGTCTGAAACTGCAGGGCGCCGAAGGCCAGCTATTCCTCGGCCGTTTTATCGCCCACCAGATTGGCGGGCAACCGGTGATCGGCGATCAGGTCGAATGGAATGGCTTAACCTGGACCGTAGCACTGATGGACGGGAACAAAATCCGCAAAGTTGGGGTCAAGTTCCCCGAAGGTGGACGCCCAGGTCCCGCACTGTTTCTCTAGGCGGCCGGTGATGACGCTAGGTTTGCAGCGTTCAGCACCGCTGCAAGATCTACCGCTGATCCGTTAAACTGCCCAGCATTAAGCTTATTGTTATGCAGCAGCGCCGCAGCATCTTCGCGGCCTACTCCTTTAACCCGCTATTTTTCAGACGTTGACGAATAATGCCCATGCCATTTTTACGCACTTTGCTGCTCGCCACCCTGCTCGGCTTTTCTGTGTCCGGCCAACTCGCGTGGGCGGCGGATGCGCCCACCAGCGCGCAGGTGCAACAAAGCTTAGACAGCTTGGCCGAACGCAAACTGCCCGAGGCGGAGCAAAATGCCCTGCAAAAGGTACTGGAGCAAACCCTGCTTTTTCTACAACAAGCCAGCCTTAGCGACAAAGCCTCAGTAACCTTAAAAGCCCAGCTAGCCGGCGCTCCACAACAAATCAATGCAGCGCAAAATGAGCTTGCCCGCTTACAAGCAAGCACGCCCAAGCCCGCTGCCGAGCGTTACGCCAACTCATCAACCGCGCAGCTTGAACAACTGCTGAGCGAGCGCAGCACCCAGCTCAGCACTTGGCAAACCGCACTCAGCGATGCCAACAGCCTGATCACCACCGCCCAGACCCGCCCCGAGCGCGCCCAAGCACAGATCAGTAGCAGCCTAATACGTCTGCAAGCCATTAGCGCCGCGCTAAAGGCCGACAAGGACAAACTCAATACGCTCGAGCAACGTAACCTGCTGCTCAGCGAGCAAGCGGCCCTCAATGCCCAACTGCAACTGCGCCGCAGCGAATTGGCCGGCAACAGCCAACTACAGGATATCGGCGGCAGCCAGCGGGACTTGCTGATTGCGCAAATCGCCCGCACTGAGCAACAAACTCGCGAGCTGCAAAGCCTAATTAATGACAAGCGCCGCGCGGAGTCAGAGAAAACCGTGGCCGCACTCTCGGTTGAGGTCGCCAAGGCCGGTACTGACAGCCTGCTGGCCACGGAAACCGCCAACAACCTGAAAATTTCCGATTTCCTGCTCAAGGCCACCACCCGGCTCAATCAGCTAACCGAACAAAACCTCAAAATCAAACAACTGCAGGGCAATATCAACCAGAGCGATCAAGCGCTTGAGGAGCAAATTGAGGTACTCAAAGGCAGCTTATTGTTGGCAAAAATCCTTAACCAACAAAAACGCGCTTTACCGCAAATCAGCTTAGAAAAAGACCTGCCCGACGAGATTGCCGATATTCGTCTGTATCAGTTTGAACTCAGCCAGCAGCGCGACAAAATCAGTAGCCCCAGCAGCTATGTTGAACAGCTACTCGCCAGCCAAGCGAGCAGCGACGCAACCCCTGAGCTGCGTAAAGCCCTGCTTGAACTAGTGGCCACCCGCAGCATGCTGCTGGAGCGTTTAAATCACGAATTTAATGAACTGCTCAATCAGTCAATCACCTTACAGCTCAATCAAAAGCAACTGCAGAGCACCGCGCAGACGTTGCGCAACACCCTCGATGAGCAGCTGTTCTGGATTCCCAGCAACCGACCGCTCGACTTCACGTGGGCCAAGCAACTGCCAGAGCAATTTAAGCGGCAACTCGGCAGCATGCCTTGGGGGGCAGCAGTAGAACAACTGTGGGCGGGACTGATTGCCCAGCCGCTGTTGTTTTTACCCTTACTGCTGTTGATCGGCGCGCTGCTGTACAAGCGCAGCTACCTGTACCAAAAGCTCGAAGAACTGCATCAGGACATCGGCCACTTCAAACGCGATAGTCAGTTACACACCCCGCTAGCACTGCTCCTGAACCTGCTACTGGCGCTGCCTGTTGCGCTGTTTCTAGCGCTCTGCGGGTATATTTTACAAGCCGATGCACGCGGCCAAAACGCCAGTTTGGGCATGGCCCTGATACAGATGAGCAGCGCGTGGATGGTGTTTTATACCGTTTACCGGATCCTCAGCCCCGGCGGCATCGCCGAACTGCACTTCCGCTGGAACCGCCCACAGGTGGCTTTTCTCCACGCCCAGGTGCGCAAACTGGGCGTTATCGTGATGGCCTTAGTGGCTGTTAGCACCTTAGCCGAGCACCAACAGGAACTGCTTGATAAAGACGTTTTAGGCATTGGTATCGTCTTAGCCTGTTTTTTGAGCATGGCTTGGATGCTGAGCAAAATGGTCTTCAGTGAGCCGATTCGCGAACATGCTTCGCCCTTACGCCAAGTCGTTGGCATCGGCCTTATTGCCCTACCGCTAGGACTCAGCGTGGCCGTTGGTTTGGGTTATTTTTATACCTCGCTCAAGCTCAGCGATCGACTGATCGAAACCCTGTACTTACTCATCCTGTGGCTGATCGTTGAGGCCACCTTTGTCCGCGGCCTAGCCGTGGCGGCCCGGCGCTTAGCCTATCAACGGGCGCAAACCAAACGCCTCGCACAAGCCAAAGACGGCAGTGACGCTGACACCAGCGAAGAGCCAGCGCTGCATATTGACCAAGTTAACGAGCAATCCTTACGGCTGATAAACCTGGCCTTGCTGGGCCTATTTATGGCCGGTCTGTATTGGGTGTGGGCCGACCTGATCAGTGTGTTTGCCTACCTCGACAACATCACCCTGTATCAATACAGCAGCGGTGTCGGCGATGCCGCCACCATGGTGCCGATTAGCCTCAGCGACCTGCTTGGCGCCAGCATAATTGTGGTTATTTCCACCGCGCTAGCGCGCAACCTACCCGGTTTACTGGAAGTACTGGTGCTGTCGCGTTTGAACCTCGCCCAAGGCAGCGCTTACGCCACCACCACCCTGCTGTCATACAGCATTGCCGCCTTTGGTTTTGTCGCCACCTTATCGACCCTCGGGGTCAGTTGGGACAAGCTGCAATGGCTAGTGGCGGCGCTGTCACTGGGTATCGGTTTCGGTATGCAGGAGATCTTCGCGAACTTTATCTCCGGCCTGATCATCCTGTTCGAACGCCCGGTGCGCATTGGTGACACCGTGACTATCGGCGCCTTGTCCGGCACCGTCAGCCGGATCCAGATTCGCGCTACCACCATCACCGATTTCGACCGCAAAGAAATCATCGTGCCAAACAAAACCTTCGTCACCGACCAGCTGATTAACTGGTCGCTAACCGACACTGTGACCCGCGTGGTGATCAGCATCGGCCTAGCCTACGAGACCGATTTAGCGCTAGCACGCAAACTGATATTGCAAGTCGTAGAAGGCAACGTGCGGGTGCTACGCGAGCCTGAGCCGCAATTATTCTTTATGAACATCGGCGCCAACACCTTCAATTTCGACCTGCGTTTTCACGTTCGTGAGTTGGGTGATCGCTTGCTCGCCAGCGACGAACTGCTGACTAACATTGCCATGAGCTTTCGCGAGCACAAGGTGGAAATGGCCTTTAACCAGATGGATATTTTCGTGAAAAATATGCACGGCCAAGAAACCCAACTGGACAGTACTCAGCAGCCAATCACGCGGCCAACGCAACAAGTCCAAAGCAACGAACCGGGTGACGATGTCTGACTCTGGACGCTAGGCGGTAATTCCGATTATTTTAGTCGGGATTACCGGAGAGCCATTGTGAAATCCCTTACCGATTTAACCTTCAACAACCGCTTCGCCGGCCTGGGCGATGCCTTCTCCACCGCCGTACTGCCGGCACCGATTGCCGAGCCGCAATTGGTGCTGGTCAGCGCACAGGCCTTGGCCCTGCTAGACCTACCCCCGGCGGCGGCCGATGGCGAAGATTTTACCCAGCTATTTGCCGGCCATAAGCTCTGGGCCACGGCCGAACCGCGCGCAATGGTCTACTCCGGCCACCAATTTGGCGGCTACAGCCCGCGCTTGGGCGATGGGCGTGGCGTGCTGCTGGGCGAGGTATTTAACAACGCCGGCGAGCATTGGGATTTACACCTCAAAGGCGCCGGGCCCACGCCCTATTCGCGCTCCGGCGACGGCCGTGCGGTGCTGCGCTCCTCGATTCGCGAGTTTCTCGCCAGCGAAGCCCTGCATGCGCTGGGTATTCCCACGTCACGCGCGCTGTGCGTTACCAGCTCCAGCACCCCGGTGTGGCGCGAACAGCAAGAAACCGCTGCCATGCTGCTGCGTTTGGCACCCAGCCACGTGCGTTTTGGTCATTTCGAATACTTTTATTACACCCAACAAACCCAGCAACTCGGCGAATTAGCCGCCCATGTGCTGAGCTGTCACTTCCCCGAGTGCAGCACCCAGGCTGAACCTTACGCGGCCATGTTTGGGCAAATAGTCGAGCGCAACGCTGAACTGATCGCCTACTGGCAAGCCTATGGTTTTTGTCACGGGGTGATGAACAGCGACAATATGTCGATTCTCGGCATTACCTTCGACTTCGGCCCCTTTGCCTTTCTCGACGACTTTGACGCCCAGCACATCTGCAACCACTCCGATGACAGCGGCCGCTACAGTTTCAGCAATCAGGTGCCCATCGCCCACTGGAATCTCAGCGCACTGGCCCAAGCCTTAACCCCGCTGGTCGAGGTTGAGCAACTGCGGACCAGCCTCGGGCTGTTCTTACCGCTGTACCAAGCGCATTACCTCAGTCTGATGCGCCAGCGCTTAGGTCTGCTCGACGCCGATGCGGCCGACCAACGATTGGTCGAGCGCCTGCTGCAACTGATGCAAGGCAGCGCTGTGGACTACTCCTTATTCTTTCGCCACCTAGGTGAGCAGTCGGCCGAATTGGCGCTGACCAGTTTGCGTGACGACTTTGTCGATCTGGCCGGCTTCGATCAATGGGCCGCCGATTACCGCGCCCGCGCGGCCAACCCCACCGACAGCCAAACCGCGCGGCGGGCGCGTATGCACGCGGTCAATCCGCTGTACGTGCTGCGCAACTATCTGGCCCAACAAGCCATCAGCGCCGCCGAACAAGGTGACTACGCGCCAGTGCGCGAACTGCATCAGGTGCTTAGCCAGCCCTTTACCGAGCAAGCGGGTATGCAGGCCTACGCCGAGCGACCACCACAGTGGGGCAAGCATCTGGAGATCAGCTGTTCGTCTTAATAATCCCACTTATAACAAAAACACTAAAACAAACAGTAAAATATTATTTTACGGAATATGTGCAGGCTTTTATATTGGCCAGCACGGCTCGCTTGGGCCGCTGCAATTTTAGCTATCAGGCCACTCAATGAAAATCCGCGATCTAGACCTCAGCCCAAGCCCATTAAACGCCGAGCATCAGGCACTCGGCCTGCCACCGGTGGATGACTTCGTGTCACACCCGGCCAATCACCCAGTGCTGCGCGCCGCCGTCTGGTTTGCCAGCCTGACGTTAATCGGCTTACTGCTGCTGCTGGCGTGGCGCCTGTTCTTTGGCGACCATGGCAGCAGCGGTCTTGAGATCATCGAAAGCACCTTAAACAACCCGGTATTCTGGAGCGCTTTAGCGGTCGGCTTTCTCGCCCAAGCCATCGACGGCGCGCTGGGCATGGCCTACGGCATCACCGCCACCACCTTCTTACTCAGCAGCGGCGCCTCACCGGCGGCGGCCAGCGCCAGCGTGCACATCGCCGAAGTATTCACCACCGGCCTGTCCGGGATATCCCACGCCAAATTGGGCAACGTTAATAAATCGCTGTTTCTGCGCTTGCTGCTGCCGGGAATCATCGGTGCGGTGCTCGGTGCAGTGGTGATCACCCAATTCGATGGCAAGCTGCTAAAACCGTTTATTTCTGCTTATTTGCTACTGATGGGGCTGTATATTCTGGCCAAGGCTTACCGCCATCTAAGCAAACCCAAAGAACCCAAACATATCGCCAAGCTAGCCTTGTTCGGCGGTTTCGTCGACGCAGCCGGCGGCGGTGGCTGGGGGCCAGTGGTCACCACCACCCTGATTGGCTCGGGCAGCGACCCGCGCACCACCATCGGTTCGGTGAACTTTGCCGAGTTCTTTTTAACCATTGCCAGCGCCACCTCCTTCATCCTGCTCGCCGGCCAACCGAGCACCTGGGTGATGGTCGCCGGCCTAGTGCTCGGTGGCTTGTTCGCGGCGCCTTTTGCCGCCCTGCTGTGCAAAAAAATCCCGGCCAAAATACTGATGACCATTGTCGGCTGCTTAATTACCCTAATCAGCACCTACAACCTCTACACCAGCCTGAGCTGAACCTGCCGCGCAAGCCGCTAACAACGATGCTCGGCGATATAGCGCACAGTCGCTTTCAAGCACCGCCTTAGCGCTGCTTGAGTATGAACACCGGGAGTGCCACAGCACTCTGCGGTGTGAAACTAACGGCCAAATCTGCAACCTGAACTAGGCTTTAGCCAACGTCACAGGTTGCAGGAAGAGTCCGTGCGCTTACCTCATCTGCGCTCACTGAGCGCGCAATTGCTGCTGGTTGGATTACTCCTGCAGGTTGCCCTGTTGGTTGGCTATTTTTTGCTAACCAGCAACGTGTTGCGCACAGGCATGGCCAGTAACCTGCAGGTGGCTGCGAAGCAAACCGCCGAAATCATTAATCTGGCCGCCGCGCCTTACGCGGCAGACGGCCGGGTGCATGAACTACAAGATTTCTTTCAAGAGCTGATCGGGGAGTCGTCTAATGGCTTGAGCTATTTGCTGATCGACAATGAGCAGGGTCAGCGGCTATTGAGCGCCGGCAAAGTACCCAGCGGAACCCTGCCCAGCGCCGACAGCGATGTCCAGGCAGCGTTAGAGCGCGGCATTTTGCATCAACGCCAAGCCGTACTACTGGCCGGCAATCAGGTGGGAATGCTGCAATTTGGTTTAGCCACCAACGGTTTGCTTGCGGTTTTGCGCAACATGATTCGCCTCGTGCTGCTGCTCAACCTAGCCGCGCTGGTGCTGGCAAGCGGAGCCATTAGCTTATTTAGCCGGCGCCTGGGCAAGCGCCTGAATAAACTCATGCGCGCCACCGACGCCTTGGCCGCCGGCGACTATCAGAGCCGCCTAAGCGAGCACGGCTATGATGAGTTGGCGCGGCTGGCGAAAAACTTCAACCGGATGGCCGAGGCGGTCAGTATTCGCGAGAAAAAATTCACCAGTGTCTTCAATGCGGCGCCCCTACCGATGCTGGTGCTGCGCCAAGAGCAACAACAGTGGCGCTTGGTGCAAAGCAACTCGGCCGCCCAAAGTAGCTTTGGCGTGCTCGCGGAAAACCTTCTAGAACAACCCAGTACCGCCTGGCAGAGTGTCCAGCGGGCGTTAACCCAAGCAAACCCTGAGCACGTCAGCGGCGCCGAGGAAATCAGCCTGCCCGAGTGCGATGGCATTTCACGGCCCTTTTTGCTCAGCGCGCAGGCGTTCGAACTGCCGCAGGCGCGCTATCAAATTATCACCCTGACCAATATCAGCGCCCTGCGCGACAGCCAAGACCAGTTGCGCCAACTCAACAACAGCTTGGAGCAGCGCATCAGCGCGCGCACCCATGAGTTAGCCGGGCGTAACCAAGAGCTGGCCACGGCCCTCGCCAACCTGCAGCAAATGCAGGAGCAACTGGTACAAGCGGAAAAACTCGCCAGCTTGGGTAGCATAGTCGCGGCGGTGGCCCATGAGCTAAATACCCCCATTGGCAACGCGCTGACCGTGGCCAGCACCCTGCAGCAGCACCACGACGCTTTCAACCAGAGCATCAGCCAAGGGCTGCGCCGCTCCGTGTTGGATGTGTTTATGGCACAAAACCAGCAAGGCGCTGAGATGCTGATGCGCAACTTGGAGCGCGCCGCCGAGTTGGTGCGTAGCTTCAAGGCCGTGGCGGTTGATCGCACCAGTTGCCAGCGGCGCCGCTTTGAACTGGCCAGCGTGATCAAGGAAACCCTCCTGACCCTGCGCCCGACCCTGAAACAGCTGCCCTATTTGATCGAGTGCGAAATTCCCAGCGGCATTCAACTCGATAGCTACCCCGGCGCGCTAGGGCAAATCATCAGCAACCTGATCAACAACGCCATCGCCCATGCCTTTGCCGGTCGCGCTCACGGCCTAATCCACCTGCGTGCTCGCCTCCCCGATAGCGAGCACTTAGAACTGACCTTCAGCGACAACGGCTGCGGTATTCCGGTGGAAAATCTCAAGCGTATCTTCGACCCGTTTTTCACCACGCAACTCGGCCATGGCGGCAGTGGCTTGGGCCTGAGCATCGTCTATAACTTAATCAGCGGCCCACTGGGCGGCAGCATTTGCGCCGACAGCGAAGTCGCTGTCGGCAGTGTCTTCACCCTGCATATACCGTTACAGGCCCCCAAACATCCGGAGAGCGACAATGTTTGAACGCCGCTTAGTGCGCGCGCTGTTAGTGCTTTTGACGCTTACTGCTAGGCCTGCCGGTGCCGTGGAGTTGCTCGGTGAGGCTCTTGAGCTGAATGCTTATGGCACCCTTGGCATGGCACGCAGCAGCCTCGACACCCCGCAATACCGCACCGCCTCGAACAATCGTTACGGCATCGGCGACAGTTGGAGCGGCCTACTCGACAACCGCGTCGGCGCGCAGATGACGCTGAACTTCAATCCTGACCTGTCGTTTATCCTGCAATCGCTGATTCGCCGTAACGGCGAAGACCAAGTCCACCCGCAAACCACCTGGGCCTACCTGCGCTGGCGGCCAAACGAACATTGGGAAACCCGGCTCGGACGCATCCGCCAACCGTTGTTTCTGATTACCGAAGAGTTCGACGTCGGCTATGCTTGGCCTTGGGTCCGGCCGCCCGTAGAGCTGTATGGGCTAGCCGGCGAGTCGACTTGGGTTGATGGTGGCCAACTGCGTTATCGCATGGCCTTGGGGGACTACACACTCGGTATCGATAGCCACTATGGTCAATTCAGCCTCGACCGCGACCCCTATTACAAGCTGAAAAACACCTACAGCACCGGCGTGGCAGTTAGCCTGAGTGACGCTAACCTGACCCTGCGCGCCTCCGTGTTACAAGCTCATGTGCAGCTGGATGCGCCTGGGCTACAAGGTCTTCAGACGTTAATTTACCAACAAAACCCGCAGGTAGCTGAAGACTACGCCGTCGCAGATATCCCCAAGCAAAACTACGCCAACCTTGGTCTGCGCTATGAAGATGGCGACTGGTTGGTGATGAGCGAGTATGTGCGGCTCTGGCTAAACACCCGCTCGTTACCCGACAAACAAGCTTATTACCTCACCGTTGGCCACGTCTTTGGCGACTGGACGCCCTAT
Source organism: Pseudomonadaceae bacterium (assembly GCA_019745275.1). Lineage (GTDB taxonomy): Bacteria > Pseudomonadota > Gammaproteobacteria > Pseudomonadales > Pseudomonadaceae > Aquipseudomonas. The sequence goes on along the minus strand of JAIETJ010000137.1, from coordinate 292 downwards.
CTCACATACGCGCGCCAAGACGTGCTGAGCAGCCTGCATGAATATCGCCTCACCGGGCGCGCCGCCGCCGCGACTAATGCGTTGCTGGCAAACAACAACACCGACCAACACACTTACTCGGCAGGGGTGCGTTGGGACTTCCGCCCCGGTATGGCCCTCAAGGCGCAACTCGATCAACGATTTCAAGAAGCCGAAGTAAAGCTCGGCCTCACAATCAACGACGTGAAAGGGCTGTGCGACGGCCAGCTGACGCTCGCCATCGCGCCATATCCGCCCGCCCCCGACGGCAAGG
>JAIETJ010000043.1 GCA_019745275.1 Pseudomonadaceae bacterium | reverse complement strand
CGCGATGCCCAAGGCCAACCGGAACGCATGGTTGGCGTGCTGCGCGACATTACCGCACGCACCCTACGCGAGCAGACACTGGCAGCCTCAGAAGAGAAATTCGCCAAAGCCTTTCACGCCTCACCTGACGGCATCAGCATCAGCGAGCAAAGCAGCGGGCGTTTTTTAGAGGTCAACCAAGGATTTTGCCGCCTCTCAGGCTACACCTTTGAGGAGGTGATTGGCCGCACCTCGGTGGAACTCAACCTGTGGGATGCGCAGCAACGCCAATCACTGCTAGAACCCCTCAGCCACGATGGTTATGTGCGCGACCTAGAGATGCATATCCGCCACAGTAACGGTCAACTGATGACCGCGCAGATTTCAGTACAACCAATCACCATCGACAACACCGCCTGCCTGCTAATGATTGCCCGCGACATTAGCGCGCTCAAGCAAGCCCAAGCGCAAATTCAGCATCTCGCCTATCACGACGCCCTAACCAACTTGCCCAACCGCACCCTATTGATGGACCGCTTAAGCCAGCAAATCGCCTTGCTTAAGCGGCATAAATTACGCGGTGCCTTGCTGTTTCTCGACCTTGACCACTTCAAACACATCAACGACTCGCTCGGCCATCCACTCGGCGACGCGGTGTTGAAGCTGGTCGCGGCACGCTTGGAAATCAGCATTCGACAAGAAGACACGGTAGCCCGTTTAGGCGGCGATGAATTCGTGGTGCTGATTTCCGGCCTTGAGGGATCGCGGGCCGAGGTGTCGCGCCAAGTGCGCGAACTGGCCAACAAACTGCGTCAATTGCTCAGCGAACCGATGATGCTCGACGGTCATCGCCTGCAGGTCACCCCGAGCATCGGCATCGTGTTAATTCCCGATCACGGCGACACCCCAGCTGACTTACTCAAGCGTGCCGACATTGCCCTGTATCGCGCCAAAGCAGGCGGACGCAATACCCAGCAAATGTTTCGCAAAAATATGCAAGAAGCCGCCAGCGTGCGCCTCCGGCTAGAAAACGACCTGCGCTTGGCCTTGGCTCGCGGTGAATTTGAGCTGTATTTACAGCCGCAAGTGGACGCCAATAGTGGGCAAATTATCGGCGCTGAAGCACTGCTGCGCTGGATTCATCCGCAACTTGGCGCACAGTCGCCAGCACTGTTTATTGCCGTACTGGAAGAGAGCGGGCTGATCATAGAAATCGGTGACTGGGTACTGACCGAAGCCTGCTACCTATGCGCCGAACTGCTTGGGCAAGGTTTAGTAAGCGCCGGGCAATTTAGTTTGTGCGTCAATATCAGTCCACGGCAATTTCGCCAACCAGGCTTCATTGAACGCGTCGCCGACAGCTTGCGGATCAGCGGTTTGCCAAGCGCCACCCTGACGCTGGAAATTACCGAAGGCATCGTCATTCAAAATATCGACGACACCATCAGCAAAATGCTGCAGCTGAAAAAACTCGGCGTTGGTTTTGCCATGGACGACTTTGGCACCGGCTATTCCTCGCTCACCTATCTCAAGCGCTTGCCAGTCGACATCCTCAAGATTGACCAATCGTTTATCCGCGATGCCACGCAAAACCCCAACGATGCCGAGATCATCCGCGCCATTGTCGCCATGGCCCTGAGTTTAGGCTTGGAGGTGATTGCCGAGGGGGTTGAGCATCAAGCGCAACTTGAGTTGCTGCAACTGCAAGGCTGCCATCTGTATCAGGGCTACCTGTACAGCCAAGCCTTACCGATACCGGCGTTTCGCGCCCTGCTCGAGCACGCCAAGCAGCGACCCAGCCCCCACTAACGCTTATTGCCCGATCGGCTCAGCGCTATAACCCAGCAACAGGTCGACGCGCACGCAGTCATGCTCGCGCCGCACTTCGTTGAACAGCAACATGGCTTCTGGATAATTGCGACTGAGCATCGCCAACCACTGTTTCAAGCGCCCAGTCGCGCAGCGCCCGGTCATCTTCACCCGCACTTGCCGCCAAAACTCGCGCAACATGGGTTGCAGCTCGAGCCAACTCATCGGCTCTACCGTGCGCCCGGCGCGGGCGGCGGCAATTTGCACGGCCAGATCGGGACGTGAAACCAAGCCACGGCCGAGCATGATGTCATCCACCCCGCTAATTTCCCGACAGCGCCGCCAATCATCTAAATCCCAGACTTCGCCATTGGCAAACACCGGCACCTTGACCGCCTCTTGCACCCGCGCCACCCACTCCCAGTGCGCTGGCGGTTTGTAGCCATCGGCTTTGGTCCGGGCATGCACCACGATTTGCGCCGCGCCGCCCGCAGCCAGCGCCTGGGCGCACTCGAGGGCGCCATCGGGCGTATCAAAACCCAGACGCATCTTGGCGGTGACCGGAATATGCGCCGGTGTCGACTGGCGCACCTCGCGGACAATCCGATAGAGCAACTCTGGCTCTTTGAGCAGCACTGCGCCACCGCGTGAGCGATTGACGGTTTTCGCCGGACAACCAAAGTTCAAGTCAATCACCGGCGCGCCGAGGCTGCAGGCAAAGGCGGCGTTATCGCCTAAGCAAACTGGGTCCGAGCCGAGCAATTGCACCCGCAGCGGCGTGCCGGCCGAGGTGCACGCACCGCTGGCCAGCTCTGGGGCGAGTTTTTCGAAGGTACTGAGCGGCAATAAGCGCTCACTGACGCGGATAAATTCGGTCACACACCAGTCGATAGCGCCGACTTGAGTTAATACATCACGGAGGATTTCATCGACTAAACCCTCCATCGGCGCCAAGGCAATTTGCACGCAGGAATATCCACAGGCTGAAATAAGGGCGGCGATTGTACTGTAGGGCAGCCTCTACGCGAAGCGGCAGCCCGCCGGCAGCTAGAGCACGACAATCGCCGCCACTCAGTTCACTTACAGCTGCATGGGATAAGATTCGATCAGCGCCGCCCCATAACCGTCGATAAACTCCATCGGCATGCGCTTGGGTTTGCCGCTGGAAATTTCGATACAGACAAAGGTGGTCTGCGCACGCAGCAAGGTGCTGGCGTCTTCCGGGCGCCACAGTTGAAAGTGCCGGGTCATTTTCAGGCGCTGATCGGACTCGACGATCCATGTGGCCATCTGCAACTGCTGGCCCTCATAGGCGCTGGCCAGATAGTCGATCTCATGGCGCAGCACGGCCATGGCGCGATCCAAACGGCGATACTCGGCCAAATCCAGCCCGAGGAACTGCGAATGCCGCCACGCGCAACGCTCCAGCCAACTGACATACACGGCATTGTTGGCATGCCCGAGGCCGTCGATATCGTCACTGCTCACCGTCAGATCGATAACAAAGGGCGTCGGTAAATCCCAATTCATGGCTGCTGATCCAAACGCGCCGCGCTTTCCCGGGCCTCGCACGCCAGCTGGGTGATTTGATCCCAGGCCCGCGCACGCACCAAATTACTCGGTGCCAGCCAGGTGCCACCGACGCAAGCGACATTCGGTAAGCGCAAGAAGCTCAATAAGTTGTCCGGGGTTACCCCGCCGGTTGGGCAAAACCGAATACCGGTGAACGGGCCTTTAAAGCTCTTGAGCATTTTCACGCTGGTGCTGCCATCCGCCGGAAACAATTTCAACGAGCGATAGCCGTATTCCAGCGCCAGCAAGATCTCCGACGGCGTCATCACCCCCGGCAAATAGGGCAGGCCCGAGTCTTCTGCCGCCGCCGCCAAGCGCTCGGTACAGCCGGGGCTCACGGCAAACTGCGCACCGGCCTCACGCGCCTCAAGAAACTGTTCGCTATGGATCAGCGTGCCGGCGCCCACCAATAATTGCGGCAACTCTTTACGAATCGCTGCCAAGGCATCTAGCGCCCGCGGGGTGCGCAGGGTTACCTCCAGCACCTCAACGCCACCGGCGTGCAGCGCTCGGGCGAGATCCAAGGCGAGGCTGACATCTTCAATCACCAGCACCGGCAATACCGGGCGAGCGCGCTTAAGCACTTGTTCAATGGTCAACTGCATCGTCCTAACTCCCACGTTATTACTCCCAGTGCGCACCTTTTACACCCTTCACCAACAGCCGCCCGCTCACCGCACCGCCCACTGGCGTTATGCCGTTCAGCCCCAGTCTAAGCTGGTAGCGCCTTTATCTGCCGGACCAACCAAGCGCCGCTGCGCACTAAACAGGCCCAAGCCAAAACCCGGGGTCAGCTCTTGCGGAGCCAGCGCTGGTGCGCGTGCCGCTAACTCTGCCGCCGTTAATTGCACAGCCAAGAGACCCTGCTGGGCATCAATATGAACCCAGTCACCGTCCTGTAAACGGGCCAGCGGGCCATCGGCCGCCGCTTCCGGGGTCAGGTGTAACGCGGCTAATACCTGCCCAGAGGCCCCGGACAATCGCCCATCAGTGAGCAGTGCAACCTTTTGTCCGGCGCGCTGCAAATTGACCAGCAAAGGCATCAACTTGTGTAACTCGGGCATGCCATTGGCTCTTGGTCCTTGGAAGCGCACCACTAGGACTAAGTCACCGCTCAGCTCGCCTCGCTGATAGGCCTGATGTACCGCCGCCTCACTGTCAAACACCCGGACTTGCGCTTGAATTTGCCAAAAAACCGGCGCTACCGCCGAGGTCTTGAGGATGGCCCGACCAAGGTTACCGCTTAACAATTGCAGCCCCGCCTCAGGAACAAATGGCTCGGACACCGGCCGGACAATCTCCAGCGCAGGGCTCTGCAACGGTAATTCGCGCCAGGCCAATTGCCCATCGTCCAACCACGGCTCGCGGGCATAGGCCGCCAAGCCCTCACCCGCCACGGTCGAAACCTCGGCGTGCAGCAAACCGGCACCGAGCAGTTCGCGAATAATCCACGCCGGCCCACCGGCCGCCTGAAATTGATTCACATCGGCCGCGCCATTCGGATAGACCCGGGCCAATAACGGCACCACTTTCGACAGCGCGGCAAAATCCTCCCAGCGCAACTCATAACCCGCCGCCCGGGCAATTGCCGGTAAATGCAGGGTCAGATTGGTCGAGCCACCCGAGGCCAGCAAACCGACCATGGCATTCACCAACACCCGCGCATCTATTTGCTTGCCCAAGGGCAAGTGCCGCTGGCCGTGACGGCTATTGCGCACCACCAAACGCGCTGCCTCGGCGGTCATGGCCGCCCGCAGTGGCGTATGCGGATGCACGAAGGCACTGCCCGGCACATGCAGGCCCATGACCTCCATCAGCAACTGATTGGTATTGGCGGTGCCGTAAAAGGTACAGGTGCCATCTTGGTGATAGGCCGCTAACTCGGCGGCCAGCAATTCATCTCGACTGGCCTCGCCACGGGCAAAGCGCTCACGCACTGCGGCCTTGTCTTTGTTGGCCAAACCCGACTGCATCGGCCCGGCCGGCACCAGCAGCGCCGGCAGATGACCAAAATGCAACGCGCCGATCAACAACCCTGGGACAATTTTGTCGCACACGCCCAGATACAGGCCACCCTCAAATACCCCGTGGGTCAGACCGATGGCCGTGGCTTGCGCGATTAAGTCCCGCGAAAACAGCGACAATTGCATGCCGGCCTCGCCCTGGGTGATGCCATCGCACATGGCCGGCACGCCGGCGGCAAACTGCGCCGTGGCACCGACCTTGGCCAATGCCACCTTGAGCTGCGCAGGGTACTCGTTAAAGGGCGCATGGGCCGAGAGCATCTCGTTGTAGCTGGAGACAATGGCGATGTTGGCCGCCCCGCCCTGCTTGATAATCAGCCGCGTGGCGTCCGGCTGTGCGGCCAGTACGTGGGCTAAATTGGAACAGCCCAAACGCTGATAAGGCGCGCGCTGCAAGGCTTCATCGAGGCGATTCAAATAGCGCTGACGCGGCAGCGCCGAACGCAACTCCAGCTCGGCTGTGACCTGCTCGACCAGGGTATTTAGCATGCTTAATCCTATCTATTAACACCGCGATAGCACCGAGTGTAACGGCTCAGGGCGCGTAATAAACCTGCACCGGATGCTCTGTTTGCCAGATCAGGGCATGCACGGGCAAGGTGCGACTGGCCGGCGTGTCGGCCAACACCGCATCCAGCAGTTCGCGCTTGGCCGCGCCAAACACCAACAAGCCCAGCCAGCGTGTCGCGGTCAATAACGCTAGATTAGTCGACAGCCGTAGACGCGGCTCGCTCGGCGCCTGCGCCAACAGGCAAGCAGTCTCGGCGCAAGAATCAAGCGCTGCCGGCAAACCCGGCATCCGGGCAAACAACGAGGCAAAGTGACCGTCTTCACCCATGCCTAAGAGCACCGCGTCCAATGGCAGCCAGGTACTTAGCTGCGCCCCCCAAGCCTGCGCTGCCAACGCTGGCGTGGCACCCTGACGCGGATCTAAACAAGCCGCCTGCGGCAAGCCTTGCTGCAACAAACGCCAATTACTGGCGCTATCGCTAGCCGGAACCCAGCGCTCATCGGTGGCGCTAAGATCAACCCGCGACCAATCCAACGCAGCACTCGCCAGCTCCGGCAGCAACAGTTGCGGACCGCTACCACCGGGCAACAACAGCCGCGCCCGCGGTTTAACCTGCAAGGCCACCTGCAACTGCGCGGCCAGCTCGCTACTGAGGGCCTGCACACAGGCTTGGCGATCGCTAAAGGTATGAAAAATGAGCGGCGATTGGCGCACAGCAGCCTCAGCAAAAATGACTTGGTAGCGCCATCATGCGCCAAGCCCGGCAGTCGCCCAATCCCCAATAACATCCATGCAGCAATTTTGTTGCGCTGGATCAGCGAGGCTATCCACCCAAAAAATCGAGACAAACAAAAAGGGCCATCCAATGGATGACCCCTGAACCCGAAAACCGGGAAAACTAAAATGGCGTCCCCTAGGGGACTCGAACCCCTGTTACCGCCGTGAAAGGGCGGTGTCCTAGGCCACTAGACGAAGGGGACACTGCTCGGAAGTTACATAGCCTTTTTCATCAGCTATTTCCGTCTTCTGGCGCTAAGCTTTTGGCTTACCGTGTGAAGAGGCGCGCATTGTATGGAGCCTGCTAACAGGCGTCAACCCTAAAAACAAAGTTTTTTCAAAACAAGCACTTGCGGCATATCCAACACCGCCACTATGAGCAATTCAACGAAGGTACTACACTCCAGACAACCCATTGCTCGAGGCTTCAACGGTGTCGCCAATTGTCATTACCCTACTGATCGCAACCGGCATCGTTATTCTGATCGCCATCGTTTATATCAACCACATGCTGGAAAACAGCAAGCTGGAGAAGGCCCGCCTGCGCGCCGACCTAACCGATCGGGTGCGGCGCAGCCGGGATGTTTCCGACAACCTGCCAGGCCAGTTGATGACCCCTGCCTTAAAACTGCTCCTGAGCCGCTTCGAGCTGCAATTTAGTGATCGCTTGGTGCAACTCGACAAAACCAACAGCGCGCTACGGACACGCATCAGTGAGTTACGCGAACTGGTCAATAAGAACGAACTAATTCCGATCAACAACCCCGTGCAAGCAATTCACAATGAAGCCAAGGCCAAAGAGGTTCGCTTCATTTTAGAAAACCTCAACAGCCAAGTCTCTCGAGCCACCCAAGACGGCCTAATGCAAGCCAACGAAGCCAAGCATTGGGGCAAAGAAATCCAACATATGCTGTGCCTACTGCACATTGACTTCTTTAACAGTCTTGGCCAGCAAGCCCTGAAAAACGCTCAACCCGGCCAGGCCCGCCTCGCCTTTGAACGTGGCGTGCAGTATTTACGCAAACAACCTGAGCCGGGCAAATATCAGAGCCAACTAGCGCAAATGGAAGCCCAGCTAAGCCGCGCCAATGACATGGTGCTGGAAAATACCAAACCTGTTAGCGATGACGTCAACCAGCTCACCGAAGGCCTCAAATCGCTGGACGACGAAGATAGCTGGAAGAAAAAAAGTTTTTAATCCCCCGAGCACACCTGCGAGAACGCCTGCATGAGCCTGACTGTTTACGGAGCGCCACTGTCCCCGTTTGTACGCAAACTACGGTTGTTTCTCGCGGAAAAAGGCTTGGCCTACCAGCTGGAAATTATCACCCCCTTCGGCCAACCGCAGTGGTATCGCGAACTCAGCCCACTGGGGCGGATTCCCGCGCTAAAAGATGGCGATCTAGCCATGGCCGATTCCAGCGTGATCTGCCAATACCTCGAAGAACAACACCCTGAACTGCCGCCGCTTTATGGCCAAAATCCCGGGCAACGTGCCCAGATTCGCTGGCTGGAAAAATACGCCGACTACGAACTTGCCCCACTGACTACTTTTGCAGTGTTTCGCAACCGCGTACTCAAGCCGACCATGAATAAACCGTGCGATGAGGCCGCCGTACAAAGCGCGCTGCACGACAAGTTGCCAGCGCACTTTGACTACTTAGAAGCGACCCTTGGCACTGCCGACTACTTCGTCGACAACGCTCTGAGCATGGCCGACCTGGCCTTTGCTTGCCAACTGATCAACCTAGAGCACGCTGGCGAACAGCTTGACAGCCTGCGCTGGCCGGCATTAGCCGCGCTACTGCAACGGGTAAAGGCGCGCCCCAGCGTGCTGGAGGTACTTCCCGGCGAGCAACGCACACTGGCCAAACTTAGCGGCAAGGCCTAACACGCCAAAGCACCGCAGCGAATAGGCGATCTACTCATATTAGCAGCCTGCAATGCCTCGCGCATTGCAGGCTGCCTTTAAGTTGAATGGACTATGCTCTAAGCGCGCAGTCAAAAGGCCAGCAGCCACCAATGAACATCCCCCTTACACGCCAGCTGTCATACAAGCAGGCCAGCATCACGGTGCTGGTGGCGTTTATTCTTGGCACTCTGCTTAGCCTGCTGCAAGTTGGCCTCGACTACCTCAACGAAGACGCTTCAATCAACAACGAAATTCACGCACTGCTGGAGGTTAGTCGCACCCCCGCCACCCGCATTGCTTACAACATTGACGCCGAATTGGCCCGCGAACTAGTGCTTGGCCTACTCAATTCACCGGCCATCATTCAAGCCGAATTACTCGACAACAGCGGTGCAAGCTTGGCCAGCGTTGATCGCCCAGCCCAGCAAAGCAGCTTTCGCTTTCTCAGCGATTTTCTGTTTGGCAGCCAACGCTCGTTCAATCTGCCGCTGCTCGTTAAGCAAGACTCCAACGAGGTCCTCGGCCAACTTAACTTAGACGTCGACACTTACGCTTTTGGCAGTCACTTTCTCAGTCGCGCCCTAATCACCTTCGCAACCGGTTTTGTGCGCAGCTTGCTACTGTCGTTAATTCTCTTGGTGCTGTTCTACTTTATGCTGACTAAACCCCTGGTTAGCGTGGTACGCGCCATTAGCGAGCACGACCCCAATGCGCCAACCCGACTAAAAATCAATTGCCCTAGCAACCATGAGCAAGATGAGATTGGCGTACTGGTAGAGGTTACCAACACCCAACTGAGCAACATCGCCAATGAAATTGACCGCCGTCGCGCTGCAGAGGAACGCTTAACCCTGTACCTAAGCGAGCTAGAAAACATCATTGAAACCCGCACCACCGAGCTCAAGGCCAGCAATGCTCGCCTATCCGCGTCAAACCAAGATCTGGAAATTTCGCGCAGTGGTGCCGAGCACACAGCTCAAGCCCGCGCAGCGTTTCTGGCCAGCATGAGCCATGAAATTCGCACCCCGCTAAACGGCTTATTGGGCATGCTTGACCTAGCGCTCGACGCCCCCATGGCCAATGAGCAGCGCCAACAACTCACTATCGCCAGTGAGTCCGGCAACATCCTTCTGGGCTTGCTCAACGACATTCTCGACATGTCGAAGGTTGAGGCCGGCCAATTAAAACTTGAAGCCATCCCCTTTGACCTAGCCAGTCTCGCCGAGGAAACCGCCAACCTACTGTCGCAAAATGCCGCTGACGGGGTAGAACTCACCTGCCTAATCGACCCGCTGCTGAGCAAGACAGTTATAGGTGATCCGACCCGGGTTCGACAGATCATCAGCAATCTGCTCTCAAACGCTCTAAAGTTCACCCACGCCGGACGGGTGGATTTGCGCATTAAGCCAACCTCAACCGGCGTGCAAATTATTGTCCGCGACACCGGCATTGGTATTGCGCCCGCCGCCCAGACCCGAATTTTCCAGCCCTTCGCCCAAGCAGGAGTTGGCATCACCCGCGAGTATGGAGGCACCGGCTTAGGCTTAGCGCTAACACGTACACTTTGCGAAAACATGCACGGACAGCTGAGCCTCATATCCCACGAAAACGTTGGCAGTCAGTTCTGCGCCGACTTGCCCTTACCCAAACAAGATCAGAGCGGCAAAAAAACCGAGCTGTACGGCAGTATTGCCGCAGTGCTAGATAACGGCAGCGGTTTAGCCGAACTGCTCGCAACGCTTTTACCTGCCTGGGGCCTGACGTATCAACGCTTCGATACGGCAGCAGAGATAGCACAATTGACGCCGACACTGGTGATCTGCGCCAAGCCATCCGCACTCAGCGCCTTGCGCCCTGCCTGCAGCGCACCCTTATTGTTTATCAGCCGGCACGGCAGTCTTTTAAACACCGAGCAATGCGCCAATTTCGCCCCATTCGCGCAGCTCGCCAGCCCGCTTGGGCACGAACAACTGTATCAAGCGCTGAGTCAACTGCTGCTACGACCTCAACAGCCGCCAGCAACCCCGGTAAGCCAGGCACAACTGGACGCACCAACTAACGGTCAGCGAGCGCCGCGGGTGCTGCTGGTGGAGGACAACCCAGTCAATCAAATGGTCGCCAAGGGCATGCTGATTAAAATGGGCTGCGAGGTAGTGCTGGCCAACCACGGCGGCGAAGCACTCGAATGCTTAACCCAGGAAGTGGTCGATTTAGTCTTGATGGACTGCAATATGCCGGTCATGGACGGCTACGAAGCCAGCCGCCGCATTCGGCAAAACTCGCAATGGCTAAACCTGCCCATCATTGCCCTAACCGCCAACGCCATGCTTGATGAGCGCGAACGCTGCCTAGATGCAGGCATGAGCGACTACCTAGCCAAGCCCTTCCGGATGGAACAGCTCGACTGCATGGTGCAGCAATGGCTACCCAGCGGCCAGCCAAGCAGCCCTATGGCAAGTAAGTAAGCCGCTCAAGCAAAGCGTCCAAGCGCTCACGCAAGCCATCCAACTCCGCCACAGCGGCGCCACTGTCACACAGTAGCTGCGCCTTCAGCGGCAGCACTTGGGCGCGCAAATCCTGCCCCGCTCCGGTCAAACGCAAATGAACTTCCCGCTCATCATGACTGGCGCGTTGCCGTGCGACTAAACCCAACTGCTCAAGGCGTTTAAGCAACGGCGTCAGGGTCCCGGAGTCCAGTAATAAACGCTCACCCAAGGCCTTAACCGTCGGCTGCACCGGCGCATCAACCTGCCACTCCCACAACACCAGCATGGCCAGATACTGCGGGTAGGTCAGACCGAGTTGAGTGAGCATAGGTTTATAAGCGCGAATAACCGCACGCGAGGCCGCATACAGCTTGAAACACAGCTGATTATCCAGCTGTAGTTCGGTCAATGTAGATGACTCTGCCGATTTCATTGCAGCAAGGCTTCGATCTCGGCACTGAGGTCTTCGGGCTTGGTGGTTGGCGCAAAACGCTTAACCAGCTGACCATCTTTACCAATCAAGAATTTTGTGAAGTTCCACTTAATACCTTGGCTACCGAGCAAACCCGGTGCGGTTTTCTTCAGCTGCACGAACAGCGGATGGGCATCACCACCGTTAACATCTACCTTCTTAAACAGCGGAAAAGTCACCCCGAAATTCAGCTCACAGAACTCCGAGATAGCCCCTTCATTGCCCGGCTCCTGCTTACCGAACTGATTGCAAGGGAAACCCAGCACCACCAAACCTTGATCTTTATAGGTCTGCCAGAGGGTTTCCAGCCCCTTGTACTGCGGGGTGAAGCCGCATTTGCTGGCCGTGTTAACTACCAAAACCGCCTTACCGGCGAAATCGGCCAGGGTTTTCTGCTCACCTTTGATGGTGGTGCAAGGAATATTGAGAAGTGCTGTGCTCATGAGATTAATCCTAGGAAAGACCGCAACAAGATAGCGAGCAATTAGATTGTGTGCAATTTAATATTTTAAAAAGGCTAAAACCAACACGCCCCAGCTAATCGATACGACTTACGACTGATGCTTAAGCGCCACCGAATTGATGCAATAGCGCAAACCTGTGGGCGCCGGACCGTCGTCAAACACATGCCCCAAGTGCGCATCACACTTGGCGCACAGCACCTCAGTACGGCGCATTCCATGGGTGTTATCGGCCTGATTGAGCACCGCGTTGGCCTGCACCGGTTGAAAGTAACTCGGCCAGCCACAGCCCGAGTCAAACTTGGCTGCTGAACTAAATAACACCGCACCACAACAGGTACACAGATAGTGGCCCGGCGCGCGACTGGCGTGATATTCGCCACTGAAGGGCCGCTCCGTTCCCTTCTCGCGACAAACACGAAACTGCTCAGCCGTTAGCTGCGCACGCCAAGCATCGAGTGACTGCTCAAACTTATCCATTTAGCTACTCCAAAACTGAAAAAAGCCCGCTCTGTACCTTTCCCCACGATCAGGCCGAACGTATCATTCGCCCCCAGTCTGTCACCCGCGCAACGGCCTGCCAATACGCAGCTAAAGCCGCCTTAGCAGCGAATTTCCGCGCCGATTCTAGATTTTAGGATCAATATTTCAGGATCTTTTACATGCAGTTCAGTAAATCCAACAAGCTTGCCAACGTTTGCTACGACATTCGCGGCCCAGTGCTTAAGCACGCTAAGCGTTTGGAAGAGGAAGGTCATCACATCCTCAAGCTGAACATCGGTAACCCAGCGCCCTTTGGCTTTGAAGCGCCGGAAGAAATCCTCCAGGACGTAATCCGCAATCTGCACACCGCCCAAGGCTACAGCGACTCGAAAGGGCTGTTTAGCGCGCGCAAAGCGGTGATGCAGTACTACCAGCAAAAGCAGGTGGAAGGCGTCGGGATCGAAGACATCTACCTGGGCAACGGCGTATCTGAACTGATCGTGATGGCCATGCAGGCGCTGCTAAATAATGGCGACGAGGTATTAATTCCTGCGCCTGACTACCCGCTCTGGACTGCCGCGGCGGCTCTGGCTGGCGGCACCCCTGTGCATTACCTGTGCGACGAACAGGCCAACTGGTGGCCCGACATTGCCGACATCAAGGCCAAAATTACCCCGAACACCAAGGCTATGGTGATCATCAACCCGAACAACCCAACCGGCGCGGTGTACTCCAAAGAAGTACTGCTAGAGATGCTCGAACTGGCCCGCCAGCACAATTTGGTGGTGTTCTCCGACGAGATTTACGACAAGATTTTGTACGACGACGCCGTGCATATCTGCACCGCCTCACTGGCCCCCGATGTGTTCTGCCTAACCTTCAACGGCCTGTCGAAATCCTATCGAGTGGCCGGCTTTCGCTCTGGCTGGGTGGCACTGTCCGGCCCCAAGCACAAAGCACAAAGCTATATCGAAGGCTTGGACATTCTCGCCAACATGCGTCTGTGCGCCAACGTACCAAGCCAACACGCGATTCAAACTGCCCTGGGCGGCTACCAAAGCATTAACGACCTAGTACTGCCCAACGGCCGCCTGCTGGAGCAACGCAACCGCACCTGGGAGCTGCTCAACAGCATACCGGGCGTTAGCTGCGTGAAACCCATGGGCGCGCTCTACGCTTTCCCTAAAATCGATCCAAAAATCTGCCCGATTCATAACGATGAGAAGTTCGTTCTCGACCTACTGCTCTCCGAGAAGCTGCTGATCGTGCAAGGCACCGCGTTTAACTGGCCATGGCCAGACCACTTCCGAGTGGTCACCCTGCCCCGCGTAGATGAACTGTCGGTGGCCATCGGTCGGATCGGCAACTTCCTTAAAAGTTACAGCCAATAAGCGCCGGCCATGGACTTGCAGATCGACGAGTTCTACAAGGATGTAGCCGCCGCCATGCTGCTGCTCTACCAAGCATTCCCGCGCAAGGTAGCGGTGTATATCGAAGACCTGATTGGCCGCGAAGAGCTGGATGATTTCGGCCTGCCCAGCCAGCGTCATCAAAACTGTCTGAGCGCCCTGCTGTGGCTGGCCGAAGAAGGTTATTTACGCTTTGATTCGTGCATTGCCCACGACGCGCTTGATCAAGCGGTACTCAGCGAAAAAGCTTTTTTGCGTCTAACCCGCCGCGTACCCGAGGTCGAGTTTGCCAGTGATGCGTCGCCAAGTATCAGACGCGTGCAGGCAAGCTTGGCGTTTCAGTTGCGCGAAGCGCTGGCCAGCCGACAAAGCGAAACTGTTGCGCGACTCACCCAGCTACTTTTTGTTACCAGCCTGAACGACAAGCGCACCACAGACGACACAGTTTGAAATAGTCGCCAGCTTGAACCTATAGGGCCTGCGCCCTTATATACCTGCCTAGAACGCCGCTACGCCAAAGTTTTACCCTCGGCCAACGCGTGAACCACTTAGCCACGGAGTTAGTTACAACCATGAAACGTATTTTCCTGTTCTTAGCCACCAACCTGGCAGTGCTGCTGATTGCCAGCTTTACTCTTTGGCTGCTGGAAGTAGACCGTTTTACCGGGCAAAACTATGGTGATTTGCTGGTTTTTTGCGCCATATTCGGCTTTGCCGGCTCACTGGTCTCGCTGCTCATCTCCAAGTGGATGGCCAAGATGAGCACCGGCACGCAGATCATCACCCAGCCACGTACCCGCCACGAACAGTGGCTGATGCAAACGGTGGAAGAACTGTCGCGAGCCGCCGGCATTAAAATGCCCGAAGTGGGTATTTTCCCAGCCCATGAGTCCAACGCGTTCGCCACTGGCTGGAACAAGAACGACGCGCTAGTGGCCGTCAGCCAAGGCCTGTTAGAGCGCTTCTCACCCGATGAAGTGCGCGCCGTACTGGCTCACGAAATTGGTCACGTAGCCAACGGCGACATGGTGACCTTGGCCTTGATTCAAGGCGTGGTAAACACCTTCGTAATGTTCTTTGCGCGGATCTTCGGCAACTTCGTCGACAAAGTGATCCTTAAAAACGAAGACGGCCCTGGCATCGGCTATTTCGTCGCCACCATCTTTGCCGAACTGGTACTGGGCATTTTGGCCAGCGTGATTGTCATGTGGTTCTCGCGCAAACGCGAATTTAAAGCCGACGAAGCCGGTGCCAATCTAGCCGGCACCGGCGCAATGATCGCCGCGCTGCAACGCCTGCGCGCTGAGCAAGAAATGCCGGTAACCATGCCTTCGAGCTTGACCGCATTCGGTATTAACGGCGGCCTCAAGCACGGCCTGGCCGGCCTTCTGATGACTCACCCACCACTGGATGACCGCATCGAGGCGCTGCGTCAACGCGGCTAAATCGACAGCAACAAAAAAGGGCGACCTGTGTCGCCCTTTTTTGTGCCCGCAACTAACCGCACTGCAACCGATAGACCCGCTCGTCCAGCCGACTCAAGCCACGCTGCAAAAACTTCCAGTTCTCACCCAGCACATCACGCGCCTCAAGCACTTGCACTGACCAATGCGGCGCGGCCAACAAGCGCTGCACCTCCGCTTCTCCAACGGCAAAAGGCGGCCCAGGCATTTGTTCCTGCGGGTAATCCAGAACCACCAGCAAACCCGCGCAATCCAACGGCAAAATACTCGCCAGATGCGCGACATAGCGCTCACGCATCGGCGCCGGCAAGGCGATCAGTGCGGCGCGATCATAGAGTGCCCGGCACTCAAGCAAGTCAGTGGCCGTCAGGCTAAAAAAATCGCCGCAAAGCACGTCAATAGAGCCTGAACGATAACGGCGAAATGCACCCAGCTGATCGACCTCCGCCAGCAAACTGTGCTCGCTAAAGAATGCCTCCACCGCCGCCTGCGCCAGCTCGACGCCGAGCACCCGATAGCCCTGCTCGGCCAACCAAAGCATATCCAAGGATTTACCGCACAGCGGCACCAACACCTGCGCACCCGCCGCGACATTCAGCCCCGGCCAATACTGCTGCAAATACGGATTCACCTCACTCAAGTGAAAGCCAATTTCGTTACGCGCCCAGCGCTGCTGCCAAAAATCTTCGTGCATAAAGCCCTCAATAAACTGATCAAATAGGACAAGAATTTATACTGGATCTCGATATTTGCAGCGCCGAAGATAGCCTTATCGCGTATCAGGAGTCGCCCATGCTACCCAGTATTTTCATCTCCCATGGCTCACCCATGCTCGCCCTCGAACCCGGCGCCAGCGGCCCTGCGTTAGCGCAACTGGCTGCCGAGTTGCCTAGACCCAAGGCCATCTTAGTGGTCTCGGCGCACTGGGAGGCTCAGGATCTGCGCGTCAGCAGCGCCGCCAAGCCCAGCACTTGGCACGATTTTCAGGGCTTCCCGCAGCCACTCTATCAAATCCAATATCCGGCGCCCGGCCAGCCAGAACTGGCCGGCCAAGTCGTTGAACTACTCAAGGATGCCGAATTAGCCGCGCAACTCGACCCCGAACGCCCCTTCGACCACGGCGCTTGGGTGCCATTGTCACTGATGTTTCCGCAGGCCGACATACCGGTGGTGCAGCTCTCGCTGCCCAGCCTGCATGGCCCGGCCATGCAAACCCGCATCGGCCAGGCGCTGGCCGGCTTACGCCAGCAAGGGGTGCTGCTGATCGGCTCCGGCAGCATCACCCATAACCTTGGCGAGCTGGATTTGCAAGCTGGCCCTGAGGTGATCACTCCCTGGGCCAAAGCCTTCCGCGACTGGGTGGTGGAGCAACTTGAACAGGGCGAAAGAGCGGCGCTGCAGGATTACCTGCACCAAGCACCGCAGGCGCGACGCAACCACCCAAGCGCCGAGCATCTATTACCGCTGTTCTTCGCCCAAGGCGCCGGCCAGAACTTCAGCCTGATACATCAAGGATTCACCCTCGGCACCCTCGGCATGGACATCTACCGCTTCGATTAGCGGCGCCTTACCGCAACTTATAAACCCGCCATAACACAAAAGCCCCGCACTAGGCGGGGCTCTGTTTAATCAGTAATAACTACCGATTAATCTTCGCGATAACGACGCAGCTTCAACTGCTTACCGGCAACGCGAGTGTCTTTCAGCTTAGTCAGCAAGCGCTCAAGGCCGTCTTCCGGCAGTTCAACCAAGCTGAAGCTCTCACGCACCTGAATGCGACCGATAGCTTCACGAACCAAGCCGCCTTCATTGAGGATGGCGCCCAACAGGTTCTTCGCGGCGATACCGTCGCGCAGACCCAAAGCGGTGCGGCAACGTGCACGACCATCCGCCAACGGCATTGGTGCGCGACGCTCACGCGGCTCACCGCGCTCGGAACGCTCGGAACGCTCGCTGCGCTCACCGCTGCGCTCAGGACGCTCACTGCGCTCGCCACGTGATGCGCCATTGTTCGGTACCAACGGTTGCTCACGCTCAACTTCAGCCAAGGTCAAGGCTTGACCGTTGGTAGCTTTGCGCAACAAAGCAGCCGCCAGTGCACGCGGCGTGCAGCCAATGTCAGCAGTCAAGCGATCGAGCAACTCACCGTGGGTAGCTTCAGCATCACCGACCAATGGCGACAAGCCGCTAGTCAGCTTCTTGATGCGCGCAGTCAGCACTGCAGCAGCGTCCGGCAGACGTACTTCAGCAACCTTCTGGCCGGTTACCCGCTCAATTACCTGCAGCATACGACGCTCACGCGGGGTTACCAACAGCAGTGCGCGACCGGTACGACCCGCACGGCCGGTACGACCGATACGGTGCACGTAGGATTCTGGATCGTACGGCATGTCAACGTTCATCACGTGAGTGATGCGCGGCACGTCCAGACCACGTGCAGCCACGTCGGTCGCTACAACGATGTCCAAACGGCCATCTTTCAACGATTCGATAACGCGCTCACGTTGGTTCTGCGCGATGTCACCGTTCAAGGCAGCGGCTTTGTAGCCCTTGGCTTCCAGCGCAGCGGCCAGATCCAGAGTGGCTTGTTTGGTACGCACGAAGGCGATCAAAGCATCGAACTCTTCAACTTCGAGCAAACGCAGTACCGCCGAAACCTTTTGGTCGGCGTGCACTAACAAGTGTGCCTGCTCAATTGCGGTAACGGTTTGAGTCTTGGTCTCAACCTTAACGTGCTTCGGATCGCGCAAATGCTTTTCAGCGATAGAGCGGATCGAGTGCGGCAAGGTGGCCGAGAACAATACGGTCTGACGCTCGGCTGGCAGGCCCTTGAAGATCACTTCAAGGTCGTCCATAAAGCCCAGCTTGAGCATTTCGTCAGCTTCGTCGAGGACCAGATGGCAGACAGTCGACAAAACTTTTTCGTCGCGGCGCAAGTGGTCAACCAAACGACCCGGGGTAGCCACAATGATCTGTGCGCCGTTGCGGATGGCTTTCAACTGCGGACCCATAGGCGCGCCGCCGTACACAGCGATTACGCTAACGCCGGGCATTTGCTTGGCGTAGGTTTCAAAAGCGCTGGCAACCTGCAGGGCCAACTCGCGGGTTGGCGCCAAGATCAGGGCTTGCGGCTGACGCTTGGCCGGATCGATACGGCTCAGAATTGGCAAGGCGAACGCGGCGGTTTTACCGGTACCGGTTTGCGCTTGGCCGATCATGTCTTGGCCAGCCAAAATCACTGGAATCGACAAGGTTTGAATCGCCGAAGGCTCTTCGTAGCCAGTCGCGATAACTGCAGCAAGAATATTTGGGTGTAGTTCGAGTGCGGCGAAGCCGCCGATTACTTGGGTCATGGGTCTGCCTCTAGTGCATCCGCAAAGACCCATGTTTCAAAGCAGCACATGCCCTGTAAGACCCGAAGGTAACCCTGGCAGCTTTGTCGGCGGGGATTTGCGAAAACGTATTAATGGATAAATCATCAAGTAGCGACCGCTAGGCGGACACGCAATCGAGGACTAAACCCTCGTGAAAACTGCACTACCTGAACACAGCCCGGAAAAGGCCGGCGCGCACTATACCTGAGAAACCATTCTATAGGTGGGTATTTTCTACCCATTTAATACGATCCGCTGAGTGGTCGGTCAATTCCCACTGATTTACTTGGACAAGCATAAAGGCTCACGCTATACCCCTCCTGCGCCCCCATCCAGAAAGGACCCAAGCCATGTCGCTAAGCTCAAACAGCCGTGTTAGCCGAGAACTGCGTGGCCATATTTTGCTGCTCGGCCTCGATCGTAGTGCCAAGCGCAACGCCTTCGACCTCGAGCTGCTCAACGACCTGTGCCTAGCCTATGGCGAGTTCGAACGTAACAGCGCGGCCCGCGTCGCCTTAGTGTTTGCCCATGGCGAGCATTTCACCGCCGGTCTGGACCTTGCCAACATCGGCCCAGCGCTGGCAGCCGGCTGGCAAATACCCACTGACGGCTGCGATCCTTGGGGGGTATTTGGCGGGGCACGAGTGAGCAAGCCAGTAATAGTGGCGGCGCAAGGCTACTGCCTGACCATCGGCATCGAACTGATGCTGGCCTCGGACATCAACCTTTGCGCCAGCAACACCCGCTTCGCCCAAATGGAAGTGCAGCGCGGCATATTTCCCTTTGGTGGCGCCACCTTACGCATGCATCAAGTCGCCGGCTGGGGCAATGCCATGCGCTGGCTGCTGACCGGCGACGAGTTCGACGCCCACGAAGCCTATCGCTTGGGCTTGGTGCAAGAAGTCGTGGCCAGCGAAGACTTACTGCCGCGCGCCCTGCAATTAGCCGAACGAATTGCCGCGCAAGCACCGCTCGGGGTGCAGGCGGTGCTGGCCTCCGCGCGGCAAACGGTGTGCGAAGGGGTCGATGCCGCGGCGGCCAACTTACCCACCAGCATGCGCAGCTTGATGCACAGCCACGATGCTCAAGAAGGTGTGCAGGCCATGCTCGAACGCCGCCCCGGCCAGTTCAACGGCAACTAGCGTTACGACGCCGGGCGCAGCGCCCCCATCAAGGGCGCCAGCGAATAGCCCAACAGCGGCGCTAAACGTGCGTCCTGCTCGCGCAAATGCTGCAGGTCGAGCACCTGTTCGATATCGGCTGGGATAATCAGTACCACGTTACCCTCCTTCACCGGCACTTCCCAATAGTGCCGATGATAGAGGCCGCGCAGTAGCGCGGCACCAAGCGGCTTGCCGTCGTCACTGGCCCACTGATTAATAATCAACCAACCACCTGGATTGAGCTTGTTTTGGCAGTTCTCAAGAAACTTCCACGCCAGATGACCGGCGGCCGGGCCGGTATCGGTGTACAGGTCGAGAAATATCAGGTCGGCACTTTCTGCGCTCTCGAGTAAATCCAGCGCATCGCCAATGCGAATGGTCAGGCGCGGATCATCGCTCAGGCCCAAATATTCCATGGCCAAACGCGGCACATCGGGACGCAACTCGATGACCTCGACATCGTCCAAAGGCAGGAACTTCAGGCACGCCTGAGTCAGATTGCCCGCGCCCAAGCCGAGAAACAGCGCCGTTTCCGGCGCTTCATGACAAAGCGCACCGAGCAACATGGCGCGGGTGTAGTCGTATTCCAGCCAGCTCGGGTCGCCATTAAACACGCAGCTTTGCTCGATCGAGTCGCCAAACTCCAAAAACCGGTAACAGCCCATTTCGACCACGCGAATGACCCCGAACGCATCGGCCACTTCGGCGATCACCTGCAACTCTTCCAACTCGCCCTTCTGCATATCCTGCACGGCCCACACGCGATGACAAAAGCGCAATTGTCCCGGAATAGCGCTGCCTGGGTCACGCGTTAAATCCAGCGCCAGTCACGCAAAGACATCGCCGCGGTGCGGACTTAAATAGCCCGAGGCTATCGAGGCGATTGGCTTGAACCCGCGCAGCCATCGGTTACTATGCCCGCCTGCCCTCAAAATTTAACCGAGAACCCTGATGTCGCAATCCTGGAGCCCTGCAAGCTGGAAGGCTAAACCCATTCAGCAACAACCCATCTACCCCGATGCCGCGCACCTGCTGGCCGTTGAGCAAAAGCTCGCCAGCTATCCGCCATTGGTGTTTGCCGGGGAAGCTCGTGAGTTGCGCCGTCAGTTTGCCGAGGTCAGCCAGGGCCGTGCGTTTTTGCTGCAAGGCGGCGATTGCGCCGAGAGTTTTGCCGAATTTTCCACCTTCAAAATCCGCGACACCTTCAAGGTGCTGCTGCAGATGGCCATCGTCATGACCTTCGCCGCCGGCTGCCCGGTGGTGAAAGTTGGTCGTATGGCCGGCCAGTTCGCCAAGCCGCGCTCGGCCAATGACGAAACCATCGACGGCGTGACCCTGCCCGCCTACCGCGGCGACATCGTTAACGGTATCGACTTCACCGCTGCCAGCCGCGTGCCCGACCCTGAACGCCTGCTACAGGCCTACCACCAATCCACCGCCTCACTGAACCTGCTGCGCGCCTTTGCCCAAGGCGGCTTTGCCGACCTGCATCAGGTACATCAGTGGAATCTGGACTTTATCGCCAACTCAGCGCTGGGCGAGAAATACAGCCAACTGGCCAACCGCATCGACGAAACCCTGGCCTTTATGCGCGCCTGCGGCATGGACGGCTCTTCGCAACTGCGCGAGACCAGCTTCTTCACCGCCCACGAAGCGCTGCTGCTCAACTACGAGCAAGCCTTCGTGCGCAAAGACAGCCTCACCGGCAACTACTACGACTGCTCGGCGCACATGCTCTGGATCGGCGATCGCACCCGGCAACTGGACGGCGCTCATGTCGAGTTTTTGCGCGGCGTCGGCAACCCAATCGGGGTTAAAGTTGGCCCGAGCATGAACAGCGAAGATTTAATTCGCCTGATCGACATCCTCAACCCAGACAACGACCCTGGCCGCCTCAACCTGATCGTGCGGATGGGCGCTGGCAAGGTCGAAGCCGGCCTGCCACGACTGATCCAAACCGTCCAGACCGAAGGTCGCCAAGTGCTGTGGAGCTGCGACCCGATGCACGGCAACACCATCAAGGCTTCGAGCGGTTACAAGACCCGCGATTTCGCGCAGATTCTCGCCGAAGTTAAGCAATTCTTCGCCGTGCAC
>JAIETJ010000016.1 GCA_019745275.1 Pseudomonadaceae bacterium | reverse complement strand
AAGTGCCGGGTGTAACGGTAGTCCACCAGGGTGTTGAGGTTTTCGTCGGCCATCATGTAGATGGAACCGCCGTCACCGCCATCACCGCCGTTAGGACCGCCGTTTTCGATGAATTTTTCGCGACGGAAACTCATGCAGCCGTTGCCGCCGTCACCGGCTTTTACAAAAATCGATACTTCATCGACGAATTTCATGGGCTACGCCTCCCGCCGCAAGAGCGGGCAAAATTAAACAAGGAACACAGGAATACAGAAACAAAAAAGCCCCGTCGCTAGACAGGGCTTTTCCAGCTACATCGCAATTAGGCTGCGACGACGCTCACGTAACGACGACCGAAGGCGCCTTTAACTTGGAACTTGATCACGCCTTCGATTTTAGCGAACAGGGTGTGATCTTTACCCATACCAACGCCGTAACCAGCGTGGAACTGAGTACCGCGCTGACGCACGATGATGTTACCGGCCTTGATAACTTGGCCGCCGTACATCTTCACGCCAAGGCGCTTAGATTCTGAGTCGCGACCGTTGCGGGTACTACCACCAGCTTTTTTGTGTGCCATGAGTTCAATACTCCAAATTGTGGATCAGGTTAAAAATTAACCCTGAATACCGGTGATTTTGATCTCGGTGTACCACTGACGGTGACCTTGACGCTTCATGTGGTGCTTACGACGACGGAACTTGATGATGGTAACTTTATCGTGACGGCCTTGGGCGATCACTTCAGCTACAACCTTAGCGCCTTCAACAACTGGAGCGCCGATATTCACGTCGTCGCCATTAGCAACCAACAGAACGCGGTCGAAAGTCACGGCCTCGCCAACAGCGATTTCGAGCTTTTCAATTTTCAGGTATTCGCCTTCGGCAACCTTGTATTGCTTGCCACCGGTAACAATTA
Source organism: Pseudomonadaceae bacterium (assembly GCA_019745275.1). Lineage (GTDB taxonomy): Bacteria > Pseudomonadota > Gammaproteobacteria > Pseudomonadales > Pseudomonadaceae > Aquipseudomonas. The sequence goes on along the minus strand of JAIETJ010000016.1, from coordinate 21,292 downwards.
CTGCGTACATAATCTTGCTCCGTTAAATCCTGCTCACCCAGCGCTTTATAGGAATAGTCTTCGGCTGGCATGGCTGCATGGGGCCGGATGGACGCCCGTGCAATTGCGTAAGGCAGGTAATGCCCAGGAAGTTCAGGGGCCGCGATTGTACGCAAGCCACAGTTTCAGCGCAAGCACCCAAAGCGCTTACCTTGACAGCATAGACCCCGCCACCTAGCATGCCGCGCAACCTTGTTGGAGCAACAATACGCAATGCAACCGCAAACCTTCTATAGCGTCGTAGCCGACGATTTCACTGCCGTTGACGACATCATTCGTCGTCAACTGGTGTCGCGCGTGCCGCTGGTAGAAAAAATCGGTGACTACATTATCTCTGCCGGCGGCAAACGCCTGCGCCCACTGCTGGTGTTGCTGTGCGGCAAAGCGCTGGGCAAAGAGGGTGATGACCTGCGCTTGCTGGCAGCCACTATCGAGTTCCTGCACACCGCCACCCTGCTGCATGATGATGTGGTCGACATGTCCGACATGCGCCGCGGCCGCTCGACCGCCAATGCGCAATGGGGCAATGCGCCGAGCGTACTGGTCGGCGACTTCCTTTATTCGCGCTCCTTCGAGATGATGGTTGAGCTCGGCTCGATGGACGTTATGCGCATTCTGTCCAAGGCCACCCGGGTGATTGCCGAAGGCGAAGTGCTGCAACTGTCGAAAATCCGCGATGCCAGCACCAGCGAAGCCACCTATATGGAGGTGATTCGCGGCAAAACCGCCATGTTATTTGAGGCATCGACCCACAGCGCCGCCATTTTAGCCGCCGCCAACCCGGCGCAAACTGAAGCCCTGCGCACCTTTGGCGACCACCTTGGAGTAGCCTTCCAACTGGTGGATGACCTGCTCGACTACCGTGGCGACGCGGCTACCCTAGGGAAAAACGTTGGCGATGACTTAGCCGAAGGCAAGCCGACCCTGCCACTGATTTACTGCATGCGCGAAGGCACCCCCGAGCAAGCCGCGCTGGTGCGCCAAGCGATTCAAAAAGGCGGATTGGAAGACCTGGAAAGTATTCGCGCCGCCGTTGAAGCCAGTGGCGCATTGGACTACACAGCCCAGCAAGCCCGCCACTTTGCCGAACGCGCCATCCTGTGTCTTGACGCCCTGCCCGCCAGCCCTTATCGCGACGCTCTGATCGAACTCAGCCGCTTCGCCGTAGCGCGCACCCACTGAGTTCGCCACGCAAAAATTAGCCCGTCCAAGTGACGGGCTTTTTTCTGCTCCACACAAAGGTTAAGCCTTGCTATTATTTGAATAAGAACTATTCTCATCTAACCCTAAGCAACAGGAGATGAGTCATGACCTATTTAATTGACGCTTGGCTGGATCGCCCACAGCCGTACTTATGCATCCTGCATCGGGAAACCGGCAAGGTGTGTTTACGTTTGGAGGAGCAGGCTTTGGATGAGTTACGCGAGCTTGGCGATCTGGACATGGCCAGCCTCAACTCCAACGAGCCGCTGGTGCTCAAAGAGCTGCTGCGAAATCTGTTTCTGTTTTGCTTTGCCCGGGCATTGCGCCCAATCGGCGAGCAACCATCCAGCGGTAGCGCATTGTAAAGGGTGGGTTACGCCGTTTTACGGCTAACCCACCCAAGGCATTACAAGATAGCTAACAGCTCAACATCAAACACCAGCACGCTGTGCGGCGGAATGCTGCCAGCGGCTTGGCCACCGTAGGCCAACTCGCTCGGCACGGTCAGGCGCCACTTGCTGCCAGTGCTCATCAATTGCAAGGCTTCAACCCAGCCAGCGATCACGCCGCCCACTGGGAATTCCGCCGGCTCGCCACGCTCGTAAGAGCTGTCGAACACGCTACCGTCGATCAGGGTGCCGTGATAGTGGGTGCGCACATTGTCGTCTGCCGAAGGCTTGGCGCCTTCACCGGCGATCAACACTTCATATTGCAGACCCGACGCCAACAGCGTCACGCCGTCTTTCTTGGCGTTTTCAGCCAGAAACGCAACCCCAGCAGCAGCTGCCGCTTCGGCCTGTAGCTGCGCCTGCGCCTGCATAACTTCACGAATCACTTTGAAGCTGGCCGACAGCGCTTCTTGGCTAACACGGCTAGCGGTGCCACCAAAGGCATCGGTCAGGCCGGCAACAATGGCGTTCAAGTCAGCGCCAGGCGGCGGATTGTCACGCAATTGATCGCCAAGCTGACGACCAATGCCATAGCTCACACGGGTTTCGTCGGTAGACAGATTCAGTTCGGACATAGCATGGCTCCGGAGGCACAGAAAAAAGGGCCGCCAGACTAGCACAGATGCCCGGCAGCCTCAGCAAGCGCAGCCTCAGCGCGAAACACCCCGAATTTACTGGAACGATCGTACCAGTTAATATAAGCAACCTCGTCACCCCCTCGTAGCGCGATACAGAACCGCGCAATACCCAAGGATGGCCTATGCCCCACTCATCACTGCTCCTCTCCTTGCTGCTGATAGGGTTCAACGGCGCTGCCCCCGCACGCGCTAGCGACGCCTCTGGCAGCACGTTGTATAACGCCTGTATTGGCTGCCACGGCACCCAGGCCGAAGGCAATCCCAGTTTGCAGGCACCCGCACTAGCCGGCCTGAATGCCGGCTACCTGAGTCGCCAACTTGAACATTTCAAGGCCGGCCGACGGGGCGGCGACCCGACCGACAACATCGCCGCGCCCATGCGTGCGATGGCCGCCAGCTTGGTGGATGAGCAGGCCGTGCAAGCCGTATCCACTTATCTCGCCAGCTTGCCGCTGCCCGCCATAACACCCAGTTTGAGCGGCAATGCGGCCCAGGGCAGCCGCTTGTATCAAGCCAAGTGCGGCGCCTGTCATGGCGGCAAGGGCGAAGGCAATCCGGCAATGAACACCCCGCGCCTGCGCCAGCAACACGACAGTTACCTGCAGCGCCAAGTCGTGCATTTTCGCCAAGGTCTGCGCGGCAGCGATCCGACGGACCGTTACGGCAAGCAGATGAAAATGATGGCCGCCAGCGTCAACGACGCGGAACTGCTCGACGTACTCGCTTATGTCAGCAGCCTGAGCCAACCCTGATGGTCGGCAACTACCTGATCGGCTTGGCCGCTGCGTGCCTACTGGCTAGCGCCGCTCAGGCTGCGCTAGCGCCCGCAACCGTGAGTCTGGCCAGCAACTGCCCGCCCGGTTTTGAGCTGAGCGCCACCAACCAATGCAAGCTGCACAGCCTGTACGACCAGTACAACTCGCTGTACAGCCAGGGCGTAGGCGGCCTGAAGACGGCCTTGCCGGCGCGCCGCGATGGCTTCTCGCCACAACAGATCGACCTTGGCCGCCAGTTGTTTTTCGACCCCCTGCTGTCCGGCGACCAGAGCCTGTCGTGCGCCAGCTGCCATCACCCCGCGCTGGGCTTTGCCGACGGCCAAGCCAAGAGCACCGGCATTCATGGCCGCGCAGCCAGTCGCGGCGCACCTAGTTTGTGGAATATGGCGTTCTTGACCCGCTTCTTCTGGGACGCGCGAGCCACGTCGTTGGAAGCGCAAATGACCGGGCCGCTGTACGCCACCAATGAAATGGGCAACACCCCAGCCCAGCTGCTCAGTTCAATCAATGCCACGGACAACTACCGACAGCTGTTCGCCGAGGCCTTCGGCCAGCCTGCCGAACAGTCGATCAACTTGGAGCAGATCTACACCGCGCTTGCCGCCTTCCAGACCTCGCTGATCTCGCTGAACAGTCGCTACGATCACTACGCCCACGGCTATGCCGAAGCGCTGAACGTCAACGAACTGGAAGGCATGAATGTGTTTCGCTCGTTCGTTGCCCGCTGCGCCGAATGCCACACGCCGCCACTGTTCACCAACCAGCAGATCGCCGTGATCGGCGTGCCGGAAGCCCCCGGACAACCCTTCGATGCCGGCGCCGAAAGCGTGTTTGCCAACCCCACTTGGCGCGGCGGTTTCAAAGTGCCGTCGCTGCGTAACATCGCCCAGACCGCGCCCTACATGCACAACGGCGCGTTCAGCAACCTACGCGACGCCAGCGAGTTCTACACCAAGGGCCGCGGCCACGCCTTGCCCGAGGCAGAGCGAGCACGCATGGTTCTGCACTGGCATATCTGGGAACCCAAGCTGGCCGAGCTGGAACTGGATCGCCTAGTGGACTTCATGCAGACCCTCACCGATGAAAGTTTCACCCCCGCCATACCCAGCCAAGTGCCGTCCGGACTCACCCCGATCGGGCGCCTGCCTGCGGTCTTGCAAGCCACTTCGAATACCGCCACAGCCGTAAGTCGCGCCACACAGGAGAACAATGATGGGCAATAAAATCATCACGGCCATCGCCGCGGTCGGCCTGCTCGCCGCCGGCGCGTACCTCGGCAGTCAACTCGGCAGCGACAATAGCGCCACCATCGTCGGAGGGGCGGATCGCTATGCGCAAAAATCCGGGGCGACCAGCGCCGCGGTCGGCAGCCTGGCTAAATCGGTCGGGGCCAGCGGCAAGGGTCAGGTGCATGCGGTGCGCGACGGCGCGTCGATTCAGGCCGCCGTACAGAAGGCTCAGCCGGGCGATGTGATTCAGGTGTATCCCGGCACCTACAAGGAGACCGTATACATCGACAAGGACGACATCCTGCTCAGCGGGGTGATCGTCGATGGCCAGTGGCCAACCATGGAAGGCGGACACACACTCAACGACGCCGTGCTCTACTCGGGCAACAACATTACCGTGGAAAACCTGCACATTACCCATTACAAAGGCAATGCGATCATGGGGCAGGCCGGCAACAACTTCCTGATCCGCAACAACCGGGTAATCGATACCGGCGTGTACGGCATCTTCCCGCAGCTGGGCAAAAACGGCTTGGTCAGCAACAACGTACTCAGCGGCATCGAAGACGCGGCCATCTATATCGGCATGTGCGACAACGTGCACGTCAACAACAACGAAGTGTTCGCCAACGTCGCCGGCATCGAGATCGAAAACTCGCGGCATTCCATCGTCGAAAACAACAAGGTCTACAACAACACCGGTGGCATTCTCGCTTTCATCACGCCGGGCCTGCCGATCAAGACCGCCTTTGATGTGATCATCCGGAACAACTTCATCACCGACAACAACCACCCCAACTTTGGCGCACCGGGCTCGATTGTCTCCGGCGTGCCGGCGGGCACCGGGATTATCATCATGGCCGCCGATCAGGTGACCATCGAAAACAACATCATCAGCGGCAACCAGAACGTCGGCATCGTCATCACCGACCACGACAACTTTGCCAACATCAGCAAGGACCCGGACTCCGACCCGCACTCGGACAAGATTTCGATCCTCAACAACCTGATGTTCAACAATGGCAGCCAACCCATCGACGAGATCAAGGCGCTGAAAATCGCCAGCCTGACTCGCAGCCCCGTCGACATCATCAGCGTCGGCACCAGCCGCGACAGCTGCCTGCTCAACCCCGGCCAGTACCCGAGCTTGGGCACCAAGAGTTTCGGCACCTGCGGTTTCTCGACCACGGCCGACACCGCCACCTACCTGCTGGCGGAACCCGTAGCTGCGCGCGAGTTCAAGCTTGAGGAGAAAGGCAAGATGGTCTACTACGGCGTCTGCGCCGGTTGCCACGCCTACAACATGCGCATGATCGGCCCGCCGGTAGAGGTCATTCAGGCGCTGTACATGGACAACCCGCAAGGCATCGTCGACTACATCAGCAATCCCACCAAGAAGCGCGACGACTATCCAGCCATGCCCAAGCAGGACTACCTAAGCCCGGAAATTCGCCGCGCCGCCGCCGAGTTCATGCTCTACACCGACAGCAAGGGCATATTTCACGACCCAGCCCTAACAGGCCGTTGAAAAACTACTGCGCTCGGCTATGCGGCGTTGAAATCAGCCTCACAAAAGCGCAGCGTTGAACGCGCTTCAGCGCTGCCCCGAAGGGGTGAGCGAAGCGAATCAAATGCTCATTTACGACCAGTAAACTGCGCTTTTGACTCGCTTCGTTCGCCCTACGGGTCAGCCTATGGCTGTTACTCCGCTTCGCTACGTTGCGGCTGATTTCGCCTTGCCTAGCCATCGCTCGCTACATTTCTCAACGACCTGCTAACCAGCAGCACTAAACGCCAGACACAAAAAAGGAGCACCGCGGTGCTCCTTTTTCATTGCGCCGGCACACTCAGTGCTTGGTCAGCTTGTCCAGATAGCCCATGGCAAAAGCCGAAACCACGAAGGTCATGTGAATGATCACAAACCACATCAGGTACTCGGGCGAAGTGTTTTTCGCATCCATAAACACTTTAAGCAGGTGAATGGACGAAATCGCCACAATCGAGGCCGCGACCTTCATCTTCAGCGAGCTGGAGTCCATCTTGCCCAACCAGCTGAGTTTCTCTTTGCCATCATCAATATCCAGCGCCGAGACGAAGTTCTCGTAACCAGACAACATCACCATCACCAACAAACCGCCGACCAGCGCCATGTCGATTAACGACAGCAAGACCAGAATCAGATTCGCCTCGGTCATGGCAAATACGTTGGGGATAATATGAAAAATCTCTTGGAAAAACTTTAAGCTGAGCGCCAGCAAACCCAGCGACAAACCAAAGTAAATCGGCGCCAATAACCAGCGAGAAGCGTACATCGCGTTTTCAATCAAGCGTTCCATGGTGCCTCGCAGCAAGCTAAAATTTGTCGCCGAGTATACCCAGACTCCCACGCCCGACCAAGGCCAGAGCAGGCTTAAGCAATATGGCGCGACAATCGCCAAGCCGCGTGCAGCAATTGTGGATAAGGTTTTTAGCCACCGCCCCGCGCAGATGCCCAGTAAGCCCGACCAGCACATGCGCAACAGCGCGCACGCCGCTGAGCTAAGCCTCTGGCTGAAATTGAAAAACACCTTTGGACGAACCCGACCCGCCATTTAAGCGGCGCATTTTCGCCTGCATATGCAAGATCCAGATCGGCATATCGAGCGCCAGTTGGTAGCCTTGCGCCTGCAGGCTAACCGCTTTCCCGGCGAGTATCTGCTGCGCCGCGCAAGGCCCGCAGAATGGGCCTTGCGCGTTAATTAGCGAGGGTTGTTTAGCATCCATACCGGCCACGCACAGCACTGTCCACAAGCCCTGATCGCCCGCTAACGGACGCACTGTACATTCGATCCGGGTAACCACCCCCAAGCATCGACGGGTAAGGCACAGGCTGGGCAGCATGAGCACGACTCCGGGCAACACACAGCTTCAGCCTACACCCGCGATTAACCATGGCAAAGCGCAAAAGTTACCCACATTAGCTGTGGATAACTCTGTGGATGAAGCCTGCACAAGTACCTTAAGACCACTGCGTTCGCGCTGAGGGCTGATCGCTCAGTGACTGACCAGCCAGCAAACGGCTGAGCAGCCTTTCGCCGACCGCAACCTAAGCGCCAGGGCTTGCAACGGCGGGTTGCTTCGGGGCTTTTTTGCGCGCCGGTTTTGCGGCCGGCTGAGCTTCGGCGGCTGGCTCCGACTCATCGTCGTCCATGCCCAGCTCGGCAATTTCGCGCAAACGCTCGACTACCCGCGCATTCACGCTGCCTTCGGCAAAGCCCCCGGCGGCATCCAGAGCACCGGCAGGCGCACCCACCAACAAGCTCAAGGCCTCGTCGACCTGACGCACGGCATACACATGAAACTTGCCGCTGCGTACCGCCTGCAACACGCGCTCATCGAGCATCAGGGTAGCGACGTTGGAGTGCGGAATGATCACCCCCTGCTCGCCGCTCAAGCCACGCGCCTCACACAAACGAAAGAAGCCTTCGATCTTCTCGTTGACCCCGCCGACCGCCTGCACCTCACCAAACTGATTGATCGAGCCGGTGATGGCAAAACACTGCTTCAACGGCGTGCGCGACAAGGCCGAGATCAGCGTGCAGACCTCACCGAGCGAAGCGCTGTCGCCATCCACATAGCCATAGGATTGCTCCAAGGCGATGCTCGCGGAAATATCCAGCGGATACTCTTGAGCGTAACGACTGCCCAAATAACCGGTAAGAATCATCACGCCCTTGGAGTGAATCGGCTGGCCGAGATTGACCTCGCGCTCGATATCGACAATCCCAGAACTGCCCGGATACACCGTGGCGGAAATCCGCGCCGGCATGCCAAACGCCGAGTCGCCCACTTCAAATACTGTTAAGCCATTGCACTTGCCGACCGCCGCGCCGCTGCTATCGATCAGGATGATGCCGGCCAGCATGTCTTCGAGAATCCGCGACGAGACTCGCCCGGTACGATCGGCCTTGGCTTTCAAGGCACGCTCAATATGGCCGACATCGGTGTGTTCTTCATGGGCCAACTGACGGATAAAATCGGCCTCACTGACCAACTGAAAAATATCGCCAATCTGCGCCGACAAGCGCCCCTGATGCTCAGCCAAACGCGCACTGTAAGTGGCTAAACGTGCCACCGCGGCGGCAGTCAAGGCAGCCATACCCTCTTCAGTGGTGCGGGTTTTCAGCAGCTGGGCAAACTGCTCGAGGCTGTCTTCGAGCAGTGGAATGTCCTCGTCAAAATCGACCAGCACGCGAAACATGCCCTGAAAATCCGGATCCAGATCTTGCAAGGTGTAATACAGCTCACGCGAGCCAATGATCACTACTTTGACCTGCAGCGGTATCACCTGCGGACTGAGCGTAACAGTAGCGACCCGAGCCAGCTCGCCGAGCGGCGACTCCATCTTCAGCTGGCGCGAATGCAGGGCACGCTTGAGCGCATCCCAAACAAAGGGCTCGCTGAGCAACTTCTCGGCTTCCAGCACCAAGAAGCCGCCATTGGCGCGGTGTAAGGCGCCGGGGCGCAATTGCCGATAACTGGTATAAAGCGCGCCCTGATCGCTGTTGTATTCGATCCGGCCAAATAAGTTGTCGTAGGTTGGGTGCGATTCAAACACCACGGGCGCGCCACCATGCCGGTGGTGGCCGACCACCAGACTCGGGGCGTACTGTTCCTCCAGCAACTTGCGGGTTTGCGCCACCGGCCGTTCCACATCCACCAGTTGCTCGACCACGGTTTTCAGCAAGTTCACCTGCACCGCTTGCAGATACGCGCAAACCCCGGCGTTTTCCGCATAACGCTCCGACAGCGGCGCCAGCAGCGGCTGCAAGGCCAAGCTGATGGTCTCCTCATCGAGTTGGCGCAGTTGATTGCTCAACTCGCGCTTCCACTGCTGCAGGCTGGCAAGCTCTTCATTAAGGCGCTCTTCAAGCAGCGCAATGTCGATATGAAAACGCTCGCGCTCGGCCTCCGGCAACTGGGAAAACTCGGCTTCATCCAGCGCCTTAGCGTCCTTCATCGGGGTGAAGGCGATATTGCTGTTGTCGCGGTACAGCGCCACGTCTTTTTCCAGCGCCAAGCGCTCGACCACATCCAAGGCACGGTCATAACGCTGGTTGAATACCCGGTCGATGGCGCTCTTTTTCTGCTGATAGGACGGCAGTTCGAACACCGCTGGAAAGGTCGTCAGCAGGTTATCGATAAACTGGCTGATGTCGGCACTAAAGGCGCTGGCGCTGCCGGCCGGCAGCTCGAGGGCTCGCGGCTCACGCGGCTCGTCAAAATGATTCACATACAGCCGATCCGCCGGCGTAGCCAAACGCTTGGCCTCCGCCTTGAGATAGCGCTGCACAAACGAAAAGCGCCCGGTGCCCGGCTCGCCCATCACATACACGTTGTAGCCGGGCCGGGGCATCGCCACCCCAAACTGCATGGCCTCCACGGCGCGCTCTTGACCGAGCACCCCGCGAAACGAGTCGAGTTCGGCAGTGGTGACGAAATCAAACTGCGACGGCGCAAAGGGTCGAGTTAGCGCATCCGGGGGCACGCGCAGAGCAGCAGCAATAGAGTCGGCCATGGGTAATCCTTACGACAGGCGGAAGATCAGCCATTCTGGCGCTGCCCGCTAAGGGCTGGCAAGGCATTCACCTAGGAGGCTGTCCGAGAACAGACTGACCTACTATGGTCGCAGCTCTCAGACAGCCTCCTAGCGGCGCGACTGAATCTGCGCACGACACTGGCTGCGCCTGTGATTACTGCGCTTGATCGGCGCAGGCCAGACAGTACTCAGCCATGGGCATGGCCTGCAGGCGCCCCGACGCAATCGCTTGAGCGCAGCGCAAGCACTGACCATAACTGCCCGCAGCCAAACGCTCTTGGGCATGAGTCACCTGGCGCTGCGCCGCTTCAGCTTCGGCCAGTAGCGCCTCCAGCACCTCATCGTTTTGCCGCTGCTGGGCCTGCTCGGCGAAATCAGGCGAATGACTGCGGCGCAAATCCTGCCGAATCGCGCTGGCTCGCGCGGCATAGTCAGTGGCCAAAGTCGCTAAACAACTGCGCGGATCGAAGCTACTCATGCGGCATACTCCTCAGATAAGTCTATGGTTAGTGTGGCTGCTGCTAAGCAATCTGTACTGACCTAAGTCATGCCCGTCTGCCGACTTGCCCACAGCTGCAACAGTTGCGCCTTGACAGACCCTTGCCAAGGCGAAAAGCTGCAACTCAGCGCTGCAACCTTTAGGCGCTCACCTACCAAGGACTGCATAGAGAGTAAAAATATGAAAAAACTCCTGCTCGGTACGCTACTCACAGCTCTTTCCGTTAACGCCTTCGCCGAAGCACCCGGCGGCCCAAGCTGCGGCTGGGGCAACATGTTGTTTAAAGGCGATCGCGGCATGGCCTCGCACTTCCTCGCTTCGACAACCAACGGCACCTCTGGCAACGCCACCTTTGGCATGACCTCCGGCACCAACGGTTGCTCGACCAAAGGCATGCTGACCTACGGCGGCAAGTCGATGTTGGCGCTGAACGGCATGATGGACGAACTGTCCGAAGACATGGCCAAAGGCGATGGCGAAGCCCTGACCACCTACGCCGTAGTACTTGGCGTACAACCGCAAGATCGCGCGCACTTTGCCGCCGTCACCCATGCGCACTTCACTGAAATCTTCAGCAGTGCCAACGTGACCGCTGAGCAAGTACAAGCGGCCACCTTGGCCGTGATGCAAAACGATGCACGTCTGGCCCAATACAGCCACGAAGCATAAGCACACGGCCTAGCGCCGCTCGCCTTTGCCTCAGCCCGCCCTGTTCAAGGGGCGGGTTTATTCACCTCAACCTTAGTTGTCCTGCATGTTCAAACGCCTGATTTCCCTGCTGGCGCTGTGCGTCTGCGCGTCTGCACTGGCGCAACCACCGCTAAACGATGCTCGCCTGCAACAACTCGCCAACGATCCCTTCTGGCTGTCCTTGGGGCACTACGAGAGCGGTAAATTTGGCGGCTGGCGCAGCCATGTGGATGATGAAAAGTTCTTTCTCGCCAGCAATGGTTCGAGTCATCCAGAGGCCGAACTCGCCGCCACACTCGCCGCGCTGTATGCGCCCAGCGAACTCGGCAACCAGCACGCCCAATGCGTATTTCCTGCGCGCAGTCGCTGGCTGCAAGCGCAGCTCAAACTGCAAGATTTACCCAAACCAAGCTGCAGCGAATTTAACACCTGGTATCAAGACATCGCCCCGCACAGCGCGGTGCTGATTTATCCGGCGGCGTACCTGAACAGCCCATCCTCGATGTTTGGCCACACCTTGCTGCGCATCGACCAAGCCGACTTTGACAATAACAGCAGTGCCTTGCTGAGCTACGCACTGAACTTTGGTGCCTTTATCGAGGGCTCCGACAACAGCATGCTGTATGCCTGGAAAGGCTTAATGGGCGGCTATCCCGGTTTATTTGCGCTGGTGCCCTACCGGGAGAAACTGGCCGAGTACACCCGCTTAGAAAACCGCGACCTGTGGGAATACCGGCTGAATTTAAGCCCCGAAGAAACCGGGCGGATGATCGAGCATGTCTGGGAGCTTAAGCAGATTCGCTTCGACTACTTTTTCTTCGATGAAAATTGCTCCTACCGCCTGCTCGAACTATTGCAAGTGGCGCGCCCCGGTTTGCAGTTGACCGAAGACTTCCAGCTCACCGCCATCCCCACCGACACCGTCAAGGCCGTCAATGATGCAGGCCTCGTTCGGCAGATCGACTATCGCCCCTCACGCGAGCGCGAACTGCAAAGCCGCGCCGCCCCCTTAAGCGTTGCCGAGCAAGACCAACTTTTGCGACTGGCGGGTGGCAGCGAGCAGCTTCAGCAAGCCGAGTTCCAAGCCCTGTCCCGCGAGCGTCAGGCGCTGGTGCAAGACGGCGCATTTCGCCTGCTGCGCTATCAAGCCAACGGCCAAGAGCGCGACAGCGCCACCGCCCAACGCAGCTTCGAACTGTTGCAAGCGATCAGCCGTAACCCACCCCCAGCGCTGAACATGCCACGCCCCGGCAACCCCGAAGACGGCCACGACTCGCGCACCTGGCAACTGGGCGCGGGCAGCCGTGGCGATCGCGCCTTCGGCGAATACGGCCTGCGCATGGCCTATCACGACTTGGAAGACAACCTGTACGGCTTCCCACACGGCGCGCAGATCGAAATTCTTAACCTTAAACTGCGCCAATACCAAGGCAACGACTGGCAACTGCAGCAACTGGACTTTGCTAGCATCCGCTCCATGACCCCGCGCAATCAACTCCTACAACCCATGTCGTGGCAAGTACGCGGCGGTTTTGAACGGGTTCCCGGCGAGCACAATAACGACGGCGAGGAAACCTTAGTCAGTCATATCAGCGGCGGCGCGGGGGGCACCTGGCAATTGCTGCCAGAATTGCTTGATCGACAGCTACTGGGTTTCAGCCTGCTGACAGGACGCCTTGAACACAACAACGATTTCGCTCCGCTGGTAGCCCCAGCACTGGGCTTCGATACCGGCCTGTTGTGGCGCAATCCGCTCGGCAACCTGCGCGTGGAAGCCGCCGGCGACTACTTTGCCAATGGCGAAATCCGTCGCACCCTGAGCCTTAACCAGCAATGGGAAGTCAGCCAAAACCTCGGCCTACGCCTGAGCGCCGAGCGCCAGTTTAGCCAACTGACCACGCCGAAAAACGAGCTAAGACTAGAACTGAAGTGGTATCAGTATTAAGCGGGGAGCCTGTAGGGCGGGGGCAACCCGCGAAAGCTGGCGGGTTGCCCCCGCCCTACAGGGTTAGAGAAGTAAAAAGGCCTGCATCGCTGCAAGCCTTGGTATTACTGATGCCGGAGATAGGAATCGAACCTACGACCTTCGCGTTACGAGTGCGCTGCTCTACCGACTGAGCTACACAGGCAGTCACTGTTGCTTGCTGCAAGCAACAACTCAGGTCTGAGACTAGCTGAAAAAACCATCAAACAACCAAGGCCTAGGCTACTCGCGCGGGCATTCAGCCACGGCTAATCAGCCACACACCGACCCCGACCAGCAGCAAACCGCCCACTTTACCCAGACTAATCGGCGCCTCACGAAAACCCGCCCAACCGAAGTGATCCAGCGCCAGCGCCATGCCCAACTGCCCGGCTAGGACCAAGCTCATAAACAGTAGCGCGCCAACTTTTGGCCCGGCAAAGGCGGCACTGGTGATAAAAAACGCGCCGAGCAGCCCGCCACTCCAATGCCACCAGGTCAACCCCTTGAGCATACTCAGGCTAGGCACCTCGCGCTGAGCCAGCACCAACAACAAGAGCGCCACTGAACCGACCAAAAAAGAGATCAGTGCCGCCGCCAGCACGCTCGAGACCTGCTTGGCCAGCTGGGCATTAATCCCCGCCTGCAACGGTAATAACACCCCGGAAATCAAGGGTAAACACAACAACCACCACACAGGTGCGGGCATGACGCTCTCCAATCAGTAAACAGTGGCGAGTGTAACCACTGCGCACAACTTTGCGGGGGCCTTGTATCGCTGCACGCAAACACGCGCCCCGGCCAGGCCACATAAAAAAACGGAGCCCTTGCAGGCCGTGTGAAAACTACTGCGCTCGGTTATACGGCGTTAAAAACAGGCTCAAAATGCTCATTTACAGCTCGTAAACTGCGCTTTCTCGCCTGTTTTTGCCTTGCCTAACCGTCGCTCGCGACGTTTTCACACAGCCCGCTTGGGCTCCGTTTGGCTGTTGCGCTGGCGGGTATTACGCCAGTTTCTTGTGCCGTACCCGGTGTGGCTGGGAGGCCGCGTCGCCGAGGCGTTTTTTGCGATCAGCTTCGTACTCGGTGTAGTTACCTTCGAAGAACACCGCTTGCGAGTCATCCTCATAAGCAAGAATGTGCGTCGCTACGCGGTCGAGGAACCAACGATCGTGGGAGATCACAATGGCCGCGCCGGGGAAGTCCAGCAGGGCTTCTTCCAACGAACGCAGGGTTTCCACGTCGAGGTCGTTGGACGGTTCGTCCAGCAGCAACACGTTGGCGCCCTCTTTTAAGGTCAGGGCCAAGTGCAAGCGACCACGTTCACCACCGGAGAGGTCTTTAACGAACTTTTGCTGGTCGCCGCCTTTAAAGTTGAAACGACCGACGTAGGTGCGCGAGGGGATCTCGTAGTTGCCAATGCGAATCTGGTCGGAGCCGTCGGAGACCATTTCCCATACGGTTTTCTTGCCGTCGAGGTCTTCGCGACTCTGATCGACGCAGGCCAGCTGCACGGTTTCGCCGACTTCGATGCTGCCCGAATCCGGGGTTTCCTTGCCCATCAGCATGCGGAACAGGGTCGATTTACCCGCGCCGTTGCCGCCGATCACGCCGACGATAGCGCCCTTGGGCATGCTGAACGACAGATTGTCGATCAGCATGCGGTCGCCATAGCCTTTGCAGACGTTTTTGAACTCGATGACTTTGTCGCCCAAGCGCGGGCCAGCCGGAATATAGATCTCGTTGGTTTCGCTGCGTTTCTGGAACTCTTGCGACTGCATCTCTTCGAAACGCTGCAAGCGTGCCTTGGATTTCGACTGGCGGGCCTTGGCGCCTTGGCGCACCCACTCCAACTCGTCTTTCATGGCTTTTTCGTGGGCAGACTGCTGCTTGGACTCTTGCGCCAAACGCGCCGACTTGGCTTCTAACCAACCGGAGTAGTTGCCTTCATAAGGAATACCGGCGCCGCGGTCGAGCTCCAGAATCCAACCAGCAACGTTATCCAAGAAGTAACGGTCGTGGGTAATCGCCACCACGGTGCCCGGGAAATCGTGCAGGAAGCGCTCCAGCCAAGCCACCGAATCGGCGTCCAAGTGGTTGGTGGGTTCGTCCAGTAGCAGCATGTCGGGGGCCGACAGCAGCAAACGACACAGCGCGACCCGGCGTTTTTCACCGCCCGACAACACGCCAATCTTGGCATCCCAAGCAGGCAGACGCAGGGCATCGGCGGCCACTTCCAGTTGACGGTCGAGGTTGTGACCGTCGCCGGCTTGCAGAATCGCTTCCAGCTTGCCTTGTTCGGCGGCCAGCGCATCGAAGTCGGCGTCCGGTTCGGCGTAAGCGGCATACACCTGATCGAGACGCGCTTGGGCGTTTTTAATCACGCTAACGGCTTCTTCGACCACTTCACGCACGGTTTTTTCCGGATCAAGCTGCGGCTCTTGCGGCAAGTAACCGATGTTCAGCTCAGGCATCGGTCGCGCCTCACCGTTGAACTCGGTATCGACCCCAGCCATGATTTTCAGCAAGGTGGATTTGCCCGAACCGTTCAGGCCGAGCACGCCAATTTTGGCGCCAGGGAAAAATGACAGGGAAATATTTTTCAGAATTTCCCGCTTCGGCGGCACTACTTTGCCTAGCCGGTGCATGGTGTAAACGTATTGAGCCATGAGTGAATAGTTGCCCGTGACAAAAGAAATAAAAAGCGCCAAGCGGCTTAAGCCCGCGCACACCCGGCAAAATTACCGTAATGCGCGACGTAGGGCAAACCGCGGCAGATGGATCTTAGCTTTGTTGAGGATACACACTGCGTAACTGTAAGAGCCCACTCGCTGGCGATTCAACGCAGGCAAACAACGGCATTTTGACCGGGGTCTGCAGTGGCAACGGTTAACAGTTCCATAGCTATTAATTTACCTTCACAGTTCAACAACTTAGCCTCGGCCCTGCTGGCACTGCGCCACGCATCAAGGCATGCTTGGCAGTGCGGCGTTAAGCCGTCTATGGTCATCTATAGGCCACCTGCCCATTTCGCCGTTTTCGCAGGATTTTCGTTTCGTGTTTAAAGCCGCTAGCCACCCGACTACCAAGCCCAACGATGCCTTGCGCACCGAGCCCACTCGCGGCGCGATGAAAACCCTTTTAGGCGGTTTGCTGCTGCTGATGCTCGGTCTAATGGGCTGGCAATTACAGGCTGAATACCAACAGCAAATGGACTGGCAAAAAAAACGCAGCCATTCCTACGGGGTACAAGTCAGCGGGCAGCTCGCGCTGGAGATGGAGCTCAGCACTCAGCGCGCTCTCGAACTACTACGTCAACACGGCCTGCGCCCGGCCCCCGGTGAACAAAGCGCCGCGCTAGTGAAAAAACTGCAGTCGGTCTACCCGGATGCGCTAAGTCTGGCGTGGCTCAATCACCAGGGTCACTTAATCGCTGACAGTGCCACCGACAGCCGCGATGCCGACTACCTAGCGCTAGTGGTCGAAAAAAGTCTCGCGCAGCCGTACTTTCTAAGTCGTGGTCCGCTGATCGACAGCCCCCTGTATTTGCTCTTACGCCAGCCCAGCGACGTGCGCCCCGGCGGGTTCTGGGTGGTCCGCTTAGCGCCCGCAGCGCTGCAGCCGTTTTTGCAGGAGCACAACCGCGCCGATCAACTCTGGCAGCTTGAGGAAACCGGCAGCCAGCGACTGATTGCGCGCAATCCGGCGCAGGCCAACACCGCCACGGCGAGTGTGGCCGAGAGCATCCGCTTACAGCCGTTACCGCGCAGCGACTGGCAAGTGCGCAGCCTGTTTGATAGCGCGCAAGCGCGCACACAGGTGTTGCCACCTTTACTGGGCAAGTTGTTGTTATTTAGCTTTTGCGCCGTCCTCGCGCTGCTCAGCTTATTGGCGTTACAACGTCAACTGCGCCGCTTACATACCAGCAATAGCGTTGCCCATCAGCAGTTGGACCAAACCGGCAGCGCACTGCAGGCGATTCAAGAGAGGGTCATCCTGACCGAACAGAACGGCCTAATTAGTTACCTCAATCCGCAAGCCGAACAGCTCTTAGCACTCAGCAACCGCCAAGCCCGTGGTCGCCATCTCTACGAGTTACTGCCGGGGCTCAATCCGTTGCTGTTGCGCGCGGCCGCCCGCGGCGAACAAGCCAGCGAGCACTTGCTGGAGCTTAATGATGCCGGCCAGCCGCGATTGTTCAGCGTTAGCCGCAGCCAACTCAACTCGCTAGCAAAAGGCCAGGGCTTTGTCTGGGTGTTGCGCGACGTAACTGACGAGCAGCAGGCACGGCGCAGTCTGCTACTGACCCAAAGACGCTATCAAGATATTTTCGACGGCACCGGCACGGGCCTGTGCGTGCTGGACCTGGCCGACTTACACGCCTACTTACTGGCATTAGGCTTAAACGATCTAGAGGCGCTGCAACAGTGGCTAAAAGACCATCCGCGCAACCATGACGCCTTACTGCAGCGCCTGCGCGTTAGCGAGATAAACCAAGTTACCCAGCGCTTGCTCGATGTCGATAGCGCCCAAGGGGCGTGGAACCTGCTGGTGGGCAGCACGCCCCTTGGTAGTCACGGGGTGCGGTTGCAAATCATTAGTTGCTTGCTCACCGGGCAGCGCCAGCTTGAGGCAGAAAGCCGGGTGGTCACGGCCAAAGGGCATGTGCGCTACCTGTGGGTGTTGATGCAACTGCCTGAGTTGGTTGAGGACTACCACGCCGTCACCCTAAGCATTAGCGATGTCACCAGCCGCAAACGGATTGAGCTGTCGCTGCTTGAGCGCGAACAGTTTTGGTCGGATGTGGTCAATGCCCTACCCGACACGCTATATGTGCATGACATTCCCGGCAAGCGGGTGATGTTCAGTAACAACAAGCTCGGTGCACACTTAGGTTATAGCAAAGCCGAACTGCGCCAACTAGGCGATAGGCTCTGGGAAAAAATCCTCCATCCCGACGACCAAGAACTGTACGGGCGCATGCGTAATCTGCAGCAGGTGGTCGGCGACGGTTTACTGCTGGAGTGTCAATTACGCTGGCGTCATCGCGATGGCAGCTGGCATTGGTTTGAGATTCGCGAACAAGCCCTAAGCCACGATGCTAATGGCCGGGTCGGCCGCCTGATTGGCATTGCCAAAGACGTAACCGTCCAGAATGCCGCCAATGAACGCCTGCGCGAGAGCGAACGGCGTTATCGCCTGCTGGCCGAGAGCACCAGTGATGTAATTTTCTCTACCGACCCACAGCTAAACCTCAATTATGTCAGCCCCTCGGTCGACAGCGTGCTCGGTTACGACAGTGACTGGGTGATGACCAATAGTTTCTTTGCCGCCGCAGCCAGCCGCGGGCAAATGGCTCCCATCTATGCGCTAATCAAGCAGGTCAGCCAAGCCCTGCATGAGCCGCGGTTGCTGAGCACACTGCGCAATCAGTTGCCGGCACAACGATTCCTGTTCGATGCGCTGCGCGCCGACGGGCGCAAGATTCCGATGGAGCTGTACCTCTCATTGATGTGGGATGAGCACGGGCACTTCAAAGGCATGCTCGGCGTCGGTCGCGACATCAGCGAGCAGCGCCATGCGATCAAAGAACTGCGCATGGCCGCCACGGTATTTGAGCACTCCACGGCGGCGATTTTGGTTTCCGACCCAGCGGGCTATATCGTCCAAGTCAACGAAGCGTTTAGCCGTATCAGCGGTTACAGCGCCGCTGAGGTAATCGACCAATTACCGCATCGCTTAACCAGCGAACCGCCGACCAGCGAACACTTAAAATTTATTCGCGAACAGTTGCGCCATCAGCACAGCTGGGAAGGCGAAGTGCGCCTGAAGCGTAAAACCGGCGACGATTACCCAGCGTGGGTCGGCATCACCGCCGTGATCGACGATGAAGGCGATCTGGTCAGCTACGTGGCGTTTTTCAGCGACATCAGCGAACGCAAAGCCAGCGAACAACGCATTCACCGCCTGGCCTACTACGACGGGCTAACCCTGCTGCCTAACCGCACATTGTTCCAAGACCGCCTGTATAACGCCCTGCTGCATGCCGAGCGCAATCAGCAGTGGGTGGTGCTGATGTTCCTCGACCTCGACCGTTTTAAACCGATCAACGATTCGCTCGGGCATGCCGCCGGCGATCGCATGCTTAAAGAGGTGGCCCAGCGTCTGCTCGGCTGCGTCAGCGAAGACAACACCGTGGCGCGCATGGGCGGCGATGAGTTCACCTTATTGCTACAGGCGCGCAGCACCCGCGAAGGCGCCTTGAACCAAGCCATTCATGTCGCCGAGCAAATTCTCGCCAGCCTCGCCCAGCCGTTCACCTTGGAAGGCCGCGAGTTTTTTATCAGCGCCAGCATTGGCATCGCCCTCAGCCCGCAAGACGGCCAAGAGCTCAGCCAGCTGATGAAAAACGCCGACACAGCCATGTACCACGCCAAAGAGCGCGGCAAGAACAACTTCAAGTTTTATCAGGCCGAAATGAACGCCAGCGCCCTCGAGCGCTTGGAGCTGGAAAGTGACCTGCGCCACGCGCTGGAACAAGGCCAGTTCCAACTCTACTACCAGCCGCAATTCAGCGGCGACGGCAAACGCCTAACCGGCGCCGAAGCCTTGCTGCGCTGGCAACACCCGCAGCGCGGTTTAGTTGCACCCGGCGAGTTTATTGGTGTGCTGGAAGAGCTAGGGCTAGTCGTTGAAGTCGGCGACTGGGTGCTGGCCGAAGCCTGCCGACAGTTTATGGTTTGGCAACACAACGAAGTGCGCCTGCCAAAAATCTCGGTCAACCTCTCGGCCCGGCAATTTAGTACCGGCCAACTCGACCAGCGCGTGGCACAAACCATTAGCGCCAGCGGCATCCCGCCCGCCGCACTGGAACTGGAACTGACCGAAAGCATTTTGATGGTCGATATTGAGCAGGCCCTGCACACCTTGGCGCGCCTCAAACGGTTAGGGGTCGGCATTGCCATTGACGACTTCGGCACCGGCTATTCGTCACTCAACTACCTCAAGCAGTTCCCGATCGACGTATTGAAAATCGACCGCAGCTTCGTCGATGGCCTGCCCGATGGCGAACAAGACGCACAAATTGCCAGCGCCATCATCGCCATGGCCCACAGCCTAAAATTGGCGGTGATCGCCGAAGGCGTGGAAACCCAGGCGCAACTCGACTTCCTGCGCGACCACGGCTGCGATGAAATTCAAGGTTACCTGCTCGGCAAACCTATGCCGGCGGCGCAATTCACTGCGCAATTTAGCGGTACCGCGTTGTTTATGTTGAGCTGACCGCAAGACCTCAATTACCAAAACAAAACGCAGGGCGGACGTAGGGTGGACTCAGGAGCGCAGCGAACAGTCCGCCATTCAATAACACAGACGCCGGTGTGCCGGTGGCGTACTGCCTGCGGCGAGTACACCCTACGCGAGTCGACCTTACCCTTTGGGCGGCCGGTCGCAGGTCAACGCGCCCGGCCAACACCTAAGATGAATTCCACTCGTCCAACGCATGACTGCGCTGCATATGCCAGCGGCCGGCTTTTGGGGTAGAATCTGCGCCCTCTTTATACCTCTCAACTGATTTTCTCAGGGGATTGCCATGTTCAGCCGTGAAACCACTCTCGCCAATTACGACGCCGACCTGTTTGCCGCTATGGAGCAAGAAGCTCAGCGCCAGGAAGAGCACATTGAGCTGATCGCCTCAGAAAACTACACCAGCCCAGCAGTGATGGAAGCCCAAGGCTCGGTGCTGACCAACAAGTACGCCGAAGGTTATCCGGGCAAGCGTTACTACGGCGGTTGCGAGTACGTTGACGTGGTTGAGCAACTGGCCATCGACCGCGCCAAGCAACTGTTCGGCGCCGACTACGCCAACGTTCAGCCGCACTCAGGTTCACAGGCCAACTCGGCCGTGTACATGGCCCTGCTAAACGCCGGCGACACCGTGTTGGGCATGAGCCTGGCCCACGGTGGTCACCTGACCCACGGTGCGAGCGTGAGCTTCTCCGGCAAAATCTATAACGCTGTGCAGTACGGCATCGACACCGTGACCGGCCTGATCGACTACGACGAAGTTGAGCGTCTGGCCGTTGAACATCAGCCAAAAATGATCATCGCCGGTTTCTCGGCCTACTCGCAGGTGCTGGACTTCCCGCGTTTCCGTGCCATCGCCGACAAAGTAGGCGCCTACCTGTTCGTCGACATGGCTCACGTGGCCGGCTTGGTTGCTGCGGGCG
>JAIETJ010000154.1 GCA_019745275.1 Pseudomonadaceae bacterium | reverse complement strand
CCGGTGGGGCCGAGAAACAGGAACGAGCCGCTCGGCCGATCCGGATCAGACAAACCGGCACGCGAGCGGCGCACCGCATTCGATACCGCCACCACGGCTTCGTCCTGACCTATCACCCGTTGATGCAGTAGGCTTTCCATTTTCAGCAGCTTGTCACGCTCACCCTCGAGCATTTTCGCCACTGGAATGCCGGTCCACTTGGACACCACTTCGGCGATTTCTTCCTCGGTGACCTTGCTGCGCAGCAGTTGGTTCTCGGCCTTGCCGTGCTGATCGACCATCTGCAAACTGCGTTCTAGGTCGGGAATGGTTTCGTATTGCAACTTCGCCATGCGCTCTAAGTCGCCCTTGCGGCGCGCGGCTTCAAACTCTTGGCGCGACTGTTCGATGCGCTGCTGAATTTGCGCCGAGCCTTGCACCTCGGCTTTTTCGGCCTTCCAAATTTCTTCTAGGTCGGCGTACTCACGCTCTTGCCGAGCAATGTCTTCTTTGAGTTTTTCGAGACGCTTAAGTGCCGCTTCGTCGTCTTCTTTGTTCAGCGCTGCGCACTCAACCTTAAGCTGAATCAAGCGCCGCTCGAGGCGATCCAACACCTCAGGCTTGGAGTCGATTTCCATGCGAATGCGGCTGGCGGCCTCATCAATCAGATCGATGGCCTTATCGGGCAACTGCCGATCGGTGATATAGCGATGGCTGAGCTTGGCCGCGGCGATGATCGCGCCATCGGTGATAGCCACCTTATGGTGCACCTCGTAGCGCTCCTTCAAGCCGCGCAGGATGGCGATGGTGTCTTCTTCACTGGGTTCATCGACCTGCACTTTCTGGAAACGCCGCTCCAGCGCCGCATCCTTCTCGATGTACTGGCGGTACTCATTGAGGGTAGTGGCGCCCACGCAATGCAACTCACCGCGAGCCAGCGCGGGTTTAAGCATATTGCCGGCGTCCATGGCGCCATCGGCCTTGCCGGCGCCGACCATGGTGTGCAGCTCGTCGATAAACAGAATGACCCGGCCTTCCTGCTTACCCAGTTCGTTAAGCACCGCTTTTAAGCGCTCCTCGAACTCACCACGAAACTTCGCCCCGGCAATCAGCGCGCCCATGTCCAGCGACAGCACGCGTTTGTCCTTCAGACCATCCGGCACCTCACCATTAATAATGCGCTGTGCCAGCCCTTCGACGATGGCGGTTTTGCCCACGCCCGGCTCGCCAATCAACACCGGATTGTTCTTGGTGCGGCGCTGCAAGACTTGAATGGTGCGGCGAATTTCATCGTCGCGACCGATCACCGGATCAAGCTTGCCCTCTTCGGCCTTCTTGGTCAGATCGACCGTGTACTTATCCAGCGCTTGGCGCGACTCCTCGGCGTTCGGGTCATTCACCGCATCGCCGCCACGCAGGTTATTCACCGCATTCTCCAAGGCTTTCTTGGATACACCCTGAGCCAGCAGCAGCTTGCCCAGCTTGGTACTGTCATCCAGCGCCGCCAACAGCACCAATTCACTGGAGATAAACTGGTCGCCTTTTTGCTGCGACAGCCGATCAGCCTGATTAAGCAGGCGCGCCAGATCCTGCGACAGGTTAACGTCACCGGTCGGGCTCTGAATCTTCGGCAGCTGATCCAACTCCTTGCCTAGCGTTTGCCGCAAGTCTTGCACCGCAAAACCCACTTGCATCAGCAAGGGCTTGATCGAGCCGCCCTGTTGCTCCAGCAACGCTTGGAGTAAATGCAAAGGTTCAACCGCCGCATGGTCAAGCCCGACCGCCATGGACTGGGCGTCGGACAAAGCCAGTTGCAACTTGCTGGTTAAACGATCGATGCGCATAGCGTTCATCCTTTATCTGCGAGCAGGCCGGCGCAAATCGCGTAAACGCCTGCGGGTATACCAATCTAGATAAGGATGATTCTCGGCGATTCAAGGCCGGATGACTTGATATAGGTCAGTCGCTGACGTACTGAGCAGCACCGAGGCGACTAGAACGAACTAAACCAGCCAGACCAACGACGCAAAACGACCGGTGCGTGCGGCGCGGCGATAGGAGTAAAAACGCGGATCGCTAACGGTGCAAAAGCCACCACCATACACCGCCGCCACGCCACAGGCGGCCAAGCGTATACGCGCCAAGGCGTAAATGTCGGCCATAAAGCGCCCAGCATTGCGACTCGGCACAAAGGCACTCGCCGCGCGCGGATGAGCGGCGACAAACACCTCGCGCACCTCGTCGCCCACCTCAAAGGCGGCCGGGCCAATTGCCGGACCAAGCCAGGCCAGCAATTGCTCAGGAGGTAATGCCATAGCTTGTACCGTGGCTTCCAGCACGCCACCGGCCAGGCCGCGCCAACCGGCGTGCGCAGCCGCCACCCTAGTGCCGGCACGATCACAGAACAGCACCGGCAAGCAATCGGCTGTCAGCACCGCACAGGCCACGCCGCCGCCCGAGGCATAACTGGCATCCGCCTCCAGTACTTGAGTCGCATCGGCCCGCACCACCTGCACACCATGCACCTGGCGTAACCAGGCAGGCGCACAGCCAATAGCATCATGCAGACGCTGACGATTGCTGGCTACGGCAGAGGGCTGATCCTCGACATGCTCGCCGAGGTTGAAGCTGGCAAACGGCGCCAAACTGACGCCGCCAGCACTGGTGGTTACACAGGCCTTAACCTGCGCCGGCGCAGGCCAGTCGGGCAGCAGCCAGTCAGCAGGCCAAGCGCTCATTAGTAAGCCCCGATCAGCCGATAAAGGCTTCGCGGTCTTGACGCAGCAAGGTCAGCAACCAGACGAAATCGTCCGGCAAGGCCGCCTGCCACTTCATCCGCACACCAGTGGTCGGGTGATCGAGCTCAAGAAAGCGCGCATGCAAGGCTTGTCGCGGAAAGTCCTTAAGCGACTGCACCAACGTTTGGCTGGCCGCCGGAGGAATACGGAAGCGCCCACCGTAAGCTGGGTCGCCGACCAACGGAAAGTTGATATGCGACATGTGTACGCGAATCTGGTGAGTACGACCGGTTTCTAGCTTGACCCTTGTATGGGTGTGCAAACGGAAACGCTCCAACACCCGGTAGTGACTGATGGCTGCTTTACCGCCTTCCATCACCGCCATGCGCTGGCGCTGCTGGCCATGCCGGCCGATAGGTGCGTTGATCTTGCCACCAGCGGTAATCACACCAATCACGATCGCCTCATAAATGCGGCTCACTGAACGTTTTTGCAGTTGGTCGACCAGCTTAGTCTGCGCTTGTAGGGTCTTAGCCACGACCATCAAACCAGTGGTGTCTTTGTCCAGTCGATGGACAATGCCGGCACGCGGCACGTTGACTAAATCAGGCACGTGAAACAACAAGGCATTTAACAGGGTGCCATCCGCGTGACCCACCGCGGGATGCACAACCAAACCCGCCGGCTTATTGATGACCAAGATTTGATCATCCTCATAGACGATATCCAGCGCGATGTCTTGGGCAATCCACTCACCTTGGGCTTCTTGCTCGGCCGACAAGGTTAGCACTGAGCCACCATGGACGATGTCGCGCGGGCGCACGACCACACCGTCAACGGTTAAGCGACCTTCTTTAATCCAGACGGTCAGGCGCGAGCGGGAAAACTCATCAAAGAGTTGCGCGGCGACTTGATCGAGGCGCTGACCGCCTAAACTGGACGGAATTTCTGCACTATGTTGGATAATTTCAGGCATGGGCTGCTGCGAAGGGCGTGTAGCTTTTGGTTTCAGCTGCACGCTTGTGGTTAAATAGGAAACTTTGTCCCCGCATAGGGACGCCCATCATAACAGGACGACTGCGCTCAAGACAGCCAGCCGTAACAGGGACGCAAGCCGCCATGCACGTGAAACACCTGCTGCTGATCGCCATCCTCGGACTCACCGCGGCCTGCTCATCCACCGACACAGTGGATGAAAACCTCAGCGAAACTGAGCTTTATCAGCAAGCCCAAGACGACCTCGACAACAGCAGTTACGCCAGCGCTGTCAGCAAGCTCAAAGCTTTGGAGTCTCGCTTTCCATTCGGCCGCTACGCCGAACAAGCGCAACTCAACCTGATTTACGCTTACTACAAAAGCA
Organism: Pseudomonadaceae bacterium; assembly: GCA_019745275.1. GTDB lineage: Bacteria > Pseudomonadota > Gammaproteobacteria > Pseudomonadales > Pseudomonadaceae > Aquipseudomonas. The sequence continues at coordinate 18,123 of JAIETJ010000154.1, read as the reverse complement.
TTGAGCCTGAAGCGGCCAAATCAGCTGCAGAACGCTTCATTCGTCTGCACCCGCAAGACCCCAACGTAGATTACGCCTACTACCTCAAGGGTTTAACCTCGTTTGAGCAGGACCGCGGCCTCATGGCGCGCTTTCTGCCGCTGGACCTCACCAAGCGCGACCCCGGTGCCGCCCGCGACTCCTTTAACGAGTTTGCCCAGCTAACCAGTCGCTACCCCAACAGCCGCTACTCACCCGACGCTAAAGAGCGGATGATTTACCTGCGCAACCTGTTGGCAGCTTACGAGGTTCACGTCGGCCACTACTACATTAAGCGCCAGGCGTACGTGGCGGCAGCTACCCGCGGCCGCTATATAGTAGAAAACTTCCAAGAAACCCCAGCAGTGGCCGATGGTCTCGCCCTAATGATTGATGCTTACCAGCGCCTTGGGCTAACTGACCTAGCCGCCACCAGCCTCGAGGTACTCAAACTCAACTATCCAGATTCGGCAAATCTTGTCGACGGCCAGTTTGTTGCCAGCGAAGCCGAAGCGGACAACCGCAGCTGGTTAAGCAAAGCCACACTTGGCATGTTAGAGAGCGACGCACCACTACCGCCGGGCGAAACCCGTGCCAGCCAAGATATTCAGCGCCAATATGAAAGCGCCGTTGACGCAATCCCTGAAGAGTTGCAGCCGCAAAACAAAGATGGCTCAGCAACCGAAGAACAAGCCCCACAAAGCGAAAAAAGCTCTGGCAGCCGCTCGGTCTGGAGCTACATGACCTTTGGTGTGTTCGACTAAACGCTAGGGCAAACATAAAAAGGGAGGCTGTAGGCCTCCCTTTTTATTGGCCGCACAGAAGCCAAATCGCCGCACCCGCAAAACCGCATCGGCCCAGCTCATTAACCTTTGTGCTGGCACCAGACGCTTAGCTAAACTGAGCGACACTCATTGAAAAAGGCCGCCCCATGCTGCTACGCCTAGTGCTTATTGCCGCGTTAATTGGCACCGTCATCTGGCTGTGGCGCAAGAGTCGCCGGCCCACTGCAATCGCCAAACCCACCGAGGTCGCCGGCGAACCTATGCAACGCTGCGCACACTGCGGCGTGCATGTACCCCAGCGCCTAGCCATTAGCGCAGACCAGCTCTATTACTGCAGCCAAGCCCACTTACAGCAAGGCCCCGGTCACAGTGAGCAATAACCACAGCCAGCTCAGCGACAACCAAAGCCTACGCATTCTCAGGCTTTACCACCTGTATCGAGTGGTCATTGGTCTCGCGCTAGTGGGCCTGAGCTACGCCGAGATCGACACGCAAGTGCTCGACCTGGTCAACGCCAAACTCTTTGCCTACGTCAGTTGGGGCTATCTGGGCAGTAATCTGGTGTTCGCCGCGTTAGTGCGCAAACCCAAAAACGTGCTGCAAATATTCAGCGTCGCTCTGCTCGACGTACTGCTGCTCTCAACCCTATTTTATGCTGTCGGCGGCAGCCCCAGCGGGCTCGGCAACCTGCTGATAGTCGCGGTGGCAATTGCCAATATTCTGCTACGCGGACGCATCGGCCTGCTGATTGCGGCAATAGCAGCCAGTGGCATGATTTATCTAACCTTTTACCTAAGCATCAGCCGCCCCGCCGCCAGCGGACAGTACTTACAGGCTGGCGCGCTCGGCGCCCTGTGCTTTGCCGCTGCGCTGTTTTTGCAAGGTCTAACCCGCCGCCTGCAACAGAGTGAAACCCTCGCCGAACAGCGCGCCAACGCCGTGGCCAACCTCGAAGCACTGAACAGTTTGATCTTGCAGCGCATGCGCACCGGCATTCTACTGCTCGACCCGCAGCACCGTGTACTCATGGCCAACCCCGGCGCACTCAGCCTGCTGGGCCATGCACACCTGCAAGGCAAGGTGCTTGACCCGCACTGCATTGAATTGATTAAGAGCCTGCAGCAATGGCGACACAATCCCACGCTGCGCCCACAGAGCCTGCAACCGCTGAGTAACGGCCCGTTATTGCAACCCAGCTTTGTGCCCCTGCAACGCGGCGAGCAGCTCGACACACTGGTATTTCTCGACGACATTTCGCAAATCGCCCAACAAGCCCAGCAACTAAAACTAGCCTCACTGGGCCGGCTAACCGCCGGTATTGCCCATGAAATCCGCAACCCGCTCGGCGCCATCAGCCATGCCGCCCAGCTATTGCAGGAGTCAGAAGAACTACCCAGTGGCGACCGCCGTTTGGCACAGATCATCCAAGACCACTCGCGCCGCATGAATCAGGTGATCGAAAACGTCCTGCAACTGTCGCGCAGGCGTCAAGCCGAGCCGCAACTACTCGATTTAAAATACTGGCTGCACCGCTTTGCCAGCGAATACCGCAGTCGCGCGCCCAGCTCACACATGCTGCACCTGCAAACCTGCAGCGGCAGCCTGCAAACACGCATGGACCCTCATCAACTCACCCAAGTGCTGACTAATCTGGTGCAGAACGGCTTGCGCTACAGCGGCCAAAAACACTCGCAGAGCCAAATATGGCTGAACCTGTTTCGCGACAGCGACAGCGAGTTACCGGTACTCGAAGTGCTCGACGACGGTCCCGGCGTGCCGCCCGAGCAACTTCAGAGTATCTTTGAGCCCTTCTTCACCACCGACACCAAAGGCACCGGTTTGGGCCTGTATATCTCCCGCGAGCTATGCGAAAGCAATCAAGCACGCTTGGACTACCAACAGCGCGACGCTGGCGGCAGTTGTTTTCGCATCACCTTCGCCCACCCCCGTAAGTTGAGTTAAGCATGAGCCGGCAGAGAGCCCTGATCGTCGATGACGAACCCGATATCCGCGAACTGCTGGAAATCACCCTCGGCCGCATGAAGCTCGACACGCGCAGCGCTCGCGACGTCAAAGAAGCCCGCGAGTGGTTAGCCCGCGAGCCGTTTGACTTATGCCTAACCGACATGCGCCTGCCCGACGGCACAGGCCTAGAGTTGGTGCAACACATTCAACAACGCCACCCGCATGTACCGGTGGCGATGATCACCGCCTACGGCAGCCTCGACACCGCGATCAACGCACTCAAGGCCGGCGCTTTTGACTACCTAACCAAACCGGTTGACCTGACGCGCCTGCGTGAACTGGTCAACAGCGCCCTGCGCTTAGGCACAGCCAGCGGCGATGAGCGCAGCGTCGACGACCGACTGCTGGGCGACACCCCACCAATGCGCACCCTGCGCGCACAAATCAGCAAGCTCGCCCGCAGCCAAGCCCCCGTGTACATCAGCGGCGAGTCTGGCAGCGGCAAAGAGCTGGTCGCCCGCCTCATCCACGAACAAGGCCCGCGCCTGGAGAAACCCTTCGTACCGGTCAACTGCGGGGCGATTCCCTCCGAGTTAATGGAAAGCGAGTTTTTCGGCCATAAAAAAGGCAGTTTCACCGGCGCCATCGAAGACAAACAGGGCTTATTTCAAGCCGCCAACGGCGGCACCTTGTTTTTGGATGAGGTCGCCGACCTGCCACTGGCCATGCAAGTCAAACTGCTGCGCGCCATTCAAGAGAAAGCCGTGCGCAGCGTCGGCGGCCAACAAGAGCTAATCGTCGATGTGCGCGTGCTGTGCGCCACTCACAAAGATCTCGCCAGCGAGGTCGCGGCCGGACGCTTTCGCCAAGACCTTTACTACCGTTTGAACGTGATTGAGCTGTGCGTGCCGTCGTTGCGCGAGCGCCGCGACGACATCCCGCTACTGGCCAGCCGCATGCTCACCCGCCTAGCCCAAGGCAGCGGCCTCGCCTGCGCAACCCTAAGCGCGGACGCACTGGCCAAGCTGAAAAACTACCGCTTCCCCGGCAACGTGCGCGAACTGGAAAACATGTTGGAGCGCGCTTACACCCTGTGTGAGAACGAACAAATCCAAGCCAGCGACCTGCGCCTCGCGGAAGTCGTCAGCAGCAGCGAGTCCGGTGAAATCAGCCTCGCCGGCATCGACAACCTGGAGGACTACCTCGAAAGCATCGAACGCAAGCTGATCGAGCAAGCACTGGAAGAAACCCGCTGGAACCGCACCGCCGCCGCCGAGCGCCTAGGCATGACTTTCCGCTCACTGCGCTACCGCTTGAAGAAACTCGGCATCGACTAGGATGAACGGCCTGTAAACTCGAGCTTGGATAAGCGCTGCGCCATCGGGATACTTGATACAGCGCCCGCCGCAACCAGCCCCGAACGCCGCGCAACCCAACAAGCCAGCTAAACAGCGCCCAAGCGTGCCGCCGGCGCATAAGGCGCGGGATCAACGATCGGCTCACATCCCAGCATCAGGTCAACCAATAACTGACAACTGGCCGGAGCCAACACCAGCCCGTTACGGTAATGCCCGCAGTTAAGCCACAAGCCGGCGTGCCCCGGCACCGGCCCGATAAAGGGAATACCCTCCGGTGAGCCCGGCCGCAGCCCCGCCCAATGGCCCACCACCTCAGCATGCGCCAAGGCAGGCAGCAACGCCTCGGCAGAAGCCTTAAGACTCGCCAACGCAGGATCGGTTGGAGTCTTATCGAAGCCTGCAAACTCCAAAGTACTACCAACCAGAACATGCCCATCCCGGCGCGGAATCGCGTACCGCCCCTTAGCCAAGACCATGCTCGGCAGAAAATCGGCAGCGCACTTATACAGAATCATCTGACCCTTGACCGGCTCGACCGGCAAAGCAATATCCAGTGTATTTAATAACTGCGCACTCCAGGCACCAGCAGCCAACACCACTTGATCTGCAAGCATTTCACCCTGCGCCGTCTGTACCCCGCAGATCCTCGCACCGTCGCGAACAAAGCCAGTAACAGGGCAATGCTCATGCAGCGTGACATTCGGCATCTGCAACAGCGCTTGTCGCAACGCACGCACCAAACGCGGGTTACGCACATTGGCCACGCCCGACATCTGCAACCCACGGCGAAAGCCCGCCGCCAACATGGGCAAGGTGGCATACGCCTCGGCCATATCCACCTCAGCCAGCGGCCGACCCTCACGCGCCGCCCACGCCAAGGCCTCGGCTTGATCCTCCAAATCAAACCAATACAAGCCCGTCACATGCACCTCAGGATCAACCCCGGTATCGGCCAACAACCGCTGCGCCAACCCCGGATAAAAATCCTGCGACCAATGCGCCAACGCCGTCACCGCCGGGCTGTAGCGCCACGGATACAACGGCGAAACAATCCCCCCTCCGGCCCAAGAAGCTTCACGTCCCACGGCCTGCTGCTCCACCAAGCTCACAGAAAAACCCTGGTCGGCCGCCAATAACGCCGTAAGCAGCCCCATCACTCCACCACCAACAACACAAACTCGACGCACGCCTACAACCTCCCAAGCCTATGGCCTACAAAAAGTGCCGCACATACGGCCCAGCGGCATATCTAACGCCAACCATACTGACTGAGCCAACATGGATAAATAAGGCGTTCAGGATGAACCGCAAACAATCTCAAGGCATAAGCCTACTCGAATTGCTAACAGCCCTAAGCATCAGCGCAATTTTGTGTGCTGCCGCCACCCCGATCATCGGCCTAGTGGCCAAATACCGATTAAGCACCAGCCAAAGCGACTTGCACTTGTTAATAGTCAAGGCACGCCTAGACGCACTCACCCTGAGAACCCGCATCACCTTGTGCGCACTGGCGGACGACAACCGCTGCCTGAGCAACTGGCAAGGCAGCATCAGTGAGTTCACCGACGCCAATGGCAACCGCGCACTAGATGCACAAGATCAGCTATTAAGCCGCATCGACATGCCTGAAAAAGTTCGCACCCACTGGCGCGGCATGCGACCCAACAACTCTATTCACTTCCACTCAACCGGCAGCACTTTTGTCAGCAACGGAACCTTTACCCAGTGCCATCCGGGGCTCACCGAGAGCTTACAGCTTATTATCAATCGTCAAGGACGAACCCGCTCAGCCCGCCAAACTGAAGACTGCCCACCATAAGCAACCTTTTAACCTAACAAACACGCCAATCATCCCCTTCAGCTTGAGTAGCCACGCACTAAGCCCGAGCATTACCATGAAAGATCCTCCAAGAGAGCAGCCATGCTTAAAGTCAAAGGCTTCACCCTTATAGAACTGATGGTTACGTTAGCAATCCTGGGCATCATCCTCGGCTTTGCGGCTCCAGCCATGAGTGACTTCGTGACTCGACAGCGCGTTAGCGGCCAAGCAAGTGAACTGATGCTCGCGCTGGCTCTAGCGCGCTCAGAAGCAGTCAAGCAGGGCATTGATATCGCCGTTCTGCCAGCAACCAACGCCGGCACCGGCTGGAGTGACGGCTGGTGCGTAGGCCCAGATAGCGGCGCGACAGCCATGAGCAACTGCACTGACCCAGATCGGCTGCGTAATTTTGATGCAGCTAAAAGCGTAAACCTTAGCAGTAACTTTCTACAATCCGGCGGTGGCCTAGTACTCTTTTTTAGACGCGACGGCACCTGCCCAAACTGCAATGGCGTCCGCAACTTCACCATCACTTCGCCAAAGTTAAAAATCACTGGCGCCGATGCTCGCTGCATCGACATCAGCCCTCTTGGCCGCGCCACGGTCAGAAAAGTTACTCGTGACACTGCATGCTAAAGGACGCCAACATGTTTAAACATCATCACTTGGAAACTGGTAGCTCACTAATAGAGGTGCTAATAACCCTATTGGTGTTTGCCGTTGGCATGCTCGGCATGGCTGCTTTACAGCTAAATGCACTGCAAGGCTCATCAGACAGCGCCCAGCGCTCTCAGTCGACTTGGATCTTGCAAGACATTGCCGAGCGTATACGCGCCAATCCCGCCGGCACAGCCGCCAACTATGCGGCGGCCCCCGCTTGTGCAGCAGTGCCTCTACAACGCTGCGCGGATTTTTATAACCCCGCCACCGCGGCAAAAGTAAATGCCACCGACTGCAACGCAGCCCAGATGGCGGCCTTTGATCGCTGGGAAGCGCAATGCAGTTACTCCGCCATTGCGGGGTTCAACACAATAGACGGACGCTTCACTGGCCGCGACTTCATCATCGCACCAGCCGACGCAATCACACTAACCGTAGTTAGCAACGTTGCTGACGCAGCAAGACCCGTGAATATTACTGGGTTCTGGCTCGGCAAAGCCGACAACGCTAAAGGCGCTGGGGAACACATATCAAATACAAGCACTGTGGAGGTGGTGCGATGAGCAAGCACATTAACTTGCGCCATCAACAAGGCCTATCACTTGTAGAGCTAATGGTTGCACTGGTGCTCGGCCTAATCTTAATGACTGGGATTATTCAGGTCTTTCTCTCCAGCAAGCAAACCTATAACGCCAACGAAGCCATGGCCCGCATGCAAGAAAATGGCCGTTTTGCACTAGACTTTATGTCGCGCAGTGCGCGTCTTGCCGGCTACATAGAGCCTATTTATACCGGCAACAAACCATTACCACTTGTGCGCAATTTGTGTCCAAATCCAGACCCAACTGCAACACCTACTGAATTATGCACTAACGACGGCGGCGGCAATCGAAGTGACCGCGTCAGCTTTATTATGCAGCCGCCACTTGTCGACGGCACAAGGCGTGACTGCCTTGGCAACCCAATTGCGGACGCTACTCTAATCATTAACCAATTTTATATTATCCCTAGCCCAGACGCGGGTGTAACTCCAGCAGCGCTTGGCTGCCGAACCGCCAACTTAGCAACACCTGAAGTCTTTACTTCCGGAGTACTTGTTGATGGTATTGACAGCATGCAAGTGCTTTATGGCATCAGCACCGGAGGTGACTCGCGCAGCGCTAACCAATATGTATCCGCAGAGCGCGTGGGCTTGAATTTAAGCGACTGGCAAGATGTGCGATCCGTGCGAATATCAGTACTCGCCAACTCGGTTATAACCACCGACGCAACTCCAGCCACCCGCCAGTTCGCACTTCTCGATGCAGCGCCCCTGACTGTCGCAGATCTAGGCAATGACCGTCGTAGCAGACAAATATTTACCACCACCATTCAACTTAAAAATACCGACTGAGGCCACCCGCATGCAAAGCATATACTCACCGCCTGCGGGACAAACGGGCGCAACCTTGATAGTTGCATTAATTTTCCTGCTGGTAATGACCGCTGCCGGCGTTACTGCAATGCGTTTTGCAACATTTGAAGAGCGCATGACCAGCAACACGCAATTTGGCAATCAGATGTTTCAACAAGCCCAAAGCGAACTTCGTTCGCACATGTTGGAATTTAATACGAGCGTAGCATTACGCGCTCCTCTGCTGCTTGCCAAGGATAAACCTAAAATTTCGAATGCCGCAGCAGATGCAGCCTCGCTTCCCAAAACGGCTGGAGAACCACAACCCCTCGCAGCTAATCGAGGCGTAACGATTCAGTCCAGCCAAGTTCTCTTTGCAGTAGAACTGCCCTGCACAGGCTCAAGTGCAGAAAAATTCACCTGCCTACACTTTGAAATGCAAACAGTCGCCGCTTTGGGCACGGCAAACTCATCCCAAACCCAAGGCATCACCTACGAAGCAGCAAAGTGAGGAAACCGACATGAAGCCAATCAAATACATACTTGCTGCCACACTAATTTTTTCCGCGTACTGCGCAGCAGAAGAAAAAACTACAGAGCGCCTTATTGAAGCTTTTGAGGTTGACCATTTTATTGTCAACTGGAGCCCTAACAGCGAAAACCTGGGCCGAGTAATTGCTTCCCGCTGCCCTGATTGCATACCTGAAACGCTGACATTCGATAAAAACACCGAACTATATATTGGTAACAAAAACTATCAAATCGAGGAAATTGGTAAAAAAGCAGACTGGTCAGGACTTATCACCGTAATCAATCAAGCCCCCAACAAAATTATTAAATTTACCATTTACTAATCATCACCGGGAGAATCACCGTGAAATTATTTAAACCCGTAGCTCTCGGTGCCGGGGCTTTTATTTACAGCGTACTAACACTACAGACTGCCCTCGCCGACGACACCGAAATATACGTCCCCAAAGACCTACCCGCAGACCAACAAGTGCGTCCGAACATACTGTTCGTGCTTGACTCGTCTGGCTCCATGAGCTCATCAGTAAGCGGCACGACTCCAACACAGACGCGCATCCAAGTACTTAGAAGCGTGGTAAACAACTTAATTGATCAAATAAAAGTAAAAGAAGATGTCAACGTTGGATTCATGCGTTTTAACACCAACACCAACGACACAAATAATGGCGGCTATGTTTTAAGCCCAGTAGAACGACTTACTAATGCCAATGCTGCAGCAATGAAAACCATAGTTAACGGCATTGGTGCGGATGACAACACGCCCTTGCTAGAAACTTACTACGAAGCCTACCTATACATGACCGGACAAAACCGGCTTTATGGCAATAAAAGCGTTATTACCTCCCGCGTTGGTGGTGGTGAACAGTACAAAACACCCATTGAGCACAGCTGTCAAAAAAACCATATTATTTACGTGACCGACGGCGCACCAACCAACGATGTAAATGCAAATTCTCGTGTAAAAACTCTAGTAACAGGCAAAAATACTCTATACACCGCAGCCAGCTGCGGAACTGGCCAGGGCCAATGCTTACCGCACCTTGCCGAGTACATGGCTAACCAAGATTTATTTCCAAGCCCTGTATTTTCCGATCCGACCAATCGCAAGCAAACTGTTACCTCACACTTTATTGGCTTCGCCATAAATCTTCCATTACTTCAAAATGCAGCGGCGGCTGGTGGCGGAAGCTATTACACATCCAACAACGTTAGCGGCCTCACCGACGCACTTAAAGCCATCATCGTCGACATTACTGCTGATAATACCTCTTTCGCAGCACCCAGCGTTGCAGTGAGCGCATTCAACAACCTAGGTTATCGCAACGACCTCTACTACGCGCTATTTCGCCCGGCAGAAGGCACTCGCTGGCCCGGCAACGTAAAACGCTACAAACTCGGCAAAGACGCCAGCAACAACCCATTAATTGTCGATAAAAATGGCAATGCCGCAATTGATGATGCGACAGGCTTCTTCAGTGACAGTTCCTCTAGCTTTTGGTCAAACGCAGACGGTAAAGACGTTGCCAAAGGCGGCGTAGCCGCGCAATTACTAACTCCAGACAGCCGCACTGTATTGACTTGGACCAGCGCCGATCGCCTCCCAGGATCAACCGCCTCAGCCACACTTGCCCCTCTAAACGACGCCAATACAAGTGTAACCAGCGCACTGCTCGGCGCAGCGAGCCCAGCAGAACGGACAACATTTATTAACTGGGCGCGAGGTAAAAATACTGACAATAGCGCCCGACTTAAAGTTGGCGACGTTTTGCATAATGAACCCAAACTTGTTGCCTACACCACAGACGAAAACTTGGTCCGCGTGGGCAATTCGCAAAAGCCGCCCTCAGATCCGGATTACCAAGTATCTCCAGAACAGCTGTATATGTTCTTCGGTGACAACGAAGGCTTCATTCATGCAATTGATCCAAGTGATGGCTCTGAGAAGTTTGCCTTTATTCCAAAAGAATTATTAAAAAATCCTGGCGACTACTTTAAAGACGCAAAGGGCGCAGCTAACAAGCGCTACGGTATCGACGGCCAAATTAATCTCTGGACCGAATACAGCGCGCTTAATTCAGTTTCAAAAACCCGCTCATTGAACAAAGCCTACTTATATGCCGGCATGCGTCGTGGCGGCAGTAACTATTACGCGCTCGATGTACTTAACATCAACGCACCTACATTGAAATGGGTTATCAAAGGTCCAGAGCAAACGCTGGTCGGCGGTAATTACACTAATGCTGCAACAGGCTTCACCACCGGCTACGCCAAACTGGGCCGCACGTTTTCGGCCCCAAAACTGGCCAAGCTGAAAGTCAATGGCGTCGAAACCAAAGTACTGATTTTCACCGGCGGCTATGACTTGGACCAAGACAATGTCGGCACCAACATTCCTAAAAATGACGACATTGGTAACAGCCTGTATGTAGCCAACGCCGACACCGGCGAGCTTATCTGGCATGCCAGCAACAGCGGTGCCCAGTTAAACATCCCCCTGATGACCAACAGCATGCCCGCCGACCCGACCTTGGTTGACATCAATGGCGACGGTTTGATTGACATTGCCTACGCATCAGACTTGCGCGGCCAAGTGTTTCGCTTTGACTTTAATAGCGAGAATACTGGCGGCGCAGCCATTGGAGCTAACGCATTTGCGACAGGGGGCCGTTTTGCCAGCCTTGCGGGCAGCACCGTCGCCGACAATCGGCGCTTCTTCAGCTCACCGGACGTAGCTCTCATTCGCGAGCGCGGCGGCAAAACCTACTTCACCGTATCCATCGGCGCCGGCTTCAGAGAGAGCCCACTGAACCAAGACACCAACGACCGTTTTTACGTACTACGCGATAGCGATGTTTATACCAAGCCCGCCAGCTACACGAGCGTTGTCGAAGGCGACTTAACCGACGTCACCAGTGTCAACTTAAGCGCCCCTGCAACCGCTGGAATTCTTGCGGACATTGCAGCGCTAGAGGGGCAAATCACAGCGCTCAATTTAGCGCTCAGTAACGCCCAAACAAACTTTACCAACTACAAGGAATCAATCGGTCATACGGCAAAACAGAATGCCGCAAACCAAGCGTTCAGCGATGCAAACGCTAAACAAAAGCAGATTGACGCCATTGCCGAGGGCTCACCGTACCTTGCCGAACACACGCTAGAGTCTGCGCAACAAAGCCTGCTACAAAACAGCCTGGCCCGCGCCCAAGAAGTATTAATTGCAGTTGAGCAAGCCCGAGTTAATGCACAAGCAGTGGCTGACGCAACCGATGCAACAGCCCTAGAACTCGCCAACAGCGCAGCACAATTCAACAAAGATGCTGCTAATTCCGAATATGCCCTTGCACAAACCATCAGTAATGCCGATGCAAGCGCTGCGGCTGCCGCCCTAGCGGCGGTACCACCGGATACGACGTTAATCGCCGTTACTGCAGCTACCGCGGCCGCTTCGGCTGCCAATACCGCGTTAAAACTGGCCGCTCGCGACACCGCCGTTAGCGCCCTCACTGCGGCCACAACGGCACGCGATAACGCGGTCACCGATGACAGCATTGCTCTTTACACCGCCTCACTAACCAGCCAATTTGCTTCGGAGTATCAGAAGCTTATTAACTTTCAAGCAGCCCTTGACTCCGCGTACAGCTCGGTAAGCGATCAAGAAACCGCAATTATTGCCGCCAAAGCCGATCCAGACTTCGACTCAGACCTTATTCCAGGCATGGAAGCAGAGCTAAATACTCGGCGCGCCGATTATCTCGCGCTACCGGGCGCGACCAAACGCACTGATTTCAATAGCGGCACCCCAACAGCAGTTGTTGCGCAGTTAAACAACGTCTTAGCCACGCTGAGCGGTGCGACTCCAGCCACTATCGCCAGCGACCTGACCTTAGCGTTGAACGCTCTAAAAACCAGCATTGACCTGCCTGCGCTTGGCAGCGAGCCATCCATACCGGGGCTTATAGCACTAGACGAAACTGCCAGAAGCGCACTTCTGCAGGCTGAGGCCAATAACAATGCATCCTCAACTGCATTGGTAAATAGCCTACAGGCTCAAGTAACAGCGTTAACGGCCTCTGCGGTGAGTTTAAAATCAGAAGCGAATGTTTTGGCCGCGCAACTTTACAGCGGCAGCCCATCGCTAACTTCACCACAGCTAATAGCTGCGCGTGCCAGCGTCGCTCCAGCGGGGTTGACAGCCTTTGCGGCTTATCAGTATTTGGTTGATCTAGCCCTTGCTAACGCTAGCAACCCAACTACTGGCTTGCCCAAGTTACGTGCCGACATCAATGTTAAATATGCGCTCTTGACGCCCGGCGACAGCTACACCCCCAACGTATCACTACTTGATGCAAGTAAAGGGTTCTTTCTGCGCTTGCCTAAAGGTGAAAAAGTTCTCTCGAGTTCACTGTCATTTCGCGGCTCGGTATTTTTCAGCACGTTCAGCCCCACAGGAGGAGCTCCCACCTCAACCTGCGGTTCAGACGTTGGCAAGGGCAGAACCTATGCCATGAGCCTGATCGATGCCAGCGCAATCTATGTTAAGGACGTGGCTGGAACGAAAACTCCAATACGCAGCTTTATTCTCAAGCGTTCAGGTATTCCACCAACTCCATCGGTTATTCTTTCCGACGGTATACCTACCGTGTTGACAGGTACCGAGGTTAACCGCGAGGAGTGCATCGCCGGCGTAGAGGCTTGCCGCACCAACGATGCTGTTAAAGCCACCTACTGGAGAGAGAATTAATGAAACAGTCGGGCTTTACCCTGATTGAACTGATGATTGTGGTAGCAATCATCGGCATTCTTAGCGCGATAGCCTTCCCAAGCTACCAGAGCTACGTTCTGCGCTCAGGTCGCGCAGACGGTATGGCTAAGCTAATGGAAGTTATGCAGGCCCAAGAGCGATTCTTTTCAGTCGGACAGACTTACACCGCTAATCTTGGTGCGGGGGCGGGCGGTCTGGCTTATGGAGTTGCAGCTAATGCACCCGTGCCGTCGAACGAGGGTCGCTACAACATCGCAGCTGCAGCATGCGCTGGTGCAGTTATTGGTAACTGTGTAGAGCTCACCGCAACAATGGCCGGGGCACAGGTTGGAGATCTACTATGCGGCAATCTGACCCTCGACAGTCGCGGCACTAAAGGTGAGAGCGGCACCCTGACATGGCAAGACTGCTGGTAACCGCCAAAGGTAATAAAAAGGCCGACTTATAAGTCGGCCTTTTTATGCTCGTATGCTTTACAGCGGCTTAACCCTTAACTCCTTAGGCATCGAGAAGGTCACATTCTCCGCCCGCCCCTGTAGCTCATCCGCTCCATTCGCCCCCCAAGCGTGTAACTGCGTGATAACGCCGCGCACCAGCACCTCAGGGGCCGAGGCACCGGCGGTGATGCCGATTTGCTGGACTCCATCGAACCATTCCAACTGTAAGTCCTCAGCGCCATCGATCAGATAGGCTGGGGTGCCCAAGCGCTCTGACAGTTCGCGCAGGCGGTTGGAGTTGGAGCTGTTGGGGCTGCCAACCACAAGCACTACGTCGCACTCACTGGCCAGTTGCTTGACCGCGTCTTGGCGGTTCTGAGTGGCGTAGCAGATATCGTCTTTGCGCGGGCCGCCGATGGCCGGGAATTTGGCACGCAGGGCGTCGATGACGCGGCTGGTGTCGTCCATCGACAGAGTGGTTTGGGTGACGAAAGCCAGCGCTTGAGGGTTGCGCACCTGTAACTTGGCGACGTCGGCTTCGTCTTCGACCAGATAGATTTCACCGCCATTGCTGCGGTCGTACTGACCCATGGTGCCTTCGACTTCCGGGTGGCCGGCGTGGCCGATAAGAATGCACTCGCGACCATCGAGACTGTAACGCGCCACTTCGATATGCACTTTAGTGACTAGCGGACAGGTGGCGTCGAAGACTTTCAAACCGCGATTAGTCGCCTCTTGGCGTACCGCTTGGGATACTCCGTGGGCGCTAAAAATCACAATAAAGTTGTCGGGAACTTGCTCAAGCTCATCGACAAAAATGGCACCGCGAGCACGTAAGTCTTCGACCACAAATTTGTTGTGCACCACTTCATGGCGCACATAGATAGGCGCACCAAAGACCTCCAGCGCCCGGTTGACGATTTCGATGGCGCGGTCGACGCCAGCGCAAAAGCCGCGAGGGTTGGCGAGTTTAATCTGCATGGCGTGGGCCTCTGAAATAAATGGGGTTTTGACTAAGGCGAAAACAACTAGGAACTTACGGCGAGCATCACATCTCAGATTCAGATAAGGCGGATTCAACACGGAGGGCGGATCTAGGAGCGCAGCGAACAATCCGCCATCAGGGATTTGCACTCAACCTCACCAAGCATGAGACCGCTGGTGGGTTACGCCGCTGCGCAGCCAACCCACCCTACGAGAAACGCCTAGCCGCGCATTCAGCCGTGTTACAGCGCTTGCACCGCAATAATCTCCACCTCAAAACTCAGGGTTTTGCCGGCCAGTGGATGGTTGAAGTCCACGCTCACTTGGTTGTCGTCAAAGCTTTGCACCATGCCCGGTAACTCGGCATTGGCGGCGTCGTTGAAGATCACCAGCAAGCCTTCACCCAGCTCCATGTCTTTGAACTGGCTACGCGGCATTACTTGTACGTTTTGCGGGTTCGGCTGACCGAAGCCCTGCTCGGGGGCAATCGGCAAGCTGCGCTTATCACCGGCTTTAAGCCCGTACAGCGCTTGCTCAAAGCCCGGCAGTAGGTTGCCGTCGCCAACCCTAAAAGTAGCCGGTTGTTTGTCGAAGGTGCTGTCGACAACATCGCCGTTTTCCAGCTTGATGGCGAAATGCAGGGTCACCTGAGTGCCGGCGGCAATTGTTTCAGTCATGGCTAAGCTCCGCGCTCTTTTGCGGTTTAAACATATCCAGCACCAACATGGCGGCGCCAAGGGTAATGGCGCTGTCGGCCAGGTTAAACGCCGGGAAATACCAGCGGTTCTGCCAATGCACGAGAATAAAGTCGATCACATGGCCGTAGGCGACCCGATCAAACAGATTACCCAAGGCGCCGCCCAACACCAACGCCAAAGCGATGGCCAAGCGGGTTTCGTAACTTTTTAAGCGTTTGAGCCACACCACCAGCACCACGCTAACCACCAAGGCGATGGCGGCAAAGAACCAACGCTGCCAACCATCCGCATCGGCCAAGAAGCTAAAGGCCGCGCCGGTGTTGTAGGCGAGGGTCCAACTGAAGTAGTCGGGGATCAGCACGATTTGCTGATACAGGCTTAGGGTATCCTCGAAATACACCTTGGTGACCTGATCGAGGACGAAAACCAGCACGCTCAACCACAGCCACGCCAAGCGACCAAAACGCTTTTGATTAAGCATAGTGCCGCACCTCGCCCGCGCCTTCGATGTTCTCGATGCAGCGACCGCACAATTCTGGATGCGCGACGTGCTGACCGACGTCTTCGCGGTGGTGCCAGCAACGGCCACATTTGGCGTGACTCGATTTAAGCACGCGCAATTTCAAGCCCGGCACCTCGGTGGCCACCGCATCATCCGGCGCACTGGCCAGCGGTGCAACTGTGGCGGTTGAGGTAATCAGGACAAAGCGCAGCTCATTGCTGAGCTTGGCCAAGTCGGCCACCAAGGCGTCTTCGGCGTACAGGGTAACTTCGGCCTGCAGGTTGCCGCCGATGGCCTTGGCGGCACGCAGGTTCTCTAGCTCTTTATTGACCGCCGTTTTCACTGCCATCACCCGCTCCCAGAAGGCGCGATCCAGTTCTAGCTCGGCCGGCATTTCACTCAGGCCGGTGTACCAGCCATTGAGCATCACCGACTCATTGCGCGCACCCGGCAGGTACTGCCACAACTCGTCGGCGGTGAAGGCCAGAATCGGTGCAATCCAGCGCACCAAGGCTTCGGAGATATGGTACAGCGCGCTCTGACAGGAGCGCCGGGCGGTGCTGTCGGCGGCCGTGGTGTACTGGCGGTCTTTGATGATGTCGAGGTAGAAACCGCCCAGCTCCTGCACGCAGAAGTTGTGCACCTTCTGGTACACGTTGAGGAAGCGATAGCCGTCGTAGGCTTCGATGATCTCTTGCTGCAGCAGCAAGGCGCGATCCACTGCCCAGCGATCCAGCGCGAGCATTTCTTCAGGCGGCAGCAGGTGCTGGGCCGGATCGAAACCACTCAGATTGGAGAGCAAGAACCGTGCGGTATTACGAATCCGTCGATAAGCATCGGCGCTGCGCTGCAGAATTACCTTGGACACCGCCATCTCGGCGGAGTAGTCGGTGGACGACACCCACAAACGCAAAATGTCGGCGCCGAGGCTGTCGTTGACTTCCTGTGGCGCAACCACGTTGCCCAACGACTTGGACATTTTGCGGCCGTTCTCATCGACCACAAAACCGTGGGTCAGCAACTCTTTGTACGGTGCGTGGCCGTCGATGGCGCTGCCGGTCAGCAGGGACGAATGGAACCAGCCGCGATGCTGGTCGGAGCCTTCCAGATACAGATCGGCACGAGGCCCGGTGGCATGCCCGAGCGAATGGGAGCCTCGCAATACGTGCCAGTGGGTGGTGCCGGAGTCGAACCAAACATCCAGGGTGTCGCTGATTTTGTCGTAGTGCCCAGCCTCGTCGCCGAGCAATTCGGCGGCGTCCAGTTTGAACCACGCCTCGATACCTTGCTGCTCGACGCGCAGCGCCACTTGCTCCATCAACTCGATGGTACGCGGGTGCAGTTCGCCGCTTTCTTTGTGCAAGAAAAACGGAATCGGCACGCCCCAGTTACGTTGACGCGAAATGCACCAGTCGGGCCGGCCGACGATCATGCCGTGCAGACGCGCTTGGCCCCACGCCGGAATAAAAGCGGTTTCTTCGATGGCCGCCAAGGCGCGCTCACGCAGGGTTGGGCCTTGATCGGGCTGCTTGTCCATACCGACAAACCACTGCGCGGTGGCGCGGTAGATCAGCGGGGTTTTGTGCCGCCAGCAGTGCATGTAGCTGTGCTGGATGACCGAATGCTTGAGCAGGCTGCCAACTTCTTCGAGCTTGGCGACGATGTTCGGGTTGGCCTTCCAGATAAACTGACCGCCAAAAAACGGCAGCGACTCGACATACACGCCATTGCTCTGCACCGGGCTGAGGATTTCGTCGTTGACCATGCCGTAGCCTTTGCAGGAACGGAAGTCTTCCTCACCGTAGGCAGGCGCAGAGTGCACCACACCGGTACCCGCACCCAACTCGACGTAATCGGCCAAATACACCGGCGCGAAACGTTCATAGAACGGATGACGGAAGCGAATCAGCTCCAGCGCCTCACCCTTGGCGATGGCGATTACTTCGCCCTGTAGCTCGTAACGCTGCAGGCTGCTTTCGACCAGCGCTTCGGCCAACACCAGCAGTTTGTCACCGGTATCAACCAGTGCGTAGTTGAATTCCGGATGCACGTTAAGCGCTTGGTTAGCCGGAATGGTCCACGGCGTGGTGGTCCAGATAACGATACTGGTCGGTTTGTTCAGGCTGGACAGACCAAAGGCGGCGGCCAACTTGTCGGCATCTTCAACGGCAAAGGCCACATCGATGGCATCGGACTTTTTGTCTTGGTACT
>JAIETJ010000141.1 GCA_019745275.1 Pseudomonadaceae bacterium | reverse complement strand
GGCGGATTGTGCGCAGCGCACATTGTTCGCTGCGCACAATGGCGGATTGTTCGCTGCGCTCCTGAATCCGCCCTACGGGTTGTCTATGAAACTACTAATTCTCGACCGCGACGGCGTGATCAATTACGACTCCGACGCCTACATTAAGTCGGTGGACGAATGGTTGCCGTTGCCCGGCGCCATCCGCGCCATCGCCGACCTTAGCAAAGCCGGCTGGACGGTGGCGGTGGCCACCAACCAATCGGGCTTGGCCCGTGGTTATTACGACCTCGCCACCCTCGATGCCATGCATCAACGTCTGCGCCAGTTAGTCGCCGAGCAGGGCGGCGAAGTTGGCCTGATCGTGCATTGCCCGCACGGCCCGGATGACGGCTGCGCGTGTCGCAAACCGAAACCCGGCATGCTCGAACAAATCGCTGCGCACTACCACGTAAGCCTTGCAGGTATCTGGTTTGTTGGTGACAGTTTGGGTGACCTGCAGGCGGCGGTAACCGTCGACTGTCAGCCCGTATTAGTTAAAACCGGTAAGGGCCAGGGGACGCTGGGCAAACAACTGCCCGTCGCCACGTTAATTTTTGAGGACCTAGCCGCCGTTGCGGCGCAACTCCTCCAATAAGGTCAGCGCTTTTTATGTCGATCATGCAGGCGGGTAAAACCTTTCTTTTCTACCTACTGCTAGGGCTCAGCGCCTTGCTCTGGTGCACCCTCAGCCTGTTTATCGCGCCGTTTTTACCCTTCCGCCAGCGCTACCGCTTTATCAATGTGAACTGGTGCCGCTGCGCCGTGTGGCTGACCCGAGTCATGCTCCGCATCGACTATCAGGTGATAGGCGCCGAGAACGTCCCGAGCCAGCCTTGCGTGATTCTGGCCAAGCACCAGAGCACCTGGGAGACGTTCTTTCTGTCCTGCTACTTCGAGCCGCTCAGCCAAGTGCTTAAACGCGAGTTGCTGTATATCCCGTTTTTCGGCTGGGCGATGGCCATGCTCAAACCCATCGCCATCGACCGCAGCAACCCCAAGGCGGCCCTCAAGCAATTGGCCAAGCAAGGCCAAGAATGCTTAGCCGCCGGCGCTTGGGTGCTGATCTTCCCGGAAGGCACACGCATGCCGATGGGCCAGATTGGTAAGTTCACCCGCGGCGGTGCGGCGCTGGCGGTGAACGCCAACTTACCGGTGCTACCGATTGCCCACAACGCTGGGGCTTTCTGGCCCAAGCACGGCTGGGCCAAGCAGGCCGGTACCATCACCGTGGTCATTGGCGCACCGATGTACGCAGAAGGCACTGGCCCACGGGCGATCGCCGAGTTAAACGACCGCGCCTTCGCTTGGGTTAAACAAGCGCAGATCGACCTCGGCGCCTTACCGGCCGACGCCGCCTCTAGCAGCGACGAGACACCGGCCGAGGCCTAATCAACCGCCTGTGGATAACACGGTGGGCAGAATACCGGCAGATGGCCATCAGAACCGCCAACTGATTGTTTAAAAACACATTGAAGGTGTTTTGCAACAATCAGCGGAAGGTGCATAAGTCTTTTTGCGCGCAACTTCAGACCGCGCCCAAGGCGACGCTGGCCTTGCCGGAAGATTGCTGCCGAAGCACTGACTACCCCCTCACTCAGCCAACACCCCCAGGCCCTGCAAGGCTTGGCGAATCTGCGCTTGGCTACTGACGGTCAGCGGCACCATCGGTAAACGGCATTCGGCGCTGCACAGGCCCAGCAACGACGCGGCATACTTTATCCCCGCGGGATTAGGCTCAACAAACAGCGCGGCAAACAGCGGCATAAGCTGTTCATGCAGGCGTAAGGCGGCGGCAAAATCCTGCGCGGCGGTTAACTGCTGCAAACGTGCGCAGTGCGCCGGCAACACATTAGCCGCCACCGAAATACAACCAGCGCCACCGCTCGCGTTATAGGCCAGCGCGGTCATATCGTCACCGGAGAAGTAACTAAACGGCTTGCTGATATGCCTGCGTTCATGGCTGATGCGGGCCAGATCACCACAGGCATCCTTAACCCCGACCACTCTAGGCAGTTCGGCGATGCGCGCCATGGTCTCGGGCTGGATATCGACGATGGTGCGCGGTGGAATGTTGTAAACAATGATCGGAATGTCGGTAGCGTCATGCAACGCCTTGAAGTGCTGAAACAAGCCTTCCTGCGAGGGCCGATTATAGTAGCCGGCCACCGCCAGCACCGCGTCGGCACCGATGCGCTGGGCGTATTGCGCATAGGCGATGGCCTCGCGCGGATTGTTCGAGCAGGCGCCGGCGATCACCGGCACTTGGCCGGCGGTTTCCTCCACCACCAGTTCAATCACGCGCTTGTGCTCCTGCTCCGAGACACAGGGTGACTCGCCGGTAGTACCCATCGGCACCAGGCCGTGAATGCCATTGTCGAGTTGAAAGCGCAGCAACTGGCGCAGCGCCACTTCATCTAATTGCTGATCTAAAAACGGGGTAATAAGCGCGCTATAACAGCCGGTAAACATAGTGAAACTCCTGATGGCGAGGCAAATTTAAGCCATAAAAAAACCCGGTGGCGAAGTCCGCGACCGGGTTTGTGGTGTTCAATCCAAGGATTTCTACACGCGCATGCCCGAGTCGCCAACAGGTTTAGACTGTTTGCTACGTTTGGATTGCGAGTGGTTGTGCGCGATAAACACGGCGATGATTCCAATGGCTGAGCTGGCAAGGTAGCACAGCCAGAAATGCACACAAGCGCTGCCTGCCAAGCAGCGCCAGCATGGGTTTAAAACGCTAGGTTAATCCCGGTATACAGCGAGCGGCCCATGCCCGGTACGCCGATGCCCCATTCGATGCCATTCATCGACATGGTTCGGCCTTGGCCGGTATAGGCGCCGCCGGTGGGCAGGTAGTAGAACTTGTCGGCCAAGTTCTCCACGCCAAAATCAACCCGCACGGTCTTCCAACTGTGGCTTGCGCGCAGGTTGAACAGGGTGTAACCGGCCGTTTGCACCTCGTTGCGCACATCCGAGACGTTGTTCTTGGCCTGCACCGACTCCATCTCCAGGCTGTTGCTCCAGCCGCCAATTTCCTGAGTCAGGGCCAGTTTGCCGTTGAGCGGCATGCTGTTGTATAGGTCGTCGCCCGTGTCGCGATTCTTGCCGTTGCTGTAGTTGATCAAGCCATTGATGCCCCAGTTGCCCAGATCGTTGCTAACCAGCGGCATTTTCCCAGAGACATCCATGCCGTACAGGCGCGCCGACTGGTTGGCGTATTGCAGAACATTGAACTTATCGTTGAGCCAGGTCGTGCCCGCAACAGGCAGCGCATCGATGTAGTTATCCACATGGGTGTAGAACGGGGTGATTTTCAGCTCGTGACGGCGGTCACTGCTGTGCCAGTCGAAGGTGGTGGAAACGCTGTTGGCGGTTTCCGGTTTGAGGTCTATATCGCCGACGTAGCCGTTGCCGTCGCCCACAGCATTGTTCATGGTTGCTGCCATCGGCCAACTCGACCAGGTGTAGCGTTCGTAAAGATTGGGCGAGCGCACCTTGCGCGCGTAGCCAAACTCGACATCCAGTTGTTCGCTGTGGTTGTAGCGGGCAAGGGCGCTGAAATCCCAGTTATGGTCGGTCTGGCGGCGGTCGGCGGCATTGAATGCGGCGGCCTCGGCGTTCTGGTTGCCCATCATGTTGCCGTAGCCCTGTACATCGCCGGCGTCGCTCTGCACATTTTCATAGCGCACCCCGAGCAGACTCAGCCAGTCGGCGCTGAGTTGCGACTGCCACTCGGAAAACAGCGCGGCGCGGTCGCGTTGGCCATCGTTGATATTCTCGAAGGTGTTTGGCCACATGCCGCTGCCCGATGGGCTCCAGTAGTCGTTGAGGCGATAGCGTTGGTATTCGCCGCCAAGGCGTAAAACATCCTGCTCGCTCAGGTCGATGGCCGCTTTAACGGCGGCGCCAGTGGTTTTACCTTGGCTGTCCATCGGCATACCGGCAGCGCAGGTCGAGGAAATCGGCGCGCAAGGCTGGCCATCGGCGCTGCCAGCAACGCTCGACTTGGAGCCATACCAAAAACGTTTGTCTGGGCCGAAGTCCATCGAGTGATCGACCTGCTCGTGATACACACTGGTTTCTAACTCGCCCCAATTCAATTGGCTCAGGTAGCGCAGGCTGACTTGCTTTTGGCTGTTGTCGGTCATGTCCATGCGTTGGTTAGCGAACAACTCTTGCGGCACCTGCTGATAGCCGAGCTTCAGTTCCAGTAAGTCATCGCCGAATTTAACCCCGGCCTTGAGCGCATGGTTTTGCCTTTCGTAAGCGCTGGAGCCGACCTCGTCGAGCGCCAACTCATGGCCAACGCGGCCAGTGGCGCGGCTGCTTTTAAAGTCGCCGCCTGCGCTGTAGTTGTTGGCCTTGCTGGAGCTGCCGTCGTACCGCAAGCTGAAGTCCTGCTCGGCGTGGATGGCGGAGAAATTGCCACCACGGGCGTCATTGTTGCTGCGATAGAAACCGCCAACCTCGCCCTTGTTGATACTTGCCGCGCCGGGCTCGGCAAACTCTAGCGCGGCGCTGTCGGCGATGATGGTGCCGCCGATGCTGTCGCCACCCACGCTGACCGGGGTGATGCCGGCAAACACCTGCAGATTGCCAAGGTTGCTCGGGTCGATATAGGACAGCGCCGGATTCATGTGATTGGGGCACGAGGCGATTAAGTCCATGCCATCCACCTTGATCCGCAGGCGGTCGTCGGCCAGCCCGCGAATCGCCGGCAAACTGGAAAAACCACCCGCGCCGTTAAGGCTCACACCGGGCACGTCGCGCAGCAGCGCGGCTGTGTCGCTGGTGGCGGCGCGCAAGTGCTGCACACGTTGCGGCTCGACCGCAGCGGCGCTCGGCAGGGTGACTGGGCTCGGCTCGGCGGCAATGATGCTCGGCTCAAGCGCCACCTCAGCGGCCATTAACGGGTTGGCCAGCGCCAGCAAAGCCAAGGCCAGCGGGGTTGGACGCAGTACCGCGGATAGTGAAGAAAAAATCATGGGTAAGACCTGAAGAATAAGCGCGCACGCGGGCGCACAAAGAAGCGCCGCAAAGCACAGAGGCGGCGTTTTCGGCGACGGTATTTAGGGCTTCAGGCCGCTATCGGTGGGGCGCGTGGGCTGGCGGGCAGCCACCCAGTGATGGCCGGCAGCGCGTGCCAAACCCAGCGACTGGGCGCAG
The DNA here is from genome assembly GCA_019745275.1 of Pseudomonadaceae bacterium. Classification (GTDB taxonomy): domain Bacteria; phylum Pseudomonadota; class Gammaproteobacteria; order Pseudomonadales; family Pseudomonadaceae; genus Aquipseudomonas. Next base: position 17,203 of record JAIETJ010000141.1, on the reverse strand, counting down.
GGCTGGGCTGCCACGCCGGCAGTTGCAGGCGGTAGCCGCTGAGTGCGGAGGTCAGACCGTGGCTGGCGCACAACGGGCAGCTAAAGCTGCTGGACAGATTGCTCAGCGGCGGTACCCGCGAATCTGTCGCACCGCTGATGCTGCATTGCAGTTGCGCAATGCCACTCAGTTGCAGGCCGCTGCTCTGGCCATGGCCAATCGCGCAGGCAAAGGTACTGAACAGCACGCAGCCGTACAGTAACCAAGCCATTAACCGACGCTGCGTAAGGGCAATTTGCATCGGCGCACTTTACCAGCGCGGCCCGGCGGAACAAGCCAGACAGCTGCGTTTAATTGTCGCAGCGCTCAGGATTTATATCACCCCGCGCCGCACCTGAGCCGCCCCCGAAACCTGCCAGCAATGCTTGTCAGCGGCTAAGGATCGACCCGAAAGCGCAGCACGCCAAGGGTCTGGCCGCCGTCGGTGATGACCTCAACCCGCCAATTGCCACTCGGGTCGCGGGGGAAGTTTTGCTTGTGGGTCCAGGCGCGATAGCCGGCTGTAGTGCCGCCGTGAATATCCAAGGCGATGCGGTCGACCTCTTGGCCGTTGTGCCGCCAGACGTGGTAAATCCGCTCACTCAAACCGCGCGGGGCATTGATCGCGGTGTAGGCGTACAGCCCTTGGCGTTGCAGTTGGGCGCTGCTGAGTTGCTCGCGGGCTTGGCCGGGCGCGCGCTTGTCCGGATCGACCTGCGCGCTGACCACCATCTTACCCAGCCATAAGGTGGCCGGCGGCACCCACGGGCGCGCCAGCCATCCGGCGCCCAGCAGTAATAAACTCAAGCCGGGCAAGGCCAACCAGCGCCACCAGTGGTTGATTTTCAGGGTGCCCAGCAAGCTTGGGAACGCCAGCACCACGCTGGCCAACAAGGCCCACTGATAACTCTGCGCGGTGGTCTGGTGCAGGATGATCGGCAGGGCCGTCAGCAGCACGGCAAACAACGTCAGGCTGTGAAACGCCAGATACAGCCAGCGCCGTGGGGCCAGCCAGTTGAAGTACAACGGGTCGATGATGGCGATCAGGGCGCATAGCCCGAGCAGCCCGGTAAACAACAATTGGCCGCTGGCCCAGGTGGTGGTCAGGGCAAAAAACGGCAAGACAAAAAACAGGCTTTGCTGGTGCACCATCTGGGTGGCGAAGCGCAGTAGCCACGCCGGTATTTGCACACCAAAACGCCGTGCCAGTTGCTGGCTAAGCAGGTTTTCCAAGGCCAGCCAGAGCCAAGTCACCAGCATCAAAATGGCAATAACCTTGGCGAACTCGGCTTGTCGTTTAACCAACAAGAAGCTGGCTAAACCGGAGACAAAGCCATACAGCGGCATCACCCACGGGTAACGCTGGATCAAGGCAAACAGGCGCAGCAGTTGCGATTTTAAAAAGATCATCGGTTGGGCTTAGGCTGGTGCGAGGAACAGGGCGACGGTGCGGCGCCGCCGTAATTGCCGCGCAGCATACCGACCTGCGCGCTTAGACGCAGCCGCCGCTAGGGCTTAACTGTGCCTGAGTCGCGATTGGCGACACGCTCCCGACCGATGGTGCGCAGCGCAGACGGCCACTTAAACCGGCAACAATGCCCTGACCGAGCCACACAGACCGCTCAATAGCAGCACGATGATCGGCGCAAAACTGAGCAAAAAGCCCAGACTGCGCTTGCCTGGATCGGCCACATAGGCGCGCAAATACACCACTCGCCCGAGTAGATAAATCGCGCAGAGCACCGCTACCCAGCTCGCCGGCAGGTATTTGCTGGCCAACCAAATACCCGGCAGCAGCAAAATCAGCAGCTCCAAGGTATTCATCTGGACCCGGTAGTAGCGTTCAAAGGTTTCGTTGCCGCTGGTGGCTGGCGCTTTCACCTCGTAGGTGACCCGAGCCTTGGCCACCAAGACCGAGAAATGCACGTACTGCAGCAGTACCAACACCATGAGTAAATCAACCAGAGCCATACGACCTCCACTATCCACTTGCCGCCCGTCATTGGGCTCCGCTGAGCTTAGCTCACTGATCTTGATCCACTTCATCGGCCGGGGTGTTTTCCAGCAGTTCGATACTTTGCTCAAGCTGCTTGCCCGACTCACCGCGGATTTGCTTGGCTTCAGCGCTCATTTCTTCATTAGACGCCGTACCCTGGAAACTCTTGCAGGCACTCAAGCCATCGCCCACACCGCAGGCAGTCACCACCCCGTTATTGTCGGTAACTCGCTCGGCCACCATATTGTCAGAGTTACAGCCCAACAGCGGCAGGCACAACAGCGAAAGAGTCAGCAACGGATGGCGCATCTAGATAAACCTCAAATGAGTGCCGCTACACCTGGAGCGGCAGGCTGGCGCGGGGAGCAATCGCGCTCGTCACGTTAACGCAGCACCAAGGCGGCGGCCAGTAAATCTCTGTCTAGCAGACTGTCGGGCTTAGGCGTCCGCAGCGAGGGAAAGACCGATTGGGGCAGTAGGGCAGACCTAAGTCCGGCAGGCTGCTACGCCTCGCTTATGCCGTCTAGTTAGGGTTTGTGGTTTGCTTGTCGCTAATGAACATGTCATTGCCGACCAATGCCACGCGACGCAGGTTTTCCCGCTGCTAAGCTGCAAACGCTAGAGGTTGGCGCATCCAAGATGCTTACTGGGGTAATGCTCGCCGCTCGCCAATTCGCGTAGTTGCCCAGCGCCACGCATAACGACGCAACGGGCAAGCGGACATGGAACCTTCAAGGAGGACTGTCTTATGCGGGTTTTAATCACCGGCGCCGGAGGCTTTATTGGCCAGCAACTGGTCGCCGATCTCGCCATACAACACCCTGACTGGCAGATAATTGCTGCCGATATTCAGCCTTTCGCCGCCCATTGGCTCAAGCCGAATATCGAGACTCTGGTGCTTGATCTCAGCCAGTCCGCGGCTGTGCAGCAGGTCGTGGCCAACTGCCTGCCTGACGCCATAGTGCTGCTGGCCCCGACGAGCACCACCACAGGCATGTGCGAGGCGCAGGTGCAGGCGCTTGAAGTGGGCGGCACCCGCTCGCTGGTACAAGCCGCGCAGGTCAACGGAGTTGGCCAATTAATCGTCATCAGTTCCGCCGCGGCCTATGGCTATTACCCGGAAAATGCCGAATGGATTGACGAAGACCAGCCGCTGCGTGGCCACCCTAACTTTGTCTATGCCAAGCACAAACGCGAGGTTGAACACTTGTTGGCGACCGCCCGTGAGCAGCATCCGCAGCTCAAACAACTGATCCTGCGGCCCGGCACCATTCTCGGCAAACGCGCCCACAATCAAATCAACCTGCTGTGTAAAAAGCGTTCGGTATTGGGCATTCGTGGCAGCCGTAGTCGCTTTGTATTTATCTGGGACCAAGACGTGGTGAGCATCATTCGCCAAGGCTTGGAGCAAGCCAGCAGTGGCATTTACAACTTGGCCGGGGATGGCGCGCTGAGCTTGGCAGAAATTGCCACTATCCTCGGCAAACCTTACCGCTCGCTGCCAGCGCCCCTGCTTAGTCTCGCGTTACGCTGCTTAAAACCGCTCGGCCTGAGCGAGTACGGCCCCGAGCAGCTGGATTTCTTGCGTTATCGTCCGGTACTGGCAAACCGGCGGTTAAAAGAGCAGTTCGGCTACCAACCGCGTTACAGCAGCCGCGAAGCCTTTTTGGCGTTTTTAACCGCGCAAGGCATGCCCGTCTATGCCTAGCAGCCTGTCCGGCTTCGTCGCAGCGGATCAATCCATGGAGCGGGCCGCTGGGTCGTAGTATTCAGCAGATGATTACAACTAGGCAGCCGTTTTTTACCGGCGCAACTTGATCGGCCAAGCACAACACTTTAGCCATCGACGAGCGTACCCATGAGCCAACTCGAAATCCCCGCCGGTTTTATTCCCTTACCGCGCAGCAGCCCATTACTGGATTTGCTCGGCCCAATTTATTGCCGTGGCAGCGGCTTGCAACTGGTGATTGGTCTACGCGCTGACGGCCGCCACGCCAATGGCCGTGGCACTGTGCATGGTGGGGTGCTGGCAACCTTGGCGGATGTCGCCATGGGCTATGCCATGGCCTTTGCCAGCGAACCGCCGCTGCCGCTGATCACCGCCAGCATGACCTTGGATTACCTCGGCGCCGTGCAGGTCGGCGACTGGTTGGAGGTGCAGCTAGAACACTCCAAACGGGGTCGGCAAATGGCTTTCGCCAATGCCTGTTTGCAAGTCGGCGAACGCGTAGTGGCACGCGCCAGTGCGGTATTCGCGGTGCCGCTGGCCGCGTAGCTGAGCGCGCTGGCGCCAATAGTCATGCGCTTTGGCGAGCAATGCCACTGCGCGCAGAGGAGGGTCTTAGTATCCTGTGTCGGGTCAAAACAACAAAGGCTGAGGCCGAAATACTTTGCAAAACCTCAATGCTTGAGTGTTTTACTCTGGATTAATACAGTGCGCCCCGTAACACCGGGCCCCTCTGACGGCTAGCGCCGCCATGTCGGAGTTACAGTTTGTATAACTTCGACTTAGGAGGGGCTCATGGAAGCTCTACAACTGTTTTTTATGGCCGAGTTTCTCGGTACCGCTACCTGGCTATGGCTGATGTTCATCGGCGTAGTCATCGCTTTGCTGAGCTTCGACCTCGGCGTCCTGCACCGCGACAATCACGAAATCGGCGTTAAAGAAAGCCTCTGGTTGTCGGCCGGCTATATCAGCGCGGGACTGCTGTTCGGCCTGTGGGTGTGGCTGCACAAAGGCGGCGACGCCGGGATGGACTTCTACACCGGCTTTCTGATCGAAAAGTCGTTGTCGATGGACAACGTATTTATCATGGCGATGATCTTCACCTTCCTCGCCATCCCTCGCCAGTACCAGCACAAAGTGCTGTTCTGGGGGATCATGGGCGTGATCGTGTTGCGCGCTATCATGATTAGCTTGGGTGCCGCGCTGATCCACGAGTACAGCTGGATTCTCTACGTGTTTGGCGCATTCCTGGCCATCACAGGGGTGAAGATGCTGTTCTCCAAGGTCGATGATCATCCGGACCTGAGTAAAAACTTTTTGATCACATGGCTGCGTAAGCACCTGCGGGTAACCGAAGGTCTGCACCAAGAACGCTTCTTCGTCCGTCAAGCGGATGCCAGCGGCCGCAACGTGCTGTGGATAACCCCGCTGTTCTTGGCGCTGATCCTGATCGAGTGCGCCGACTTGGTGTTCGCAATCGACAGCGTGCCGGCGATTTTCGCCATCACCCAAGACCCGTTCATCGTCTACACCTCGAACATCTTCGCCATCCTTGGCCTGCGCGCTTTGTACTTTGCGCTGGCGGCGCTGATCCACAGGTTCGCCTACCTGAAATACGCGTTGGCGCTGATCCTAGTGTTTGTCGGCGCGAAAATTTTCTTGGTCGGCGTCATCGGCAAGACCCCGCCGGTGATCTCGCTGAGCGTGACGCTCGGCCTGCTGATAGGTGGCGTGCTGTTTTCACTGTACAAAACCCGCGGTCAAGGCCCGGTAGTGGCTGACCAGCCAAGCAAATAATTATTGCCCGGCGCAGGCCTGTGTACCTGCGTCGGGATGACTCAAATTTGGAGGCATCTGATGAAACCTATTCAACTACTGGCGGCATCTGCGGTTTTTAGCACCTTGGCCATGAGCTTAACTGGCTGCGACATGGCCGAGCAGGCCGGCCGCGATCTGGCCGCCAAGGCCGAACAAAGCGCCAAACAAATGGCCCAGGAAACCCTCAAAGAGTCGGTGGAGACGCTGAACAAAAAGGTCGATCAGGCGCAACAGTCTGCCGAAACTTGGATCGGTCAGCCGCCGGCGAGTAACCCACCGGCCCCGCCTGAGAAGCCCGAGCAAGCCCCCGAGGCGACTAAACCGGCCGCGCCCGGCAGTACGACCATCGAGACGTGAAGGCACTGACACGCCTTGGTTTATTGGCTGGCGCGGTACTCGCCGGGAGTTAGGCCGGTCCATTGGCGAAACGCGCGAAAAAACACACTGGGCTCGGAGTAGCCCAGCAACAGGGCTATTTCGCTGGAGGCTAATCGCCAACCTCCAAGCTCAAACGCGCCAGCACTAGGTTGTTTTCGCCACGTTCCAGGCTTACTTCGCTAAAGCCAACGCCGCTACTTTGTAACTGCTGCAACCACGGCAATAAGTTCACAAAGGCGCTGGGCGCTAAGTTTACTTGCAAGCCGCTGCTGTCACTTTCGACCCGTTCGATACTCAGCCCGGCACTTTGCGCGCTGCTGGTGACTAACCCTTGCAAGGCTTCGGGGTCGATATGCTGCTGCGGGGCGGCGGCCGCTTGGCGGGCCTGATCGGCATTTGCGAGCAGATACTGGTGCAATTCGCTTTGCTGCGCGTACCAGTTGCGCGAGGCCTGCAGGTGCTGCTGCACCGGCTGCCAAATCAGCAGATAGACCAATACGGCGGCGAAAAAACCGCCGAGGCCGAGCAAGGCCCCGCGATCGCGGGTTGGCAGTTGCTGCCAGCGCTGCCACAGCGGCGAAGCGCTGATTTGCAGCTGGAGGCGGGCGCTCACAGCGACCAAGGCACTCATGCGCCACCGCCAATCAGCATCCGCGCACTGACGCCTTGCGCCTCGCGACTGGCCGAACCGAGTTGCACTTGCAGGCCGGCTTGTTGCAGGCGCTGACGTAATTGTTCGAGGCTGGCAAAGTCGACGGCCTGCAGTTGCAGGGCTAAATCGCCGCGTTCTTGGCTGAAATCCAATTGTTGTACGGTCATATTTGGCGCATCGCCTAAGGCTGTGACGGCGTGATTGAGTAAGCCAAAGAACGCACCTTGGCCGCTGACGGCATCGGCCGCTAAGTGCTCAGCAAACTGCGCCTTGAGGTTGACGATGCGCGTGTCGGCCGGGAATAGCTCTTTATACAAGGCCTGACTGGCCGCCGCGTAGTGGTCGCCCTGGCGCTGCAAGTACCAACTCTGGCTCAGGTCAAAACCCAGCTGCAGCACCAGCCACAGCCCGGCTAACGCCGCCACGCTGCGCCATACCCGCCATTGACCGGAGCCTTGCTGCACGGCAAATTCGCCTTGCGCGAGATTGATCGCCTGCGCTTGCCCGGCGGCCAGTAATGGCCACGGGCACGCCTGCTCATGCAACTCGAACGGCTCCTCAACGCTAGCGGCTAGGCTTGGCCAAGCGGCGCGGGTAAAGGCCAGACGCAGTTCGCCAGCGCCACCCAGCAAGCCGTGCTCGCCGTGCAGCAGCACTTGGGTGCCGTCACGCGGGAGTAGATCGGCATCCACATAGATCGCCGCCACCTGCAGCCCCTGCGCCGCCAATTGCACCAGCCAGCCTTGCAGCAAGCTGCGGCGCACGGCCAGCAGCAGATGCCGGCCATCAACCATGCATTCACCCAAGCCTAGGTGCAAGTGCTCGACGTCATCGGCCAGCAACTCTTCCACCGCAAAAGGCAGGGCTTGGCGCAGCCAGCGGGCTTTAACCGTTGGTAGCTTCACCGCGCAAGCGCTGACCACTGCCATCGGCAACACCAAGGCTAAACTGCGTCCGCTCAGTTCGCTGGCGCAATCCGCCCAACGCAAGGGCGCGCCTTCGCCATTGGCCGGCTGCCAATACAGCAGGGTCTCGGCGCTCAATTCGGCGGCGCAATCGGCCGGTAAAAACAGGCAGTCAATCATGGTTATTCCTCAAGCTTCTTATCCTTCACCAGCACTCGTGCTGATTGGCCTAAATCCCGTTGTAGCACCAGCACCCGGCCATCGGCTTCGCGCTGCAAAACACTGATTAACACGCGCTTACGCTCGCCCAGTTGCACTTCGCTGCGGGCTTGGAAAAAACTGCTGCTCACCGCCAAGCCCTTACCCAAGTCGCCGGCGCCAGCCAGTGCCGGTTGCGCGGCAAAGTCGGCCACGCTGCGATAGCCCCGCGCACCCCGGGCCTGCACTAACTCTTGGGCAGTTTGCAGGCTCATATTCTCGGTCAAGGTGGACAGCACCATGGCGCTGGCGGTATTCACATTCAAGCCAATGTTCTCTGGCAGCGCGCTAACAAAGGGCAGCAGACGCCGGTAATCGCGATCGCTGAGTTCCAGCAACAGGCGTAACTCGGACACATCTTGCAGCGGCCGATTGGCCGCCCGGTAGGCCGGCTGCAAGAGTAAATAGTCATTGTCCTCGGCACCGGAGTCGCTACTCGGTTGCTGATTTTGATCGAGCCAGTCGACCAGCCGGTCGGCAAACAGCGGGTCAATTTTCAGCCTTTGCAACAAGCGCTGAAAACGCTGTTTGGCCAAGGGTACAGGCTGCTGATTAACCACCAAACTATTCAGGTTAAAGCGCCCGGCCAAGTCCTCAATCTGCACGCTGATGCGCCCTTCATCGACCTCAAAAGGCGGCAATTTACGCGCCCAGGCTTCACGCGGATGATCAACCGACTGGCTCGGTTTGTCTCCCGCCTGCTTCAGGTCGCGGCTCAGTAACGCTTGCGCCAACGCCTCGCCACCCAAGGCGTAATGCCACGCTTGGCGGGCCGTGAGTTGATTACTGCTGCTGCGAATACTCAATTGCTGCCGGGCGATCATCCCAGCGGTGACCACAGTCGCAATGGCCACTACCAGCAGCACGGTGATCAGCGCCACGCCCCTTTGTTTAGCCTGGCTCATGGCGCGACCTCTGGCGCGGGCGCATAACCGTCGGCAGCGCCGCTTTGGCCGCCATCGTTAGGCTGATCGGGGTTGCCGCCTTGCGGGCCTTGCTGCTTCGGTTTGGGGGTGTCGGGCAGACGCAGCAGGCGGGTAAGCAGGCCATAGCGTTGATGTTCGAGGCGGATTTCCACCGCCCGCGGCACTTGCAGCAAGCGTTTTTGCGCATCGCTGTCGGCTTGTTCCGGCGGCCATTCAGTTTGCCAATTGCCGTCGCGGTCGAGGTAGCGCAATTGCACACTGCGCACCTCACTCAACACCTTTTGCGGCAACGGCTGGCTGTCGACGGCTTGGTCGAGCACCGACCAATAACTGCGTTGCAGCACATTGCCGACTAACTGCCAGCGCACCCGCTGCCAGCCTGAGCGTGGCGTGCCCAGCGGATTGCGCCAACCCAAGCGGCTGAACTCCAGGGCCACCGGCTCGGCCTCACCGACCAGCGCCGGGCGCAGATCGCCAAAGGCGTCGCGAATCGGCCGCGCGCCAACTTGCCCAAGGTCTTGTTCGAGCACGGCAAAGGCCCGCTGCAGCTCGCGTAATTGCAGTTCGTGGCGGCGGGTGGCCTCGTCGCTGGCCAACACGCTGCTCAGCATCCGATAAGTGCCGAGGGCCAGAAAGGCGAAAATCGATATGGCGATCAACACTTCCAACAGGGTGAAGCCGCACTGCCGCTGGGGCATCTGGGCGCTGGCAGCAGCCGTGGGCGTGGAAGGCGTGGCGGATTGTTCGCTGCGCGCCTGAATCCGCCCTACCTCTCTTGAGCAAGCGGCGTTGGCGCGGTTCATTGGCGCACCCCGACAAAACCGGTGAGGGTGAGCGTCGAGCGCTCTTTGACCGGTGAGTTGTCCCGCGCACCGGGCGGCAAGGCCACCCATAAGTTGACGCGGCGCAGGCCCGGCTCACTGGTGGTCACGGTCTCGCTGTAGAGCTGCCACTGACGGCCGCCGAACTCCAGCTCGCGGCTGTCGTTACCGGTTTCGGGCGGGGTTTCGGCCAGTTGCAATTCAGTCAGGTAATTGTCTGCGACCCAGCCGGCCAGGGCTTTCTCTTCCAGCCGGGCGGCGTTTTGCAGGCTGCGCGCGCTGGCGGTCAGCAGCACGGCAGCGACGCTGGCAAAGATCGCCAAGGCCACCAGCACTTCCAATAGGGTGAAGCCGCGTTGGCGCGGGTGAACGTGGGCCATGGCGGATTGTTCGCTGCGCTCCTGAATCCGCCCTACGTCTCGCCGCGCGCCGGTTAACATTATTTGCGCCCCGGCGCGGCGGCCGCTTGCGGCAGGCTAAAGCCATCGCTGGTTAACTCATAGGCTTGCCCAGCGGGGCGGCGATCACTCAACTGCAGGCTAAACGGCGACAGCTCGCCGCTGGAGAGCAGCAACAGTTGTGGTTGCAACTTGCTGCCGGCCGCCTCGTCGTCATCCTTGCTGGCCACTGGCTGCAAGGTCAGTGCGCTGCCTTCCAGTTGCAGGTCCAGACGCATCCAGCTCGGCAGGGGATGGTCGTGACTGTCAGCGGGCGCGGCCCATTCACCACTCACCTCGTCATAGGCCAGCACGCGATAGCCGTCGCTGCGCAGTTGCAGGCCGTACTCGCGGTTGTCTAAGGTGGCTTCTTCGAGCAACAGAGCCATCACCGCCGCCAAACGCTCGGCCTCGCCACGCAACTCACGGCCGCCGCCGGTGCTGCCCATGGAGAACACCGCCAAGCTGAGCATGCAGCCGATGATGACAATCACCACCAACAGCTCGATCAGGGTGAACGCGCGCTGGCGGCTGTGCATCAGTTATCCCAATTACCAATATCGGCATCCAGCTCGCTGCCGCCTTCTTTGCCATCGGCGCCGTAGGAGTACAGGTCGTTTTTACCTTTAGTGCCGGGCGACAGGTACTTGTAAGCATTGCCCCACGGGTCGACCGGTAGTTTTTTCAGGTAGGCATCTTTGTTCCAGTTTTTGGCCGCTGGGGTGCCGCTGGGTTTTTTCACCAAGGCGTCCAGCCCCTGCTGAGTGCTTGGATAGTTGCCGTTGTCGAGCTTGTACATGTCCAGCGATGCGCCGATCGCGGTGATGTCGGTTTTCGCCACTGTGACCTTGGCCTGATCCGGCCGGCCCATCACTTGCGGCACCACCAAGGCAGCGAGGATGCCGAGGATAACTACCACCACCATAATTTCGATCAGGGTGAAACCGCTTTGCCGGTACTTCATCAGCTATCTCCTGTTAAAAGTTGAACAGTCATTTCGTAGGGTGTACTCGCCGAAGGCAGTACGCCATGGGTTGACGCGGTGCCGCGTGGGTGGACTGTTCGTTACGAATGGCGGACTGTTCGCTGCGCTCCTGAGTCCACCCTACGTCCACCCGTCCACCCCACGTCCACCCGGTTCTGTAATTAGCCCACCAGTTGATTGAGAGACAGAATTGGCAACAGGATGGCCAGCACTATCACCAGCACCACCGCGCCCATAAACACCAGCATAAAGGGTTCGAACAGGCCGACCAACAGCGCCACTTGCGCGGCTAGGTCGTTCTCTTGATTGCGTGCGGTGCGCGCCAGCATCTGGTCCAGCTCGCCGGATTTCTCACCGCTGGCGATCATGTGCAGCATCATCGGCGGGAACTCCTCGCTGGCCTCCAGGGCACGGGTCAGGCTGCTGCCCTCGCGCACGGTTTGCGCGGCGATGATGACCTTGTCGCGAATGCGCAGGTTGGCGATTACTGCCGCGGCAATCGACAAGGCCTCGACCAGCGGCACGCCACTCTTGCTGAGAATCGCCAGCGTCGAGGCGAAGCGTGCGGTATTGGTCGCCCGCGCCAGCCGACCGACCAACGGAATCGCCAGCACAAAAGCATCCCAGCGGCGCTGCAAGGCTTCGTCGCGCAGGGCCAAACGAAAGCTGACTACGCCGCCGATTAACAGCAGTGCCATCAACCAACCCCAGTTCTTCACCACCGAGCTGGTGGCGATCAACCCACGGGTGAGCAGCGGCAACTCTTGCCCGGTGTTGACGAACACCTTAACCACGTCTGGCACTACATAGCCGAGCAAGAAACACACGATGGTCAGCGAGGCGACCATCAAAATCACCGGGTAGAGCAGGGCCAGTTGAATTTTTTGCCGCGACTGCTGGCGTTGCTCGGTGTAGTCGGCCAACTGATCGAGCACCAAGCCCAGATGCCCGGCATGTTCGCCGGCCGCGACTGTGGCGCGGTACAGTTCGGGGAAGGCCGAAGGGTATTCCGAGAGGCTGGCGGCCAAGCTGTGGCCTTCCAACACCCGACCGCGCACCGCCAACAGCATGGCTTTGATCTTCGGCGTGGTGGATTGCGCGGCGGCGGCGCGTAAAGCCTCTTCAATCGGCAAAGCGGCTTGTACTAGGGTGGCTAATTGCCGAGTCAACATGGCCAGATCGCGGGCGCTTAGGCCTTGGCCAAAACTCAGGCCGCCGCTGCTTTTTTGCTCGCGGCCCTTGGCCTGTTTGACCTCCAGCGGCGCCAGCTGTTTGTCGCGCAAGAGCTGCCGGGCTTGGCGCGGGCTGTCCGCTTCGAGCAGGCCTTTTTGCTGACGGCCATGGCTGTCGAGGGCAAGGTATTCAAAGGCAGCCATGCTTATTCTTCCCGCGTCACGCGCAGCACTTCTTCCAAAGTGGTGGCGCCTTCGCGCACCTTGCGCATGCCGTCGTCGCGAATGCTTGGGCCAAATTGGCGTGCGTGCTTGGTCATCTCCTGCTCGCTGGCGCCGTTGTGCACCAAGGTGCGCAGAACGTCGTCGAACATGACTAATTCATAGATGCCGGTACGGCCGCGATAACCCAGTTGCCGGCACTCGTTGCAGCCCACCGCATGGTGCAGGGTCGGCGGCGTGGCGGGGTCGATGCCGACCAGCGCGCACTCGGCGGCGTCGGCTTGATAGGGCTGCTTGCAGCTCGGGCAGAGCACCCGCACCAAACGCTGGGCTAACACCCCGAGCAGGGATGACGACAACAGAAACGGCTCGATACCCATGTCGACCAGCCGCGTCACCGAACCGATGGCGGTGTTGGTGTGCAGGGTCGAAAGCACCAAGTGGCCGGTCAAGGAGGCCTGCACGGCGATTTCAGCGGTCTCCTTGTCGCGAATTTCGCCGATCATCACCACGTCCGGGTCTTGCCGCAAGATGGCCCGCAGGCCACGGGCGAAGGTCATCTCGACCTTACTATTAACCTGGGTCTGGCCGATGCCTTCGAGGTGGTATTCGATCGGGTCTTCGACGGTAAGAATATTGCGCGTACCGTCGTTTAGGCTGACCAAACTGGCGTACAGGGTGGTGGTTTTACCCGAGCCGGTTGGGCCGGTGACCAAGATGATGCCGTGGGGTTTCTTCACTGCCTCGGTCATCAGCGTGCGGTCGCGCTCGCTCATGCCAAGATGCTGCAGGGTCAGGCGACCGGCTTGCTTGTCGAGCAAACGCATCACCACTCGCTCGCCATTGGCTGAGGGCAGGGTCGACACGCGAATGTCCACCTCACGGCCGCCAACCCGCAGCGAGATACGACCGTCTTGCGGCACGCGCTTCTCGGCGATGTCCAGCTTGGCCATGACCTTAATCCGCGACACCAGCAGCGCCGCCAGCTCACGCTTAGGTTGGACCATTTCACGCAGAATGCCGTCGATACGAAAACGGATCACCAAGCGCTTCTCGAAGGTTTCGACGTGGATGTCCGAGGCGTTCTCTTTAATCGCCTCGCCGAGAATCGCGTTAATCAAGCGGATGATAGGTGCGTCGTCTTCCTGCTCGAGCAGGTCTTCGGTTTCTTGGATTTGCTCGGCGAGGCTGGCCAGATCCATGTCCGAACCGAGATCCTCAACCATCTGCATAGCGGCCGAGGAGTCGTGCTGGTAGGCATCGCTCAAGGCCTGCTCAAACTCCGCCACGCTCAACCATTGCAACGCCAACGGCGCGCCGACGTAGCGCTGCGCCTCTTGCAGCGCATTTAAGTTGGCCCCGCTGCGCGCCTGTAAGCCATGCGGGCCCTGCAGCACACCATGGCGCTTGGCAAAGGTAAACGGCAGACGCCGCGACGACGGCACTGAGGAGTTATGCATGTTGTTGTATGCCCAAAACAAAACCGGTTACGGATGGCCGCGTTTCTGTGAACGCAGAGCGCTATAAAACTCAGAATCAGCGGCGGGTCAACACCTGCTGCAAGCAAACGCCTAGCGCGTCGCATCAGCGGCTCGCGCTCGCACTAACGCACTGGCTCAAGACCGCGCATCTTGCCCGAGGCAAGGGTTAAGCCGGCATTTTGACGCCTGCAAAGCGTGCACCACCTCACAAAAACACGCAGATATCTGACCTATGTCTCAATTTACCGTTAATCTGCTCGCCGCTAAAAAGTGCCTATGGATCGGCAAGGCCAGGTTCCATAGCCGCTCTCTCGCAGTTGGATGCTTCGATTAAATCCACTCGCGATCCGATAACGATGAGTAGTTTCCCCAGCATCCGTAAAGGCTCCATCCGCCATTTACAGTTCGGCGCCATCGGCCTAATCCTCGCCAGCCTAGGCTGGCAACTGCAGCCACTCGCAAAACTGCACAACCGCCATGTCCCCGCCGTGCCAACCGTTGAGACGCCCGAGCTACAACCGTCCGCCAGTTCGACAGCAACCTTAGCGCAGCTATTCGCGCAACCGGCCAACCGGGTCACGGCCACGGCCACGCCCATCAGCCACACGGTGCGTCTAGTGGCCTGTTTCGCTGGCTCTGATAGTCGCCAGTCAAGCGCTCTGGTAGCCATCGACGGTCAGCCGACGCGCCGCGTACGCACTGGCGATCAGATTATCCAAGGCGTACAGATCACCGCCATTCAAGCGCAATCCATCGAGGTCAGCCGCCATGGCCAGACTTATCGTTTGCGCCTTGGTCGCAACTTACCAGTACCCGTTAGCCAGCAAAACGCCGCCCGCAACAGCTTCACGCCAACCTCAATGCACTCAATAGCGAGTACGGAGTAAGCGCATGCTCATCTATCCGGCAAAGATTATTGCTCTAGCGCTGTCGTTATTGCTGCTCGCGCCGCTACTCACCTGCTCGCCGGCGCAGGCCGCGCAGAGCCCTAGCTCGAGCGAGGAAGAGCGCTGGACCATCAACATGCGCGATGCCGATATTGCTGATTTTGTCGAGCAGGTGGCCAGTATCAGTGGCCAGACGCTGATTCTCGACCCGCGCATCAAAGGCCAAGTTAGCGTGATTTCGCAAGCGCCATTGAATCTAACCGAGGTCTACCAACTGTTCCTTTCGGTGATGAGTACCCATGGTTATTCGGTGCTCACCGAGGGCGAGCAAGCGCGCATCGTGCCGAATGCCGAGGCCAAAACTGAGAACAACAGCAACTCCAATCTCAGCGGCCCAGACTCACTGGAAACGCGCCTACTGCAAGTTCAGCAAACGCCGGTGGCTGAGTTGATTCCGTTGATCCGCCCGTTGCTGCCGCAGTATGCGCATCTGGCCGCAGTCGCCTCCTCAAATGCACTGATCATCAGCGATAGGCGCAGCAACATCGAGCGTGTACAGGAACTGATCAGCCAACTCGACCGCGCCAGCGAGAGCGATTACAGCGTTTATGACATGCGTAATGGCTGGGTCCAAGATGCCGCCGTGGCCCTCAATGCCAGCCTCAAACAAGGCCAGGCACAAGGCAGCGGCAATACCCAAGTAATTGCCGACGGGCGCAGCAACCGGCTGATCTTTCTCGGCCCGCCGCAAGCCCGCGAGCGCCTGCTCAAACTTGCTCAATCACTCGACACGCCAACCAGCCGCTCGGCCAACACCCGCGTCATTCGCCTGCGCAATGGCGATGCGAAAAGCATGGCGATTACCCTCGGGCAAATCAGCGAAAACCTCAAACCGGCGGGCAGCAATGAGGCCGGCGGTAAGCCGCAGCCACTGATCATCCGCGCGGACGAGAGCATCAATGCGCTGGTGTTACTGGCCGAGCCAGACATGGTGACGCTGCTTGAAGACCTTGTCCGGCAACTGGATGTCCCGCGCGCACAGGTGCTGGTAGAGGCCGCCATCGTCGAGATGTCCGGCGACATTAGCGATGCGCTCGGCGTGCAGTGGGCCATCGGTGCCGGTGGCGATGCAATCGGCGGGGTTAATTTCAACAACACCGGACTGTCGGTCGGCACCTTGCTTGGCGCAATTAAAACCGGTGTGCCGCCAACCAGCTTACCGGATGGCGCCATCGTTGGCGTCGGCAATGACAATTTCGGCGCGCTGATCACCGCGCTGTCCGCCAACAGCAACAGCAACCTGCTGTCCACGCCCAGCTTGCTGACGCTGGACAACCAAAAAGCGGAAATCCTAGTCGGCCAGAACGTGCCGTTCCAGACCGGTTCCTATACCACCGGTGCGGCCGGCGCGAGCAACCCCTTTACCACCATTGAGCGCCAAGATGTCGGCGTGAGTCTGAAAGTTACCCCGCACATTAATGAAGGCGCGACCTTACGCTTGGAGATCGAACAAGAGATCTCCTCGATCGCCCCGACCGTCAGCCGCGACTCGAAAGCCGTCGATCTGGTGACTAATAAACGCAAAATTAAGAGCACCGTGCTCGCCGACAACGGCCAGGTCATTGTACTTGGCGGGCTGATTCAGGATGACTCGACCCAGAGTGACAGCAAGGTGCCGCTGCTCGGTGATATCCCTCTGATTGGCGGCCTGTTTCGCTCCAGCAAAGAGGTCAAAATCAAGCGCAACTTGATGGTATTTATTCGCCCGAGCGTGGTCCGTGACGCGGCCGGCCTGCACAATCTTAGCCAGCAAAAATATCAGGATATTCGCGTCCTCGACGGTGCTAACGAGGGCCTTAGCCCGCTACCGATCAATCCACAACAGTTGTTTGATCGTGGCGCCAGCGCTGCCCCGGAGCTGGATCTACGCCCGGCGCCGAACCGTGCACAAGCCTACCCAGCACCGAGCCAAACCGTGCTGGAAAAACCCAAAAGCGTCGATCCCGCCACCCTTGGTAATGGCCGCGGCGGCGACGAGTCGCGACCGGCGCGCCCAACACCACCGCGCGTACCGGTAGTCGCAAACGTGCCAGTAGTGTCGAGTACCGGCGCATTGCCGCGCCCCAACAAGCCGGCCCAGCGCTACGGCATTGAACTACTCAATGGCAGTAATGAAGCTTACATGCAGGCGCTGCTCAAACAGCATCCCAGCCAACCGCTGCACCTAGCCCGCGAACAGCGCGATGGTCAGCCGTGGTTTCGCATGCTGTATGGCAACTACCCCGACCAGCCGCTGGCCGAACGGGTGCTGCGCACACTCCCCAGCGCACTGCCACAACGCAGCGCCAAAGTGGTGCCGCTGTGAGACAGCGACTCAGGCTACACGCCAAACGCTCAATTCTTTGATCAACTCTTTAAGTCAGATGCCCCGATGCCTCGCTCAATAGTTCTGCTCGTTACTGCTCTAATGCTCACCGGCTGTGGTGGTGGAGGCGGAGGTGGCGGCGATAGCGCCACACCT
>JAIETJ010000139.1 GCA_019745275.1 Pseudomonadaceae bacterium | reverse complement strand
AACCACGCCGGATCGACTACGTTTGTCGTGTTGCACGTTATAGTCGCAAGTCATAGAGTATTTGCGACATAACCAGCGACAGGTGACGCCATGACTGAAGAACCGGCCTACAGCTACGAAATCAATCCGCGCCGTGCCGAAGTCGGTGGCGGTTGGCACCTGCGTTTACTTGAAGATGGCGAGGAAGTGGGCGGCGGCGTGTTTCCAGAACACGACGACGCCTTGGCCGAGGCGAGCGTCTGGTTGGCATCACGAGGCATGGAATGATGGGTGCGCAAAATCCAGGCGCACCCGACCTTGTGGCTGGGAGCTTGTTAATTGGCTACGCGCGGGTCAGCACCGACGACCAGGACTTAACCAACCAGCGCGCCGAACTGCATGCGGCTGGCTGCTCGAAGATCTTTGCTGAGAAGATCACCGGCACCCAGCGCGACCGTCCAGAGTTAGCCAGGCTGCTCGATCACTTGCGTGCCGGTGATGTGGTGACCGTGACGCGACTAGACCGACTCGCGCGCAACACCCGCGACTTACTGGAGATTGCCGAGCGCATCCAAACAATGGGCGCGGGCCTGCGCAGCTTGGCCGAGCCGTGGGCCGATACCAGCAGCCCTGCGGGGAAGA
Source organism: Pseudomonadaceae bacterium (assembly GCA_019745275.1). Taxonomy (GTDB): domain Bacteria; phylum Pseudomonadota; class Gammaproteobacteria; order Pseudomonadales; family Pseudomonadaceae; genus Aquipseudomonas. The sequence continues at coordinate 21,927 of JAIETJ010000139.1, read as the reverse complement.
TGATTTTGACGATCATGGCGGGCATTGCAGAGTTTGAGCGCTCGCTGATCATCGACCGCACCCGTAACGGACGAGAAGCGGCCAAGGCGCGAGGCGTGAAGTTCGGGCCGCGCCCTACCCTCACGCCTGCACAGATCTGGCACGGCAGGCGTCTAATTGATCAGGATGGTCTTACCGTGAAAGCGGCCGCCGAGCTGCTGGGGGTGCATCGCTCAACGCTCTACCGAGCGTTGGCTAAAGAGGGGCTTAGTTAAGGCTTTAAATCAGTGTCAGGGCGTGGGCTCTGTCGATCTGTGGCAGGTCACCGCAAACGGTTTATCGTATAAATAATAGACAAAAGCCTGTTCCCGCAATAAAATTGACTCGTTGTAGCTACATTAAGTCAGTCAGGGGGCGGCAATGGCCAGTACCGAAGTTGTACGTACACGGATTGAAAGTGAGCTGAAAGCAAGTGCCACGGAAATCCTTGAGGGGATGGGTGTCACCGTTTCCCAGGCGATCCGAATGCTTCTTGTCCAAATCGTTCAGGACAAAGAGCTTCCCTTTAAAGTGAAGGCGCCGAACGCAAAAACACGAGCAGTGATGGACGCAACAGACCGAGGCGAAGGGCTTCGCACGCATGAGAGTACTGCTGCCTTGTTTAAAGACTTGGACATCTAAATCAAAGCGGCGCCGTTAGGCGCCGCCCGTTTTTTACTCGAACAGCTCTTTAACGCTGCCTGTACGTTCTAGCACAATCGTTCCGGCCTTAGCGTCGCACTTGTAGAGTAGCCACCAGTCAAAGGCGATCCGGCAGCTCCACCGGCCCCATGTGTGGGGGATTGGGTTGTCACAGCAGGCCACAGGAAGAGCTCTTTTATGCACGAGATCTTCGATAATTGGCTTCAGCTTCTTAGTGTCCCGACCAAGAGCTTTTTGGGTTTTTACGTCCAGGTCGAATTGTTCCGTTGTTAAAATTTTCAGCATATGAATCTCCATCGGTTAAGGGGGCATGCACCTGATGGAGGGTCGGATTAAGGTTTGTTTGGTTCGATGAAAACCCGATAAAAGGGGCTTGATCGCGCCGTCAATACTCTATACATTACGCACATACACAAACGGTGTAATGGTTGTCCGATCCTCATCTGACACATCTTCGCACTGTATCATCCTTTCTTTCCCTAAGTAAATGGGAGGAGAGGATTTTTTTTGCGCGTAATAAAGTAATGGCGTCGTTTCGTGCAAGGCGTTGATAGTAATAGTGCACTTTTATGGTCGACGAATTCTTCGGCCGCAAGTCGCACCAGATCATAGATCTTGGTCGTGCGGATGTTGGAGTGCCCTCCACTGCTACATTTTGGCTATGCACTCTTCGTGCTCTGGGACATTGGCCGCCGCGCATGCACGCCGAAGCCGACCACCTCAATCTGCTCGGCCTTGGAGTAAGCCCCCACCAGCGCATAAATACCTGCCGCCGAGATGTCCTCTCCTGGTGTTCGGTCCTCACAACGCAACAATGTCTACCCTGATCCTGATATGCCTAGAGCGTCGAGATAGGCGGCACTGCGTCATGCCCGCGCATGTGCGCGGGCATGACGGTGCGAATTATGAAATGGAAGTAGGCAATGTCGCCCTCTCAGGCGCGGTGGGTCGCCCAGTGCTGAACCACCAGGCGGCCGTCATGTGGGTCATACATCCATCGATACTCCGTGGCGCACGGGTCAGCAGATTACTCATTGCGAAAGCCTCTGGCGGATGGATTCCCACTCTGGCGAGGCTTCGCACTCGCGCTGCAACCGCAGATGCTCCGGTTCAGGTACCAAGTGAGCCCAGCGGGCTTTCTCCTTCGTCATTTCGCTAGTGCGTATATCGCGGTTTACCATCATTCCAAGGGTGTTCAACTGGCGTGCAGTACCCCAGAAGCTCTGGGCGCTTCCAACAATATGCACTGGGGTGATAGGCAGGCCGTGTGTTTGGTGCAACCAGTAGAGACAGGCCATGGCATAGCCTTGTCGGCGATGCTGGGGAAGCACTTCGATTTGGTAGAGGTAAAGTGTGTCGTTCAGCGGGCTGATACCGAAAGTCGCCGTGCCCATAGCTTCGCCCTGGTCGGCGCGGATCACCGCGCGATAATCCGAATTTGGTTCGACAAAGCTCTGCGTCTTAAGATCGATAGCCAACTCTATCTGCACCGCAGGTAATTGCCGTCGCATAACGCGCTTGGCGTAAAAATCCACGCGGGGGTCAAAGGGCCGATCCATGCGTCATGGCTCCTGATTAAAAATCGCGACAACCTATCCTATCGTGAGTTTTTATCGCCTCGCACACACTTAAGCGTGACTTTTCTGGTTTTCCTAGGAAACAGGTACTGCGTCGTGACTATTGATTAATGGTCAGGAAGCGAATTACCCATGCCTAGTAATAAGAACGTCACGAAGTCAAATGACCTAGTCCAGGCAGCGTACAAGCTAACGCTAAACGAACAGCGGCTCATGCTTGCGGCGATAGCACAGATTGATCCGCGAAAGCCTATGCCACGGCCTATCACGATTACTGCGTCTGATTTTGCTGAGCAGTACGGCATTCCCATAAAACAGGCATACGAAGCACTGAAAGAGGCGACCTCAGCGCTCTATGAGCGAGATATTAAAACCTTCGATGGTCGCTTCAAGAGCCGTTTCCGCTGGGTTGACCAGGTTGACTACCTTGATGGCAGGGGTGAAACGAAGCTGTATTTCACCATCCAGGTTCAGCCATACCTGGCCCATCTAAACAAGAGCTTTACGACCTACGAGCTCAAGCGGATCGCCGGCCTTTCATCTACGCAATCCATTCGGCTGTTTGAGCTGTTACAGCAGTTTAAGAGCACCGGGTTTTACACGGTAAGCGTCGCGGACTTCCGTGAGTTGCTTGAGCTCGGGCCGTCCTATGGGCGCTACAGCAACCTAAAGCTGAAAGTAATTGATCCTGCGATTGCAGAGCTAAAAGAGAAAAGCGGGTTATTAATTGTGCTGAGTGGCGAGAAAAAAGGCCGCTCGATCACGAGGCTGATTTTTACCTTTAGCGACCTCGGTATGGACTAGCCACAGGAACTGTGGAAGCCAATAGTGGCTTTTGTTAATTGTGATTTGTTAATTGTGAATTAATTTTTAATCATAACCTGCAGCCGCCAGCGCTGCACGGACGATTGCGCTCACGGTCTTTGGCCCATTCCCACCACGTTTATTGCTAAGAGCGGCATCTTCGAGCTGCTCGATAATGCTTGGCGGAAGACTAATGGTGATTGGCTTTGCCTTTACTGATACTGCGGCGGATTTTAGTAAAGGCTTAATCGCCGGAGCATCACCATATGGCTTGTCTACGAGGGCGTCTGCTAACGCCTCTACGTCTGCCGGGGAAATCGGTTTCTTTGCTGCTGCGGTCGCACTGCGAGGCTTAGGCATCGAAGACCTCCTTCATCAACTGCTCGATCTCAAGTGCGGCCAGGGCGTTGTCGCCCTCAAGCACCGACTTTCCGTTTGGGATCGCATCTTTGTAAGCCTTGCGATAGAAGCCAACGGCGGCCAGTGGTTGGATTTCTGGAAACTCGGCGAGGTACTCCAAAAACTCACGGCGCTCGGTCTCTCGAACGCTGGGGTTTGTCGAAGCCATAGAGTGGTAAGCCAGCACTTTTAGGTTGGGGTTTAGGTCGCGAATTCGGGTGACCTGTTCTTGCAGCTCTCCAAGCGTGTCCAAGTCGAGTTGGCTGCACTGATGAGGGGCAATGATTACATCGGCAACAACAGCTCCGGTGATGAGCTCCCGGCTATTTCGCCCCGCCACATCGACGATCACATGATCGAATTTATCGCCTAGGGTTTTCAGGGTCTGAGTGATGTTGTCGCGCTTTTCAATGAGCGTAATAGCAGGCCGCAGTTCCGCTGCTTCTCGCTCGGCGTACCAGCGCGTTGCGCTGCGCTGCGGGTCAGCATCGACTAAGCAAACATCACTCCCGCGCTGAGCTAAGGCAACGGCCAGGTTCACGGAGGTGGTGGTTTTCCCGGCTCCGCCTTTGTTGCAACCGACGATTACAATCATAATTGTTAATCCGTAATTGTGAATTATGAGCATATTGCTACGCGTGGAATAGTTCAGCGCCTAGCTGAGCCATAGCTCGACTAGCCAGATCGGTAAAAAAGATCATAAAACATAATTCACAATTATGAAAAATTAATTTACCGCCCTGCTTTTGCAGCCAGTGCTGCTGGGTCAAGGGTGACTCTCAGGTACGAGCGAGCAAGGACTAAGGCTTACGGTAAAAGCTAAACATTCCGGGTTAAAAGACTAATTGCTGCTTTCGTTTTAGCTCATTAGAATAAAGCTAAGCATCTAATTGGTTTTAGCTTTATGAAGACTGTCATCGCTGAAAAAAGCCTGCCAAGAAAGAGCGTCACGAAGTCAAATGACCTCGTCCAGGCGGCGTACAAGCTAACGCTAAACGAACAGCGGCTCCTGCTTGCGGCGATAGCGCAGATTGATCCGCGAAAGCCTATGCCACGGCCTATCTCGATTACTGCGCCAGATTTTTCTGAGCAGTACGGCATTCCCATAAAACAGGCATACGAAGCGCTGAAAGAGGCGACCTCAGCGCTCTATGAGCGGGACATTAAAACGTTCGATGGTCGCTTCAAGAGCCGTTTTCGCTGGGTTGACCGGGTTGACTACCTTGATGGCGGGGGTGAAACGAAGCTGTATTTCACCGTCCATGTTCAGCCATACCTGGTCCATCTCAACAAGAGTTTTACGACCTACGAACTCAAGCGGATCGCCGACCTGTCATCTACGCACTCCATTCGACTGTTTGAGCTGTTACAGCAGTTTAAGAGCACCGGGTTTTATACGGTGAGCGTCGTAGACTTCCGTGAGCTGCTTGAGCTTGGGCCATCCTATGAGCGCTACAGCAACCTAAAGCTGAAAGTAATTGATCCTGCGATTGCAGAACTAAAAGAGAAAAGCGGGCTGCTGATTGAGTTGAAGACCGAAAAAAAGGGCCGCTCAATCGAGCGGCTAATTTTCAAATTCCGTGATGACGATCAGATGAAGCTTAATTTCGCGTCGCCTGTGGATAACACCCGGAATCCTTAGCCCTTTAACCCGGAATCCTTAGCTACTTACCCGGAATCCTTAGCCCTTTAACCCGGAATCCTTAGCTACTTACCCGGAATCCTTAGCTACTTAATCGCTGAAAGCCTTGCAGCACTAAGGCTGCAGAGCGTCTAAAAACAAGATTTAAAAACAAGATAAAAACAAGAATAAAGCTTTAAAAAGGCATCGCGGAAAATCCGCAACAAAAGCGCCTACCCTCCGGGTGCTTCGCCCCCTCCGCCCCGTTGCTGCGCACCGGCCTAGATAATGGCTGCCCGTGCCGGTCAGGCTTTACCAGCGCGCACGCGCGCCCTAGGCACTACCATCCTCGCTAGTCGTCAGTATTCCTTTGGCGCCAGCACTTAAAAATCCAAAGCTACAAACGCCTGGCCTACGGCCAGAAGCTTTCCCCTTGCCATCGGCGCGAATACCTATCCGCTTTAACGTTCTGCGCAGGCGTTGACTAAAAAGCGAGTAATCAGTCCTGTAGGGGCTGAGCGATTACGTCTGCCTGCGCCTTCGCATGGCCGGGAAGACTGCTCAGGCGAATATCTTTGAAATATCCGTTCGGCATGTCCCTAGCCCGGGTGATTTCTGCGGTTTATTTTGGGCTATAAGCTCGCTAGCGGCCTTTTAGCTGCTTAGGTATGGGGTTAGCCCATGTTTTTGCGTGAAGCACGTTGTGTGCCTTCTCGGAGGGCTGATTACGTTGATGGGCTCCGGTGCCGATACCCAGGGAATATTCACAGCCATCAGGTACGCAAACTTGACTGGCGAGCGCGCAAGGCCAGCTTCAAAGAGAAGGCACCCGCTGACATCGTGCAGCAAGTGCTCGATTGCGTGCGTGCACTACTGGAGGACTAGGGTGAAAATTGACACGCGAAAGCTCAGTGCTGATTTCACTGCTTTCCCCATTCAAAACGTCTTTTGATGTTGGCCTGATCTGACCGAGCAAAATCTATGTTCAAAACGAAAATCGATTGATGCACTAAGTGCGTCGATCGTTTTTCGCTGCCTTGGAATTGAAGGGCATTCTGGGGGATTGAGTGGGATTAACGGTCTGCGTTTTTGCTTGCGCTTCGCGTCACTACGCGCTGCAAGCGTGTAGTGACGCGAAGCGTTGGGGCGCGCAGAGCGCCCCGCCTCTGCTACGCGAATAAACGCACTTAAGTCCAGTATAAGCCTCTATTAATAATGGGTTTAGGCTAATAACGGCATCATGAGGATGATGCCGTAGCTGTTTTTTTTTACGGAAAATTATAAATTATGCTAAGGTTGTTTGGCTAATGTCGTGCCATCACCACACTAATTTTGATGGTGGTTCGACGACGGTAAAAGCTGCAGCAATTCTGTGAGCGTTACCGTGCTGCTTCGAACTGCGCAATTCGTTTGTGCGAAGCGGCGGAGCAATTCAGCGGGCCGAACTGGATTGTGAACGAGGCAAATTTGGGACTCGCTAGCCCTGATTTTTTTGATCGCGCGACGTGGTGGGCTGTCGTTAAACGTCCACCGCCATCTCTTCCCTCGAAAGATGGCGAACCTTGTAGAGGCCGGCCGATGGAGCTCGGACTGTCAGCAGCCAAAACTGGCAGGGGTATCCGGAACGACAACGGCTGGTCGCTGTTGCCCCGTTTTTAGACCCGCCCCGCGACGTTCGCGCCGAGTTGATGCGCATTGCTGTTCATTTGCTGCTCCTCCAAGTCACTGCAAAACCTCCGGTTTATCCAGTGGCTGGTCTTTTTAGATCGTGTAACAAACGCTTTCCCCTTGCCTTCGGGAATCGCTTGGCTAAGCCAATCCGATTGGGATTAACACTTACCGAAAAATTTCGGCGTTTGCTAAATGCTTCCACTGCAGTGGGATTTTGCTCAACAGCTCAAACACAATCGCGATGGCAGCCACTCAACGCAAGCCAACCGCGCGCGCACGCTAGACCTTGCAGCCCGTGAGCTGCGCGAGCTCGGCTATAACAACTTGCGCGCTGCCAACCTCAAGCAGCGTCACATCAAGACGCTCGTCGAGCACTGGCAAAAAAACGGCCGCACGGCCGGCACAATCAAAAACAGAATGTCGCACCTGCGCTGGAGTCTTGAGAAATTGGGCAAGCCGGGTGTCGCCGGCGTGACAAACGACCAGCTGGGCATTGAGCATCGGCAGTACGTCGCGATTGAATCGAAAGCCATAGCGGTCGACGCTAACCGACTGGAAGGCGTCCGCGATGAGCACCTGCGTATGTCCCTAAGACTTCAAGCCGCTTTTGGATTGCGCCGCGAAGAAGCGTTAAAAATACAGCCGGGCTGGGCCGATCAAGGTGATCGGCTGGAGTTGAAGCCGTCCTGGACAAAAGGCGGCCGGCCTCGCTCGATTCCGATTCGGCTGGATGAGCAACGGCAACTGCTGCGTGAGGCCAAGGCGCTGGTCGGTGCGGGTTCGTTAATCCCGCCGGCGCGCAGCTATGTGCAACAGCTGCGTCTGTACGAGCGGCAGACCAGTGAGGCCGGCATTAGTCGTGCTCACGGCTTACGCCATTTGTATGCTCAGACCCGATATTTAGAGTTGACTGGGCGGCAAGCGCCGGCCGTTCGCATGTCGATGATGCTGAGAGTTGATGGCGAGGCCGTTCCGGCGATCCCAGAGATACCTGCTAATGGCATGCACGAGGGTCTGTCTGATCGGCAGGCACGCGAATTGATTACCGAAGAGCTCGGCCATTCGCGGACAGAGATTACGAACATCTATCTGGGAAGCCCACGCGGAGCCTGAGCCGGGAGTAGGTTTTTATTTTCAGGCCTTCTTGGCACGCTCAATCCTGATCGAACCTGCGCCCTCACACAACAAGAGGGCTGCACGATGAATTCAAAAAATAATGGCTTTCTCGATCCCGAAGATTGGGTTCGAGATCAGTTGCTGTTCGTTGCCTTTCCGGCGGCAACGGGTGACCGCGCGATCACGCTGGATGTGCCGCTTGGGTGGCTGGAGAGGTGTCTGTCAGTATTGTGGTTACTGCGATCGAGCGGCACTATATTCCGCCGATTATGACGGACATCACCGCCTGAATTCACTCTTTGCCTTGTACTGGTTTGCGCGTAGACAATCCAGCTCTCGCCTGCAGTGACCGACGTAGGATATTTTTGCGTGTAGTCAACGCGCATGATTCTGGCACGCGAAAAACTAAGCGATACTTGATTTTCTAAATAAACAACTAATGGAATAGTAACTATGAGTTTGAAAAAAATTGGTATCGCTTTGTCGGTGATAATGTTGTGTCTTTCTGCTGGATGCTCGCAGACGGAACAAGATGTAGTCAAGGATGACCTGGGAAAAGTTTTAAATAAAAAGCTTGGAGGTGTATTTGTTGTTTCAGATATTGAGATAACGGCGTTTGAAAATATCGGCACAAAAGTAGAGCCGAAATATAGATCGCGCTATGTGGCAAAACTAAATGTTAGCGAAGCCATGTACGAAAAAATAGGTGTTATTTCTAGTGATGTTAATCATGATGTTGTTATCCCTATTGCAAAGGAAGGCAGTAGCATTAATGTATTTGGGGTTTCAACATCAGTGCTTGAAAGGGAGAAGATTGTCACAGAAATAAATAGTGTTGATTTTAATAGGAAAAATATTGGGGATTTTTTGAGCGAATTTTCAAATCCAGTTGTGGGAGGTAGCAGTGAGCATAAAGCAGCATTAGAGCACGCCGCTAAGTGGAATGCAGAGTCCCCAGCTAGGATGAAGAAATTTGCTGATAGAATTAATGGTATATGGAGCGGTTCATATGTATGCAGTGGTAAGTCTCTTGGTTTCAATTTAAATATTTCAGTTAAAAAAATAAACGGTTCTAATGTGTTGGTTGGCGCTATCTTTGAAGATATTGTAAAACCGGGGTCAGGTGATGGAGCTGAGTCATTCTCTTTGAATGGTTACGTATCAGAAAAAGGTTCTTTTGCAGTTGAGCCTGGGGCTTGGATAACGCATCTTTATGGCGGAACCATGGCAGGGTTCTTAGGTAACGTTAACAGTGATTTAAATAAAATTACAGGTAAGGTTGTTTATGGTGGAGCACAATGTACTTCATTTAAATTAAGTAAATAATAAAAATAGGCGCATGTGTTTTGTATATTTCTTATCTGGCTGCTTAAAAATCGATAGTGGCACGCATCGATTGGCCTAATTGTGGGGGCTCCACTCACGGAGACCTCCATAATGTTCACGACACTTCCTTTCCGTATTTCATCTGAGCAGATACACGCGCTTGATGAGCAACTGACTCACCCTGAAATGGCTGCGCACGTCAGCTCCGACTACGGGCTAGCACCGGTGATCGTCGGTGTGAATTGGGGTATGGCTGATCCGATTCGGCTCGATCACCCGCCTCTCGATAGCTATATAGAGGCTGAAATGCTGGCGACTCGTGTGAACGAGAGGCGCTGCATTAACGACGGCACGCGGCAACAGATGGTCTTCTGCATGAGGGCCGCCAAATGAACCTCAAGTTGACGGTTTTAGAGCAGGCGAAGCGGCGCCTGCTGAACTCAATCCCCCTCCTGCATCATGTTCCAGAACTGCGCCGGGCTTATGCGGTCACTCAGGATCAGCTCTCTATGCTCGTGCCTGATGTTGAGCTTGTGTCGCTGCGGGTTGTTATCCGTATGTGGTGGGCGGCTTATTGCATCGAGCGGAGCACCTGGCACGCCTCGCAGGCGAAGGCTTGCAGGAGGTGGTCGGCATGATTCTGATTGAAGACATCGAAACGGATATGCGCTATCTCCAGGATATTGATCCTGTGTGGAGCTCTGATTTTTCCCATTGGGAATCTGCCGCTAACCCGTTTGAACGGAGGATGGCGGCGAATCTGACGCCAGGGCGCACATTTAACTTAGATCTGGACACGGTCGAGCGAGTAATGGGTTGCCATACGCTCGTGAGCGACTCCTCGCTGACGTTTGACCTGACGCTTACATCAGGACGTGCTGAGGTTTGCATCGTCGCTGTTGGCTCTGTTTCGATGCCAACGATACAAGCTGTCGAATGTGGCGTTTTTCGCCAGGCGTTGGACTGGTAGGGGAGCCCGCAGAATTCGGAAAATAACGTACGCTAAGGATGGCCTGAGAAAGTCCTTTCTCGGGAAAAAGAGCCCAGCAGCCGAGCGGGTTACAGCGCATCAATTCCGCGAAGCTGGGGCTTTTCAGAGTTTCCCTAAAGACGGAACATGTGCACCAGACGCTGAAGTTGGCTTGCCAGAGAAGCAAATTGCGTACTGGTGGCAACATTCTGACGTGAGGCTTCGCTAGTTTCCTCGGCAATCTGGCTTACGCTTGTAATGTTACGGCTGATCTCCTCCGAGACAGAGCTTTGCTCCTCAGCTGCAGAAGCAATCATGGCATTCATGTCATTAATGGTCGCCACAGCATTACTGATTTGCTCCAGCATATGGCCTGCACTGGCAACCTGCTGCTTACCAGCTTGTGCTTTGCTGCAACTGCTTTCCATGACAGCAACAGCACGATTTGCGCCGCTCTGCAGCTTTTCAATCATGGTCTGAATTTCGCTGGTTGACTGTTGCGTGCGCGAAGCAAGCGAGCGCACCTCATCCGCGACAACAGCAAAGCCTCGTCCTTGCTCACCAGCTCGTGCAGCTTCAATAGCCGCGTTAAGGGCAAGCAGGTTGGTTTGTTCGGCAATGCTTCGAATGACATCCACTACAGAGCTAATACCAGCACTGTCTGCCTCAAGCTCATGAATCACAGTGGCAGCGTGTTCAACTTCACTGGCGAGGCTGTCAATAGAAGCGATTGTTTGATGAACCACGCGCTTGCCGCTTTCCGACTGCTGATCGGCCTCCTGTGCCGCCCGTGCTGCACTGGCAGCGTTCCCCGCTACGTCCTGAACAGTAGCGGACATTTCGTTCATCGCAGTAGCTACCTGGTCTGTCTCCAGCTGCTGGCGGCGGATACCGTCACTGGTTTGACTACTTACCTGGGCCGTCTGCTCAGCTGCAGCTGCCAGTTGCTGCACAGCACCCGCCAACTCTTGAATGGTGTGATGAAAACGCGAAGCCATTTCATTGAATGAGCTAGATATTTCGCCCAGCTCATCACGCCCCTGATAGGTGACTCGATAGCCCAAATTGCCATCAGCGAGCTGCTGACCGCCGACTTGAAGCTCCCGAACGCCTTTGGTAATACTTGACACAGTGGCCAGAGCCGTGACTGTGGCCAGAGACAGAGCCACTACCAGCGCCAGTCCTATCATCGCGACAAGACGCTCGAATTGCTTATCCGAGTTTTGAAAGCTTAATTCAGCTGCCGACTCTTCCGACTCAGTAAGATTGCGCAAGCTGGCATAGGTAGTCATAAAAGCAGGATTAAGGCGGGTTAGCAGGATTTGGTTCCCTCCCGCATAGTCGCCTTGGCGCATCGCATTGAGCGTCGGCAGAACACCATTATCCAAGTAATCAGACAATTTGTTATGCAGCTCAGTGCTAAGGCGCTGCTGTTCTTTGCTCATTGGCATACGCTGGTAGTCAGCAAGGCGCTCACGGATGATGCTTACGCTTTTATCCACTATATCGAAATGCATACTCGATGGATGATCATGCGCCTTCTCGAAGGCACTTCCGGGCTCATGCTGAAGGGCAAGCAAAAGCTGAGCACGCGCGTGGTGCATGTGGTTATTGATGTCGCCAAGCTTGTCGATCGGTAGCAACACGTTGTTGTACATCCGATCAATCACTGCATTGCTGGTGCGCATTCCATTAAGACCAGCCATTGTCAAGCCGGCAGCCATAGATGCTAGAAGCACGAGCAAGCCGATGAGACGGGTTTTTATTGAGAAACGGGCTAGCCAACCACTCATCGCGTCACCTTATTATTAGATATATCAATGTGCCTTCATTGTATCGGCTGGTTCATTTGAAATCTTGAGTCAGGCTCCCCCTCAAGGCTTCTCGCCATATGGTCTGGGGCAATATTAGTACTCAGATCAAAAACAAGACATAAAGGCCGTCAGGTTGGGCTATACCCTAACTGGATGTCAGGAAAGGCCGCGCCACGCCGTCAGAATAGAGTCGCCTTTTGCATTCTTTGACACCTGCTTGCCAAGGTCATAGATTTTAGCCTGACAAATTCACGGCTTAGGGCGCAATGGAACCAAAAACCAACGTAAGCCCTGCCGCCCATCCTGCCCATGGAGGCATCTTGCAGGGACAACGCATCGGTTACGTCCGGGTCAGCAGTTACGACCAGAACCCGGAACGCCAACTTGAGCAGGTCGAGGTCGGCAAGCTGTTCACCGACAAAGCCTCGGGAAAGGACACCCAGCGCCCCCAGCTGGAGGCCATGCTCGGCTTCGTCCGTGAGGGCGATACCGTGGTGGTGCACAGCATGGATCGCCTTGCCCGCAACCTCGATGACCTGCGCCGCCTGGTGCAAAAGCTGACCAAGCGCGGTGTGCGCATCGAGTTCTTGAAGGAAGGCTTGGTGTTCACCGGTGAGGACTCGCCCATGGCCAACCTCATGTTGTCGGTCATGGGGGCCTTTGCCGAGTTCGAGCGCGCCCTGATCCGCGAGAGGCAGCGCGAGGGTATCGCCCTGGCCAAGCAGCGCGGGGCCTACCGGGGTCGTAAGAAGGCCCTTTCCGACGAACAGGCTGCTACCCTGCGGCAGCGAGCAGCAGCAGGCGAGCCCAAGGCGCAGCTCGCCCGCGAATTCAACATCAGCCGAGAAACCCTCTACCAGTACCTCCGCACGGACGACTGATACATGCCGCGTCGCTTGATCCTCTCGGCTACGGAGCGGGACACCCTGCTTGCGTTGCCAGAAAGCCAGGATGACCTGATCCGCTACTACACCTTCAACGACTCCGACCTGTCGCTGATCCGTCAGCGGCGCGGCGACGCCAACCGGCTGGGCTTTGCGGTGCAGCTCAGCCTGTTGCGTTACCCCGGCTATGCGTTGGGCACCGACAGCGAGCTGCCAGAGCCAGTCATCCAGTGGGTGGCTAAGCAAGTTCAGGCCGATCCGGAGAGCTGGGCGAAGTACGGCGAGCGCGACGTGACCCGTCGCGAGCATACCCAGGAACTTCGCACCTACCTGCAACTGGCCCCGTTCGGACTGTCGGACTTCCGCGCCCTGGTGCGCGAATTGACCGAGCTGGCCCAGCAGACCGACAAGGGCTTGCTGCTGGCCGGTCAGGCGCTGGAGAGTTTGCGGCAGAAGCGGCGCATCCTGCCGGCGCTGAGCGTAATTGATCGAGCTTGTTCGGAGGCCATTGCGCGGGCCAATCGGCGGGTCTATCGCGTCCTGGTCGAGCCGCTAACGGACTCGCATCGGGCCAAGTTGGACGAGCTGTTGAAGCTCAAGGCCGGCAGCAGCATCACCTGGTTGACCTGGCTGAGGCAGGCACCGCTTAAGCCGAACTCTCGGCACATGCTCGAACACATCGAGCGGCTGAGGACATTTCAGCTGGTGGATTTGCCCGAAGGCCTGGGCCGGCACATCCACCAGAACCGCCTGCTCAAGCTGGCCCGCGAGGGCGGGCAGATGACGCCCAAAGACCTCGGCAAGTTCGAGCCGCAGCGGCGCTACGCGACCCTGGCCGCCGTGGTGCTGGAGAGCACCGCGACCGTGATTGATGAGTTGGTCGATCTGCACGACCGCATCCTGGTCAAGCTGTTCAGCAGCGCGAAACACAAGCATCAGCAGCAGTTCCAGAAGCAGGGCAAGGCGATCAACGACAAGGTGCGCCTGTACTCCAAGATCGGCCAGGCGCTTCTGGAGGCCAAGGAAACCGGCAGCGATCCCTATGCCGCCATCGAGGCGGTGATTCCTTGGGACGAGTTCACCGAGAGCGTCAGCGAGGCTGAGCTACTGGCCCGACCGGAGGGCTTCGATCATCTGCACCTAGTCGGCGAGAATTTCGCCACCCTGCGCCGCTACACGCCGGCCTTGCTGGAGGTGCTGGAACTGCGCGCCGCGCCGGCCGCGCAAGGGGTACTGGCCGCTGTGCAGACCCTACGCGAAATGAACGCCGACAACCTGCGCAAGGTGCCAGCCGACGCACCCACAGCCTTCATCAAGCCGCGCTGGAAGCCGCTGGTGATCACCCCGGAAGGCCTCGACCGGCGTTTCTATGAAATATGTGCGCTGTCCGAGCTGAAGAACGCCCTGCGTTCCGGCGACATCTGGGTCAAGGGCTCGCGGCAGTTTCGCGACTTCGACGACTACCTGCTGCCGGCAGAGAAGTTCGCCGCGCTTAAGCGCGAGCAGGCCCTGCCCCTGGCGATCAACCCGAGCAGCGACCAGTACCTGGAAGAGCGTTTACAGCTGCTGGACGAGCAGTTGGCCACCGTCACCCGGCTGGCCAAGGACAACGAGCTGCCCGATGCCATCCTCACCGAGTCCGGGCTGAAAATCACCCCGCTGGATTCTGCGGTGCCCAACACCGCGCAGGCGCTGATCGACCAGACCAGTCAGCTGTTGCCGCGCATCAAGATCACCGAACTGCTGATGGACGTGGACGACTGGACGGGTTTCAGCCGCCACTTCACCCACCTGAAGGACGGTGCCGAGGCCAAAGACCGGACATTGCTGCTGTCAGCAATCCTGGGCGATGCGATCAACCTCGGGCTGACCAAGATGGCCGAGTCGAGCCCCGGCCTGACCTACGCCAAGCTGTCCTGGCTGCAAGCCTGGCACATCCGCGACGAAACCTACTCGGCGGCCCTGGCCGAGCTGGTCAACCACCAGTACCGTCATACCTTCGCCGCTCACTGGGGCGACGGTACTACCTCTTCTTCCGATGGCCAGCGCTTCCGGGCGGGCGGCCGGGGCGAAAGCACCGGGCACGTCAACCCGAAGTACGGCAGCGAGCCGGGGCGGCTGTTCTACACCCATATCTCCGACCAGTACGCGCCCTTCAGCACCCGCGTGGTGAATGTCGGCGTGCGTGACTCCACCTATGTGCTCGACGGCCTGCTGTACCACGAGTCCGACTTGCGGATCGAGGAGCACTACACCGACACGGCCGGTTTCACCGATCACGTCTTCGCCCTGATGCACCTGCTGGGCTTCCGCTTCGCACCGCGCATCCGCGACCTCGGCGAAACCAAGCTGTATGTTCCGAATAGCGTCCAGGACTACCCGACATTGCGCCCAATGGTTGGTGGCACCCTGAACATCAAGCACGTCCGCGCCCATTGGGACGACATCCTGCGCCTGGCCAGCTCGATCAAGCAGGGCACGGTCACCGCCTCTCTGATGCTGCGCAAGCTCGGCAGCTATCCGCGCCAGAACGGCCTGGCCGTGGCCCTGCGCGAGCTGGGCCGGATCGAGCGCACGCTGTTCATCCTCGACTGGCTGCAAAGCGTCGAGCTGCGCCGCCGTGTACATGCAGGGCTGAACAAGGGTGAGGCGCGCAACTCCCTGGCCAGGGCGGTGTTCTTCAACCGCCTAGGCGAGATCAGGGATCGGAGTTTCGAACAGCAGCGCTACCGGGCCAGTGGCCTCAACTTGGTGACCGCCGCCATCGTGCTGTGGAACACGGTGTACCTGGAGCGCTCCACCCAAGCAATGGGCGAGGCTGGAAAGCAGGTGAATGGCGAGTTGCTGCAATACCTGTCGCCGCTGGGCTGGGAGCACATCAACCTGACTGGCGATTACGTCTGGCGGCAGAGCCGCAGGCTGGAGGACGGGAAGTTCAGGCCGCTACGGTTGCCCGGAAAACCTTAGCGTACGATTTTTTCCGAATTCTGTAGGCTCCCCTGGTATATCGATAAGGGCGAAAGCGAGATACGGGTTACGTTTTTCGGCAATCGCTATTTCTGGGTGCACCTCAACAAACAGCAGAAACCCACCATTGTTTATGACACCGGGAGGTGTGCGCCATGAAGTTACTCGACATCGAGATGCGGCGCCAACTGGCTCCGGCTGTCGTCATGTTTGTGTGCGCGGAGGTCGCGTTGTTCGCGCTGATTGGTCTTTCCAAGCTGCCAATGCCGGGGCTTTGGTGGGCGGTGGCTTCCGTTCTTCCATCGCTGTTACTGATGCGGCGATTGCGTGCGCTAGGTTACGCTCGCTTGGGTGATTTGCTGGGAATAGCCATAGCAGGCTTTTGTGGTGGAGCTCTAGGCGCACATGGGCGGCAGCTTTTTTGCCTTTTGTTCGTCTGAGCAATAGCTACCAAGTGGCGATGCTTCGCGTCACTTTTGTGTGATGCGAAGCTGTTTCCCCGCACGGGAAAAACCGGCGTTCAAACCCGAATATTGGCAGCTACATAGGCCAGCCAATCGTCTGTAAGAAGGGCGGAATTTTGGCCAGTAGAAGTACGGTGGCCAATGAAATTTTTAAGCGAATTGTAATCGACAGGGTCATGGGTGCCGCTCTTCGTGGTTATGGGCGGCTCCTATTATCTAAAGCACAAATTTCCCCGGCCACAAGCTGAGGCTGTATCGGGGGCCGCTACAAGTGATAGCGGCAGATTCGGTCTTGTTAGCCCAGGTAGTGCCATCACATCGCTTCTTCTCCGCTAGAATCGCGGCTTTTGCCGTAGCCAGGGATGCGCGAGTTGCGCGGCATGGCCGCCAAAATGGACATGGGGCGCACGATCAAGGCGTTGAGTGATCCAGCGGTGAAGGATGTGCGCAAACTGGTCGAGGGGTTGGCGTCTGTGCCGGTTGGCGAGCAGCGCGACACGTTGGCCGAGTTGCTGGTGGCGCGGTTTGCCAAAGATGGCGGTGGGCGGTTGAGGTTGTCCGAGCAGATCGACCTAGGAAGAACGGGCCGCGTCATGACCGCGACCTGGATCAAGATCACGGCATGGGTATGTAGTTTCAGTCCTGCGTCGGCAACAACATCGATCCGGTTACGATTTTGAGAATGGGCCGGTGTTGTCTGGACGATGGATGGCTTCACATATGCAATATACTGTATTTATATACAGTTATTTGGTGGTTAAACCCTGCTGTAATGTGCGACGATCCGCTGAGCCAGCGCGGACAGCAGTAGTGCATATACGTGTAGAATTCGTGCCCGTTTTTCAGAACTGGCGGTGTCTCGGCAGCCACCGAGACACCGCCCACCACAACCACCTGATGAGAGGTGAACTATGGCCGCAACTATTTTCCCATGTGAGCCTTCGCAATGCGAGGGTGCTGTATTTAATGGACTGCAGTCGATTGAGCTTTTCGCCGGCGCCGGCGGTCTTGGCCTTGGCTTTTCACTAAGTGGTGTTGGCCATCGAGCTGTCGTGGAGTGGAGCAAGCACGCTTGCGAAACCTTGCGCAACAATAAGCGACATGGTGTAGAACCCGTCGCTCACTGGCCTGACGTGACCGAAGGCGATGTTCGTAACTTCAGCTTTCAGGGGTTCGATGGCCTTGACCTGGTTACAGGCGGTCCACCCTGCCAGCCGTTTTCGATGGGGGGTAAGCACCGCGGCTTTCTAGATGACCGCGACATGTTCCCGCAGGCAGTCCGGGCAGTCCGGGATGTAAGGCCGCGGGCCTTCGTGTTTGAAAACGTGAGGGGGCTGACGCGAGCTTCTTTCTACAATTACTTCACCTACATCCAACTTCAGCTTGAGTTTCCGAGCCTTGAGGCTAAATCCGGCGAAGAATGGCTTGAACATTTGGCTCGACTGGAAAAGAACAAAACGGGCGGTGCCAAAAGTGAATATCACGTAATAACGCGCTTAGTAAACGCCGCAAATTACGGCGTTCCACAAAAGCGCGAACGTGTGTTTATCGTAGGGTTTCGTGCCGACGTTCACCGACCGTGGACGTTTCCAGAACCGACACATAGCTTAGATGCCTTGTTGCGTGAGCAGTGGGTAACAGGCGATTACTGGGATACTCACAAGGTCGCAAAACGTCATCGGCCTGAGCGGCCAGCGAAGATGGATAGAAAACTAGCGGCGCTGCGAGATGTAGAACCTTCTGCGTTACTTAACCCGTGGAATACTGTTAGAGATGCTATCGCCGATCTACCGGACCCTGAGAAGAACACTTCTTCATTGATTCAAGCGCACCGATTCCAGCCGGGCGCCAGAGCTTATCCAGGTCATACTGGGAGCCCTATGGATGAGCCGGCTAAAGCATTGAAGGCCGGGGCTCATGGAGTACCTGGTGGTGAAAATATGTTGCGCCGGCCAGATGGTTCGGTGCGTTATTTTACTGTTAGAGAATGCGCTCGTATTCAAACCTTTCCGGATGATTTCATCTTCGATGGCACATGGGGTGAAGTCATGCGGCAGCTAGGAAATGCTGTGCCTGTAAGGCTTGCACAGCAGGTAGCAGGGAGTGTCTGCGAGCTGCTACGAATGGGATAAAGGAATTTTCGTAATGGCAATTAGAAGGTCGGCGACAGAGCTTGATGTCTTATTGGCAGAGCTGCGGACGTTGGCGGATCGTATCGCGGTAGCTGAAGCTGGTGACAATGCATTGGTCACCAGAAGGACACGGCTAACCCTGGATGAAATAACCCAGCGTCTTTTTGCAGTGTCTGCGGGGCTCGATCCAATCCATCGTCCGACGTCGATCTTCGATCCATCAGACCCCAATACGGCGGGTCGGGTGGTTGCGTTAACTCTTGTTGCTCAAGCCCGGCATCCTCTGTCGGATATTCCTAAGTTTTATGGCGCTGGGGTTTACGCGATTTATTACCGAGGTGAGTTCCCTCCTTACGGGGCCTTGTCGGGCACAGACCAACCAATTTATGTTGGTAAGGCTGACCCGGAAAATCCAGCAGCCAAGGATGCTATTGGTCAGGGCACGAAACTATCTGAAAGGCTAAAAGAGCACGCTAAGAGCATTCGAAAAGCTGTAACGACACTTAGGATTGATGATTTTGACTGTCGTTTTTTGATTGTGCAGACAGGCTTCCAAAAGTCGGCCGAGGACTATCTCATCAACTTTTTTAAGCCGATATGGAATTCAGAGACGAAGATCTGCTTTGGATTGGGCAAGCATGGCGATAGTTCGGAAACTCGTGCCAATGGCCGTTCTCCGTGGGACACGATGCATCCAGGGCGTGGATGGGCTGACGCCAGCGGATCTGATCAAAAAACAGCTGCGCTGATTATTGATCAGATAGCCGACCACTTGATGAATAATCCGTCATATCCAGACATTCATGCAATTTTTGATCGGTTCATGACGGACATGCGGCAGATACAAGAGCCGCTTTCGCTGAAGTGATCGTGTGGGCTACCTTTAGGGGGCGTGCGACCTATTACCGAAGCAAGGTCAAGTCGGATGGCTTATGACTTACCCTTAAATTTAAACTTTCCCCAAGTGATTTCGGATGCGTTTTTTATAGCATGGTAAGAAACGGCGCAAGCAACCACGCAAGCCCCCGTAGTTATTACAGCAGCGAGTCCTACAGGGTGTTTAGCCACCACATCAACCGTCTTTGAGGCTACAGCCAAAACCCCTTGAGCAAAGGTCGGAGCTACAGCCTCAACAGCTTTAACAATAACAACTTCTTTCGACATAACCACCTCAGATCAATCCTGCCAGGTTCAAGTTTTACGACGATTCTTCGCCTTGATTCTGCTACGCGGGCCAACGGTTAATATAGCCAAGAACCTGTTGGGCACCTTCTTCTGTTTCCACCAGCTCAATTGGGCGTTGATCACCTAGGTGAGGATTGCGCTGGTTATGGTCGCCGGTAATAGTTTATTTTCGACATGACGTGCGGCTCTAGGCCGGGGAGTGGGTAAGTTCTCGATAGGCAGAGTTTTTTGGCTTGCGACCAAGCATTAGAAATGTGGTGTCCAGGAGTCAATGAGCGATTGCTCGTCGTCTTCATCTTCCGGTTCGGGTATGTCGATGTCATACAACACAGTGAGGGTTTTGCCGTAACGGCCAAGGCCGACTATGTCTTCGCTGATCTCAATGCTCCGTCGTCCGCCAAACCAATCCTGAAGGTTCGATGTTCCCTCTATGCGGGCACCATGTAGCACGTTGGTTGTCACTTGGTTAAACGCGAAAGTAGCTGTATTGCGTGGCACACGCTCCCGCTTCCTGATCCAATCAATGCCGTCAACATTCTTTAGCGCTGCTGACATAAAGCAGTGCTCGATGATGCTGTCACGGCTGATGATGATGGCAACCGGATCGCGTGAGCATTGTGTGTACCGAATAGCTGTCGCATGCAGCGAGGTCATGCACAGCGTCTTAAGTTTTTCGATGGCGGAAAGACCGCTACCCGCCCGCTCAAGTGCCGGAAAGAACAAGTGGCGAGGCATCAGTAGGCCTGCGGCAAAGCGATCAGCCTCAGCTTCATATTTGTCGCTGGAGGAATACCCCGCGCGTGAAGCATGCGAGCCGGTGTCACCAGTGATGACAGCATCAGCATGGCCGGGGAGAAAGTAGTGTCCTAACTCATGCGCAACGCTGAAGTTTTCAAAACCTTCGTTTTCATGGTGCGTGGCGTAGGCAATAGCGAACTCGTTACCAAATCGCAAAAGCATTCCAGAAACACCATCGTTTTCCATGGGTTTTGCGACAACCTCGATGCCACGTCCGCGAGCGATCCCTTTGGGGTCGACAGGCAGTGTGACGACCCCCATGCCTTTGATAATTTGTTCCGCCGCGAGAGAAGCGAAGGCATAGGGATCAGTTTTGCTCATGATTTGCTTTTGTCCTCGGCGCGTTTGGCCAGCATCGTTATGAGTTCGTCGGCCATCTTCCGGTCAGATCCTTCAAGCGACTCATAGTGGCGGTGGAGACGATCTGCGCCAGCGAAGGCTTTGAACTCTGTGACGCGACCCAGAAGGTAGTCGGTGGTGACATCTAGGCTATCAGCCAAGATACGCAGATTGTCGAAGGATGGTTTACGGGTGCCTGTTTCAAAATGGGAAATAGCAGAAGGCTGCATCCCCGCATTCTTGGCTAGCTCAGCCTGATTTAGGCCGCGGTACTCACGCGCGGTGCGCAGCCGATTTGGGAATACATCAGATGGAGACGGGGTTGACTGTGTCATGACGAAACCGTATAGTTTTAAGTGACTAATTCGTCACGGCCTTTCCGGGCCTTTATTTTGGCTGGAAACATGACGAATTCGTCACATGATAGATGACGCCCATGTCGCTGACAATCTTCGAAGGAAATTACCATGCCCGACGTACAAGTAACCTGCATTACCAAGCCCAATCCACAAAGCACGCACGAACACATCACGCATCTTGGCAACCCCGCCGGGAACTGGATGTGGACTCGTGAGGCGGTGATTCAGAGCATCGACGCCAAGACCAACACGTTCTACGTACTGGATCCTGCCAGCGGCAGGCGTGCGAACATCGGCGTGGTCCGTGAAGTTGGGAAAGTGGCGTATCTGCGCACCCATGCGGATGGCAGTTGGAACAACAACCTTTTATCCCTTAATCAGTGCCCGTTGAAATAACCCAATCTAACCGAGGATATCCACATGACAACGACGAAGAAACCTGGTGAAAGCACCGGAAACAAAGGTGGTATTTACCAAGAGGTTGGCCCGCGTGGTGGCAAGCAGCCGAACTACACGACTGTGCCGGATAATCGGCAGCTTCCTCCGACCACAAAGCCAGGACACGTCTGGACTCCGTTAAGTGTGACGCCGGACAGTAAGCGTTAATCCATGCATAACCTTTTTCGGGCGGCGGTAGCCGCCTTTCCTTTTGCACCATTAAATCAATCCTGACACTCGCAACCTATCAACTTATGGAGCACCAAACGCGCTGTCGCCTAACTCCTAAGTAGCGCGACGCCGTGAACCACGCCGGATCGACTACGTTTGTCGTGTTGCACGTTATAGTCGCAAGTCATAGAGTATTTGCGACATAACCAGC
>JAIETJ010000040.1 GCA_019745275.1 Pseudomonadaceae bacterium | reverse complement strand
GCGATCCGTTATTGGTTAGGGCAGGGCGCGGCTTAGTGGCCACCCCTAGAGCGTTAGAACTGCGCGAGCGGGTCAGCCAATTGGTGCAGGACGCCGAAGCGCTGCTGCGCCCGGCCGAGATGGTCAATCTCAAACTACTCAGCCGTACCTTTACCCTGCGCACCAGCGAGGGCTTTGTGGAGAACTTTGGCGCGGCGCTGATTGCCCGGGTTGCCGAGGAGGCACCCGGCGTGCGCCTGTGTTTTGTGCCCAAACCGGACAAAGACAGTACGCCACTGCGCGACTGGATCGTCGATCTGGAAACCGGCGTGGTAGAGAAAACCACCGCGCCTGAACTGCGCGTGCAAGCCTTGTTTCGCGACCGCCTGATTGGCGTGGTGCGCATCGGCCATCCCCTAAATGAGGGTGAACTAACGCCTGCGCGCTATGCGGCCGGCCGGCACATCTCGGTGTCACGCACCGGGCTCGACAAAGGCCCGATTGATGAGGCCTTGAGTGCGCTCGGCCTAGAACGGGCGATCGCCACCATCGTCGGCGGTTTTTCCACCGCACTGGCTTTGGCGCGTGCCTCAGAGCTGATCGCCAGTGTTCCCGAGCGGCATACCGGCAACCTGCGCGAGGGCATGTACAGCTTCCCCCTGCCAGTGGCCGTGGCGGATTTCACCGTTTCACTGCTCTGGCATCCGCGCTTGCAGGCCGATCCGGCGCATCGTTGGCTGCGCGGTTTGGTGGTGGACATCTGTGCGCAGTCGCCAGTGCAAGCTTAAAGCGTACAGCGGTCGACGGAGCAGCAGATATTTCGCGACAATCTCTGCACCCAGCAACACTTGGCCGCAATGGCATCCTGCTTGACCCTGTTGCTGGCCAAGCAGACAGACAGTTATCGGGCCAAAATCAGGCGCGCAAACCTATCCAAAAAAGCAGTGGCGGTTCAGTGTTAGCTTATCTGGCGATCACCATCGCCTACTTCACCACTCACGAATGCTCCAAATCGCCCATGAACACAAAAACTGAATTCTGGCGTGACCCCGCGATGCCCTATGTCGAGAGCCGCCGGGCATGTCATAGCCGTGCCTGTTACAAACCGCACAGCCACCCGAGCTTCTCCATTGGCGCGGTAGACCTAGGCACCAGCAATTTTATCGGTGCCGCCTGCGGCCCAATGCTGATCCACGCCGGAACCTTGGTGTTCGTGCCATCGACCTGTGTTCACTCATGCAATCCCTTGCCCGGTAGTGCATGGAGCTATCAAATGCTGCATCTGGATGCCCACTGGCTTGATGCACTCAAACGGGAGTCCTGCGCCGGGATACAGGAGGACGTGGTACTGGCCAGCGACACTGCAACCTACTTAAAATTTTGCCAACTCAATACGCTGCTGTTCTCTGCCGCGAGCGTGGATGAGAAAGAAACCGCGCTTATTGAGTTTATTGGCGACTACGAGAGCAGTCGTCAGGGCATGCTTGCCGTCGCCATGACGCCAGCTGTCGCCAGCCACAGGCTTAAGGCCGCCATGGATTGCCTGCAACACGAGCGGCTGGGTATGCACTCGTTGGCTGAGCTGGCGCGCATGGTCGGCATGAGCCGCTATCAGTTGATTCGGGCCTTTCGTACGGCAACCGGGATGACGCCCCATGCCTACCAACTCAATTTCTGCATCAATCAGGCCCGCGACTGGCTGCGTCAAGGTGTTGCGTTAGCCGATATCGCCTATCGCTTGGGGTTTGCCGACCAAAGCCACTTTCAGCGTGTTTTCAAAGCGCACACGGGTGTGACGCCCGGACTTTATAAGGCATAGCCCCGCGCAATTTTCTTCAATACACCAGCGACTGTGGCTTGCAGACTTGCACGGATTAAATCCCAGCAGGTTGAACGCTCATGCAACAGTTTTGGCTTATCGCCGCGGCACATTTTTTGGCATTGATTTCGCCAGGTCCTGATTTTTTCCTCGTTGCGCGCACGTCAATGGCCGCTGGCTGGAAGATAGCCACAGGGGCATGTCTGGGCATTGCGCTGGCAAACGGGCTGTTTATTGTTATGGCCTTCGCTGGCGTGTCTTTCTTTAGTCCAGACAGTGCACTATTTGTCGCCATCCAACTGACTGGCTGTCTGTACCTGCTGTACATGGGCGGGATGTTCATTCGCCATGCTGGCACTGGCTCCACGCTCAGAATATCCGCCGGTGCAGAGCAGCGCGCGGCTTCAAGAAACTCATGGTGGCGCGGTGTTGCTATGGGGTTTCTCTCGGCAATCCTGAATCCGAAGAATGCTCTTTTTTACGTCAGTATCGCCTCCATAGTCAGCAGCACGCATACCAGCGAGCAGTGGAAAATAATTTATAGCGTCTGGATGTTCAGCGTGGTGCTGCTGTGGGATGTGTCGGTGGCTGCGGCGATTGGTAATAAGGCCGTGCTCCGGGGTTTCTCACGAGCCTTACCGGCGCTGGAGCGGGTTTCAGGTGCGGTATTAATCCTGATCGCCGTGCTGGTCGGTGCTACCACCGCAAGCAAACTTTCATAGGCATCTCTAAGGCTGGGTATGTTCATGCTGCGCAGCTTTTCGGCAATCTGCTCGGGAGACAAATGCTCACGCAGCATATGGGTCACCAACTAGAAACGCTCACTGTCTGGCAGCAGCTTTCGCTTGGGTCGACAGACTTGGCGACGGGTTCTCATCTGCTGCTGGGCCGCACGGGCCGAGTAACGACCGCAGATATCTCGATTGCAACGCACCTCGCGGCTGATGGTCGATGGGGATCGGTTGATCAAGCCGACAATCTTACGCAGTGAAGCCTTGGGCATGACCGATTTGAATAGTGGCGCGCTCTTCAACGCTGAGTTCGGAATAAGACATAGGGGCAGCACCGTACCGGAAATGTCAGGCGTTGCACTCAGTTTTTGCCGCCGCCTTGCTTACGCTCTTGGCCTGCGCCACCTGATGCGGCGGCTAGCCTTATAACTTGACCTCCCAGGCGTTAATGATTTTTTCGTAGGTGCCATTAGCTTTAATAATTTCCATGCCTTTTTCGTAAGCGTGCATGGCTTTGGCACCGTCCGGGTGCGTCTTCGAGAACACTGGAATAATTGCGTCTAATTGAAGCTGGCCTAACGGCTTAATTTTTCCTTGTAGTTCTGCCTTGTTAGCACTGATCAGGTACATGGCGACCAAACGGTCGACAATGGTGTAATCGATCCGCCCGCGCGCCAGTTTCTTCAAGTTACTCACTTCAATTCGTGCAGTCTCTTTGGTGATCTTGTCATTATTGGTGAGCAGCGAGTCGTAGGTGTAACCATTGGTTATTCCGACAGTTTTGCCTTCTAACTGTTGGTAGGATTTGACTGGGGATGCGTTAAGGCCGCCCCACACCGTCTGAACGCTTTCGGCGATCAGTTGATCTGGAACGAGATAGTCGGCTTTCAACTGTTCGCTTTTGCCTACGTTAAAACAGCCCGAATATCGTCCACTTTTGACTCCAGCCATAGCACGGGAAAAGGGCACTACTTCGTAGCTCACTTTAGCGTCAGCAGCCTCGTACGCCGCAGTAATGAGTTCGACTGAAAGTCCCTCAGCCCCAGAGCCATTTTTTGCCGAGTACGGATACCAGTCATCTTCGGCGGCCAGAACGAAATTATCCTGAGCAACCAGCGTCATCGGGAACGCGAAACAAGCGATTAGGAAAAGAAGCTTGAAGTGCTTCATGATCTGTTTCCATGTAGAGATGCTTTTGCGTAGAAGGAAAATAAATCAGTCGATCCAAGTCAGTAAGTGCTTTCGATTGGCGGCATAGGCTCTTACGGCCTATGCCCTTGAAGGCGTGCTCGACTCAGTCGCCCGCCATCAAGTAGTCAAGTGGTGCGCTGTTATGCCATTCAGGTCAGCCAGCCGCGACTGCGGGTACGTCCGCCTTTTGTGGCGTGACTTGAAACTTCTTGCGATAAGCCGCCGGTAACAGGCCCACGCGCTGCACAAATAACCGGCGAAACGAGCTGCTGTCAGCATAGCCGACTTGGTAAGTAATGCTGTCTAGGCTGGCTCGGGTGGATTCGAGCAGTTGCTTGGCCTTCTCCAGCCGTAGCGTTTGCAGGTATGCCAACGGCGTGTAGCCAGTGGCGTCTTTGAAACGGCGCTTGAAGTTGCGGATGCCAAAGCCGAAGCGCTGCGCCAGTTCATCGATTAGTACCGGTTGGGCAAACTGCTCATCAAGCCAGTTTTGCACCCGCAGAATGTCGCCATCGCCATGCTCCTTGGGCAATGACCACATGACATAGACCGATTGTTCGCGACGCACATTGTCGATCAGCAAGTACTTGCTGCACAGCTGCGCCAGTTCCAGCGAGGCAAAGCGCCGAATCAGGTGCAGCAACAGATCCATGGAGGCACTCGCGCCGCCACTGGTAAGCAACCGATTGTCCTCACAGAGCATTTGCCCCTCATCCAGCTGAACCTCTGGGTAACGCCGGCGAAACAGCGCTGCCAGTGCCCAATGGGTGGTGGCGCGATGGCCATCGAGCAGGCCGGCTTCCGCCAACATAAACGCCGCCGTACACATGGATGCGACTACGGCGCCCTGTGCATATTGCTGACGCAGCCATGCGGCGTAGCTTGGCAATGCAGGCAAAGCCTCTTTCAAGGTGAACAGAAAGCCGGGGATCAGCACCAGATCGGTGTGCGCTATCTCGGCGAGCGAGCATTCGACTTGCATGCTCTGGCCGCCCAACACGGCAACATCGGCCCCATCCAACGAGGCAATAACCACCGTAAAGGGCGGGCTGTCCGTAGTCGCGAACAGGTTGGCCGCGGCGAGCATTTCCAGTGCTACCGAGGCGCTGGCAGCGGAACACTGGTTCGCCAATAGCAGGGTTACGTGCATAAAAGGCCTTTTTTGCGTATATCGCATGAAAAATGTCATTTACGCATCTACTTAAGCCTAACTCAAGCCAATACAGTGTGGCCTTCACTCAACCAATGGCACCCTTATGAATCTCTGGTTTCGACTCCTGCTCATGCTCTTGCAGCGTCCGTGGCGCAAGCCCGTTGACGCCCTAACCACGACAGTCACCCGCATGCGCGTGTGGCCGCTGGATCTGGACTTCAATCTGCACGTCACCAATGGCCGCTATTTCACTATGGCGGATGTCGGGCGCATGGATTACGTGTTGCGCAGCGGTGCCTTTCGCGTGGCGCTGCGGCACAAGGCACTGCCTATCGTGGGTGATACCTGGGGTAAGTTTCGCCGTGAACTGCGCTTGTTTGAATCTTTCGAGATTCATACGCGGATGCTCGGCTGGGACCAGAAGTGGAGCTTTATGGAGCACCGCTTCGTTAAAAATGGACGGGTTTTAGGGGTTGTGGTGATGCGCGGGCTGTTCCGCGCGCCCACCGGCACCTTGGCCCCGAGCGAATTCGTTCGCGAACTGGGCTTGGCCGAGCAGTCGCCAGAGATGCCTAAGTGGCTGACAGATTGGTCGCAGAGTTGCGACGATATGAGTCTGCAGCTGCGAGGGGAGGAGCCTGCGGTGCAGAAATAGCCTTGTAGCGGGCTTAGGTTCTGCTGACGTAAGCGCGGCGCGTTCGCTTACCTCACAGAACTTAGTAGCGTCCGCTGAGGATTAGGCCCCGGCCTGCTGATCTTGCGCCGAGATCAGTTGGCTGAGTTCGATCAGTTGCTCGCGCATCCAACGGTTGGCTGGGTCTTGGTCGGTGCTTTCATGCCAGTACAGGTGGGTTTCTTGCGCCGGCACGCCGTTAACCGGCAAGTCCACGGCGTGCAGGTTGTGGCGGCGGGCGAAGCTGGCGGTGACGGTCATGGCCATATCGGTTTGCTGCATTACCTCTGAGGCCATCAAATAATGCTGCGAGCGCAGCGCCACCTTGCGCTGCAGGCCCATCTTACCCAGCGCCAAATCGACCAAGCCGAGACCACTGCGACGGCTGGAAATATGCACATGGCTGAGGCTCAGGTATTCATCCAGGCTGAGTTGCGCTTTGGCCAGTGGATGGCCTTTGCGCATCACGCACACGTAGCGGTCTTCAAACAACTTAACGTGGCGTACCTGTAGGTCGGTATTGATCGGTGCATCGACGGCAAAGTCGATTCGGCCGGCGGCCAGCTCTTTGGTGGTTTCCCGCCGCCGCGCGAGAAAACTCTCGATTTTCACCCCCGGCGCTTGCCGCCGTAAACGTTGAAACAGCGGCGGCAGCATGACCGCCTCAACCAAGTCGGTCATGCTGATGCTAAAGGTCTTATTGGCTTCTTGGGGGCTGAAAATCCGACTTTCTTGCACCGACACCCGCAGCAATTGCAGGGCGTTGCGCACCGCACCAATGATGTTCTGCGCCATCGGGGTGGGCACCATGCCTTGCGCGGTGCGCACAAACAGCGGGTCGTTAAAGGTCTCGCGCAGCCGCGATAAGGCATTGGACACGGCCGGCTGGGTAATGCCGACAATTTGCCCGGCGCGGGTCAGATTCGCCTCGGTGTAAATCGCATCGAAGACAATAAACAGGTTGAGATCGACTTTACTCAGATTCATACCAAGGCAACTCCGAATAGGCGCAGACGTGTGCGGGGCTAGGCTTAACTACATACAGCTTATGAATGTTCATAAGCTGTGAGAATAGGCTAGGTAAATCTTAAGCCTTGTTCTAGCATTCTTACCAGCCCCAATTACTTCTCCCGTCCGAAGGTGCTCTTATGGATTTCGCCTACTCCCCAAAAGTCCAACAACTGCGTGAGCGCGTTACCGCGTTTATGGACGCTTATGTGTATCCGGCCGAAGCGGTATTCGAACAACAGGTGGCCAGCGGTGACCGTTGGCAGCCGACCGCGATCATGGAGGAGTTAAAGCTCAAGGCCAAAGCCGAGGGCTTGTGGAACCTGTTTCTGCCCGACTCCGAGCGCGGCGCCGGCCTGACTAACCTTGAGTACGCGCCACTGGCCGAGATCATGGGCCGTTCCTTGCTTGGCCCCGAGCCATTCAACTGCTCGGCGCCCGACACCGGCAATATGGAAGTGCTGGTGCGCTACGCCAACGAGGCGCAAAAGCAACAATGGCTAGAGCCGCTGCTGCGCGGGGAAATCCGCTCGGCGTTTGCCATGACCGAACCGGGCGTGGCCTCCAGCGATGCCACCAATATGGCCGCCACTGCAGTGCGCGACGGTGATGAGTGGGTCATCAACGGCACCAAGTGGTGGACCTCCGGGGCGTGCGATCCGCGCTGCAAGATTATGATCTTTATGGGCCTGACCAACCCGGACGCGCCGCGCCATCAGCAGCACTCGATGATTTTGGTGCCGACCGATGCACCGGGGGTGAAAATCGTCCGGCCGCTGCCAGTATTCGGCTACGACGACGCACCGCACGGCCACGCCGAAGTGCTGTTCGACAACGTGCGAGTACCCTACGACAGCGTGCTACTGGGCGAAGGCCGGGGCTTTGAAATCGCCCAAGGCCGCCTCGGCCCAGGGCGGATTCACCACTGCATGCGCTCCATCGGCATGGCCGAGCGGGCGCTGGAATTGATGTGTCAACGTGCCGTCAGCCGTACCGCGTTTGGCAAGCCGCTGGCACGTTTGGGCGGCAACATCGACAAGATTGCCGACTCGCGCACCGAGATCAATATGGCGCGCCTGTTGACCTTAAATGCCGCCTTTATGATGGATACGGTCGGCAACAAAATTGCTGCCAGCGAAATCGCCCAGATCAAGGTGGTGGCACCCAACGTGGCGATCAACGTGATTGATCGGGCCATTCAGATCCACGGCGGCGCTGGGGTTTCCAACGATTTCCCACTGGCCTATATGTACGCCATGCAACGCACCCTACGCCTAGCCGACGGCCCGGACGAAGTACACCGGATGGCGATTGGCAAGTTTGAAATCGGCAAATACATGCCGCGTTAAATCAGCGGCGGCGTTCATTCAAGCGCCATCGCCACAAACGCCAAGGCCCGCTAAATGCGGGCCTTGGCGTTTGTGCACACTCTAAATAACAGCGGTATTCAGCGTCGCTAAAATGCCGGAAACAGCAGGTGAAAGGTGGTGACGCCGGCTTCGCAGGTGCAACTGATGTGGCCTTGGTGGGCTGTGACGATTGAGCGTGTGATGGCCAGCCCAAGCCCAGCGTTATGGTTGCTGCCTTCACGCCGGGCGGGGTCGGCGCGGTAGAAACGGTCAAACAGTTGTTCAAGGTGTTCGTCGGCAATGCTGGGGCCTGGATTGCTCACGCTTAACTCGGTGAACCGCCCGTTTGCGCCGATGCAGACCGTTATGCGTTGGCCTTGCGGCGTATAGCGCAAAGCGTTGGAGAGTAAGTTAGCAATGGCGCGATGCAGCATCGGCAGATCGCCACGAATATTCCCCAGGCCTTGCAACTGCAAGTGAATGCCTTGCTCATCGGCCAGCAGGCGGTAGTACTCAAATAACCTATTCACCACATCATGCAGGGCGACCGGCTGATGCTCGGGCGTAATCAAGCCGTTATCGGCTTTGGCCAAGAACAGCATGTCGTCAATCATCCGCGCCATGTGCTTTAAGTCATCCAGATTGGCGTACAGGGTTTCTTCATAGGTCTCGCTGCTGCGCGGCCTGGAAAGCACCACCTCGGTTTGCATCAGCAAGTTACTCACCGGGGTGCGTAGCTCATGGGCGATGTCGGCGGAAAAATTCGATAGACGCATAAAGGCGTCATCCAAACGCTCCAGCATGGCATTGAAAGATGCCACTAACTGGCGCAGTTCAAGGGGTACAGCCGCCAGTGGAATGCGCTCCTTAAGCGAGGTGGCAGAGATCGACGCGGCGACATGGGTCACTTGGCGCAAGGGCACCAAGCCACTGCGGGCAATCAGCCAGCCCAGGCCGGCACTGACCAACGCGCTAATCAGCAGACTGAGCCAAAACCACCGCTCGATGGTCGCAAAGAACTGCATATGCGCGGTGGTATCCAACAGCAGGACAAAACTCAGCCCTGGTTTTTGCCCTGCGCCGGTTGCGTCTAGGTGCGTGGTGATGCCGCGAAAACTATGGCTGTGATCCTGCCATTGCCACAACTCGCCGCTAGTGCTGGTACGCAAGTGTGCAGGCAGTGCGACTTGCCCTGGCTCGGCAAACAGCAAATTGCCCGCCTTGTCGTAAATAAGCGCGGTTAAATCGCGGTGCGCCCCAAGCAGCACATGCAAGCGCGGCTGCACCTCGTCGAACTGCTCAACGCTGGATAACTGGCTGAGGATTCGTTGCGTGGCTTGGCGTTTTTCTTCAAGCGTTTGCCGGTCCAGCAGCATGAAATGATGCCGGCCAAGCTGATTAAAACTCAAGCCAGCCACCAGCAATACGGCGGTCACCGCGAGCATAAACAGCAGGCTTAGACGAGTGGTTAGCGATACATGTTGCATGCCGGCTCCTGTGTTAGTGGCGCAGTAAGTGTGCCGCCATTAGCCCAGCGCAACCAGCGCCTGACACAAATGTAATTTTTCGCTCAGCTGGCTGTCAGGCGCACAACGCTAAGGTGCCAACCAGAGCAGAGACACCTGCTTACTGGCTAGCTGGCCATTTTGGCCGGACAACATTGATTCTTTGGAGACGCCTCAATGAACGCTTTCAAACCACTGATACTGTCTGTCGCACTGATTTTCTCGTCTGCTGTCTGGGCTGAAGGTGGTAGCGATCGGGTTAATCAACGTATTAGCGAATTACGCGCTAAATCCCAAGCCGCCTTGGTGGTGGCGGAAAAAGCCCCCGCCGATCAGCGGCAAATGAAGATGGGCGAGCACATGCAGCTGCTCGGCGACATGATGCAAGCACTGCACGCCGATCATCCCAGCGCCGACATGAGCCCAGCGCAACACCTGGCCTGGATGGAAGCGCACGATAAGTCAATGGACGATGCGCTGGACCAGATGCAGCGTGAGCATAAGTTGATGATGAGTGAGTGCCATAAATAGAGTTACTTGAAGGCCTGTTTTAAATGCTCCTTTGGCCTAGCGGCGCCAGCTGGCGCCGTTTTTTCTCTTTATCACGCCATCTTTTATGAGTCGGCGAAGCTGACACAAATGTAATCACTCAGCGACTGGCCGTGTGGCATTGTCGATCACAGTGCGGTCCATTTCGTTAACGATTAAATAGAAGGTTTAGCCCTGTGCTCGCCATCCACTTACTGCGCATTGGTATCCTTGCCAGTGCCTCCTTACTCAGCAGTGCGCAGGCGGCCACCTTGCGCGAAGCCCTTGATCACGCCTGGGCGGTGCAGGCTAAGCCGCTCAGCGCCCGCGAGCAGCAATTTGCCGCGCAAGTCACGGCCAGTCAGGCTTGGACACCCGCGCCGCCGAGCATTGGGCTGTTCAATACCAGCGACCAGTTAAATGGCGACTATGGCCGCCGCGAGTGGGAAGTTGGGCTGAGCACGCCTATTTGGTTACCGGGCCAACGCGAGCAAGTCGAGGCCTTGGCTTCTGCTGAACAAACCGCCTTTAGCGGGCGCAGCGCAGTGGGCCGTTGGCAGTTGGCCGGGCAATTGCGCGAGAGCTGGTGGGCGTTGCGCTTTGCCCAATTGGACATAGCCAATGCCAACCGGCAACTCGATCAAACGCAGGCCTTGGCCAAAGATGTTGGCCAGCGGGTGCAGGCCGGTGATCTGGCGGCACTCGATCAAAGTCAGGCAAACAGCCAAATCCAGCAGGCTAAACAGCAGCAAAGTCTCGCCCAGTTGGAGTTACAACGCGCCCGGCAAAGCTTTGCGCTGATCAGTCGCGGCGCGGTTTTGCCGGAGCAGAATGAAACCCTTGAGTCGCCCCCAGCTCTCGAACGGCATCCCGTATTGAGCAGCTTGCAAGACGCCACCCGCAGCGCCCAAGCGCGACTGGAGCAGGCCACCGGCGATAGCCGCGACGCGCCTGAAGTGGCGCTGAGCTACACCTCGGAACGGGATGACGTTAACGACCCCTATCGCGGCCGGATCAAGCTTGGCATCACCGTTCCGTTTGGCTCGCAGGCGCGCAATCAACCGCGCATAACCGCCGCCAATGCCGATTGGATTGAGGCGCAAACCAGCCGCGAGCTGGAAAGCCAACGGATCAGCGCCGAAATTGCCAGCGCCCGCTTTGAACTGGCTCAGAGCCAGCAGCAACAGACCCTAGCGGCCGAAGAACTGCCGCGGGTGAAGGAGCGTGCCGGTTGGGTTGCCAAGGGCTTTAAGTTGGGCCAATTCGACCTGCAGACGCAAATTCGAAGTCAGCAAGAACTGCTGGATGCGCAGGCACACGTGGCCCGCGCTGAATACGCCATAGGCCGGGCTATTTCCCGCTTCAATCAGGCGGCTGGAGTTTTACCATGAAGATTTCCCCGATTTTACTCGCCGCCGTATTGAGCCTGCCGCTCACCGGGGTCTTTGCCCATGGTGATGAAGTGCATGGCGAGGCGCCGGTGCTAGCGAGCAATACCCGCAGCCTGCCCAGTGCCGAAGCTAAGTCGAGCGATTTTGAGCTGTTTGCTCAGCTGCAGGGCGACACCCTAACGGTCTATCTAGACAGTTACAGCGACAACCAACCGGTGCTTGGCGCCAGCATTGAAGTCGAAAGCGAGACGTTCAAAGCCAGCTTGCAAGCCGTGAGCGCGGGCACCTATCAAGTCAGCGCCGCAGCCTTGAATCATCCGGGCGAACATAGCCTGCTGTTCACTGTAGTGGCGGGGCAAACCTCGGATTTGCTCGACACCGTACTGCGCGTCAGCGCCAGCGCAGCAGCCGAACCTACCCATGCCCAGCGTCAACTGTGGTGGTTGGGCGGGGCACTTGCCGCACTGGCCATTGCCGCAATGTTGTTTAGGCGCCGTCAAGGTCGCGTTTTGGCTAATCACGGAGCCTCAGCTTTATGAACCGCACGCTTACCCCTAAGTCGCTGTCTGTCGCCGCGTGGCTGCCGACGCTATTGATGGCCGTTGTGAGCAGTCATAGCCCTGCCGCCTTGGCCCACGGCGACGAGGTGCATGCTGAGGCCGCGCCGCTGCAGAGCAGTGGCAATAATCCACAGCGTTTGCCGGATGGTCGCGTGCTGCTGCCCAAAGAAGCTCAGCATCGGCTGGGCGTGCGCACCTTACTGGCCAGCCAAAGTTCGATGGCTAAATCGGTCGAGCTAAATGGCCATGTGGTGATGGACCCTAATCGCGGCGGTCAGGTCCAGGCCAGCAGCAGCGGCCGGATTAAAGCCCCGGCCGGCGGCATCCCGGCGCTGGGCAGTCAGATCAGCCAGGGGCAAATTCTGGCCTGGCTGATCCCCACGGTGAGCGCCTATGAGCAGGCGCAACAACAGGCCGAACTGGCCACCACGCGCAGCCAACTGAAGCTCGCCGAGCAAAATCTGCAACGCCTGCAGGCGTTGGTCAACACGGTGGCCGGTAAAGAGCTGCAAGCGGCGCAGGCCGAACTTAGCGCTTTGCGTGGCCGTGCTGCGGCGCTGTCGGCCGTCAACGTGGGTGAGGCGTTGCGCGCGCCGGGCGCTGGCGTGCTGGCTGCGAGCAATGTGCTCAATGGTCAGGTGGTTGAACCGCGTGACGTGCTGTTTAGCATTGTTGACCCGAACGGGCTGCAGATCGAAGCCCTGGCCTATGATCCGGCGCTGGTCACTAACCTCGCCGGCGCCTCGTTACAGGGCGTTAGCTTGCGTTATCTGGGCGGCGCGCTGGTGCTGCGCGACGGCGCCTTGCCATTGCGCTTCGCCCCGCAGCAACCCTTGCCGTTGGCGTTAGGGCAAACCGTCCGACTGATCGCCCAGACCCGCGAGCAAATCACCGGGGTGGCATTGCCGGCCAGCAGCGTGGTGAAAAACAGTGCCAATGAATCGGTGGTCTGGTTGCACGAGCAGGCGCTGCTGTTTCGCGCCGTGCCGGTGCAGCCGCAGGCGCTGGACGGCAAGACGGTGCTGGTCACGCAGATCAAAGCCGGCAGCCGGGTGGTCACCGAAGGGGCCAGCCTGCTCAATCAGATTCGGTAGGAACTGTTTACCCCGGTTTTTACCCTGAATACATGCCGGATCAATAAGGAACGCGGATGTTTAGTTGGATCGTTAATACCAGTCTGCACAATCGGCTATTTGTGCTGGCTTTTGCGGTGATCACCCTGATCTACGGCGGCCTGACGGCGCAGCAGATGCCGGTGGATGTGTTCCCCGACCTCAACAAACCGACGGTCACCATCATGACCGAGGCTGGCGGCATGGCCCCGGAGGAGGTCGAGCAGTTAGTCAGCTTCCCGCTGGAAACCGCCTTGAATGGCATGCCTGGCGTGACCCGGGTGCGCTCGGTGTCGGGCATCGGTTTGTCGATTGTGTATGCCGAATTCGAATGGGGTTCGGACATCTATCGCAATCGCCAGCTGATTGCCGAACGGCTGGCCGAGGTCAAGGAACAGCTACCCGAGGGCGTCAAACCGGCGATGGGGCCGATCTCCTCGGTAATGGGCGAAATCATGCTGATTGCCTTCCCAGCCGATCCGGACAATAGCAGTCCGATGGCGGTGCGCGAGTATGTCGATTTCGTCCTGCGCCCGCGCTTGCTGTCGATCCCCGGTGTGGCTCAGGTGATCCCGATTGGCGGCGAAGTGCGGCAATTTCGGGTTGAGCCCAACTCGGCGATGATGGCCCAGTTGGACGTCAGCTATGACGAGCTGGCCAGCACCTTGAAGGGCTTTTCCAGTAACACCAGTGGCGGCTACCTGGAGCAGAATGCCCGCGAATACCTGATCCGCAATATGGGTCGCACCACCAAACTGGAGGATATGCAGAACCTGGCGGTCAAGGTGGTCAATGGCCAGCCGATTCTGCTAAAGCAGGTCGCCGAAGTGAAATTCGCTGCAGCCTTCAAACGTGGTGACGCGGGTTTTGCCGGCAAGCCGGCGGTGATTGTCAGCGTGCAAAAGCAGCCCAACGCCGACTCGATCAAGCTCACCGGGCAAATTGAAGAGGCCCTAGCCAGCCTGAGCAAAGCCTTGCCGGCGGGGATCAGCCAGCCGCAAGTGTCGTTTCGTCAGGCTGATTTTATCGAGGCGTCGGTTGCCAACGTGCAAGAGGCCCTGCGCGACGGCGCCATCATGGTGGCGATCATTTTGCTGCTGTTCTTGATGAATGTGCGCACCACGCTGATTTCCCTGACGGCCATCCCCCTAGCGCTGGCCATCACCTTTATGGTGTTCAAAACGCTCGGTTTGTCGGTCAATGTGATGACCCTAGGCGGGCTGGCGATTGCCATTGGTGAGCTGGTGGACGATGCCCTGGTGTATGTCGAAAACGTCCTGCGTCGCCTCAAGGAGCAGCAGCCGAAGAGCATCGCCAGCACCATCAAAGTGATAGCCGCCGCCTGTAATGAAGTGCGCTCCGGGGTGATAGTCGCAACGCTGGTGGTGGTGCTGGTGTTTGTGCCGCTGTTTGCCTTGCCGGGCATAGAGGGGCGCTTGTTTGCGCCGCTGGGGGTGGCTTACATCACCTCAATTCTGGCCAGTTTGTTGGTGGCACTGACGGTCACCCCGGTGCTCTGTTACTTCTTGTTGCCGAAGATGAAACAAATTGGCCACGGCGACTCGCCCCTAGTGACTTGGCTTAAGCGTTGGGATCAGCGTCTGCTGCTGGCTTCATTTGCGCATGCCAAGGTGGCCCTGGTCGGCGCCGTGCTGCTACTGATCGCCGCACTGGCAACGGTGCCGTATTTCCCCAAGGCATTTTTGCCGGCCTTTAACGAAGGCACCCTGACCATCAGCTTGCTGCTCAATCCGGGCACCTCGCTGAGCGAATCCAATCGCATCGGCAGTCTGGCGGAAACCCTGATTTTGGAAGTACCGGAGGCAAAAAGTGTCGGCCGGCGCACCGGTCGGGCCGAGCTGGATGAACATGCCGAAGGCGTGCATTCGAGTGAAATCGACGTCGACCTCAAGCATTCGGAGCGCTCGCGGGAAGCGATCATGGCCGATATCCGTCAACGTCTAGGCGTGCTGCCAGCCACCGTTACCGTCGGCCAGCCGATCTCGCACCGCCTGGACCATTTGCTCTCCGGGGTGCGGGCGCAGATCGCCTTGAAAATCTATGGCGACGATCTGGATACCTTGCGTGGCATTGCCGCCGGGCTGAAAGAGCAACTGGCGCAGATCCCCGGCCTGACCGACCTGCAAGTTGAAAAGCAGGTGCTGATTCCGCAAATCAAGGTGCGTTTGGACTATGACCGCGCCGCTCAACTGGGCGTGTCGCCTGGCAGCTTGCTGCAAACCTTGGAGACTCTGAGTGAGGGCGACACCATCACCCAGATCGTCGATAACAACAAACGCTTCAATCTGGTGGTGCGCCTGCCGGACGCCGCCCGAGACCCGCAAGGGCTGGGCAATATCCTGATTGATACGCCGCACGGCAAGCTGCCGTTATCGCAAGTAGCGAGCATCGAAGAGAGCGACGGCCCCAACCAAATCGGCCGTGAAAACAGCCGCCGACGCATCGTGATTGCTGCCAACAGCGACGGCTCGGACATGGCCGCCATCATCGAGCAAATTCGTGCGGTGCTGGCCGAGCAGAAAATGCCCGAAGGCTACTTTGTCAGTTTGGAAGGGCAGTTTCAGGCCCAAGAAGCGGCCAGCAAGTTGATCGCCGGCTTGTCGCTGGTGTCCCTTGCGCTGATTTTCATGGTGCTCTACAGCCGCTATAAATCGGCGGTACTGGCAGCGCTAATCATGGGCAATATTCCCATGGCGCTGATTGGTAGCGTGATCGCCATGTGGATAGCGGGCATTTCCTTGTCGGTGGCGTCTCTAGTTGGTTTTATCACCCTGACCGGCATCGCCACCCGCAACGGTATTTTGAAGGTCAGTCACTACATCAACCTGTGCAAGTTCGAGGGCGAAACATTTGGCCAAGCGATGATCGTGCGTGGCTCGCTCGAGCGGCTCACCCCGGTACTGATGACCGCCCTGACCGCCGCGCTGGCCTTGCTGCCGTTGCTGTTTGCCGCCGATGCCGCCGGTAAGGAAATTTTGCACCCGGTGGCCGTGGTGATTTTCGGCGGGCTGGTTAGCTCGACCATTATGGACAGCTTGCTGACGCCCTTGATGTTCTGGCTATTTGGCCGAGCACCCTTGCAGCGCTTAGTCGATGAGCAAGATCAAAACATGCTCTAACCCAAACACCCATCAAAGTGAGGTTCACCATGAACGCCGTTACCCTGAAAAAAACCTTCAGCGCCCTGTTAGTCAGCAGCAGCTTACTGTTGGCCACGAGCGTCACTTATGCCCATGAAGATGCACCACAAGCGCCGCAACATGCGGGTGTGGTGAGCGAAGCCGCGTCCGGCCATAACGCCGAACTGAGTGTGGCCGGCGGCATGTTGATGGTGTACTTGCGCGACCATGCCGGCGCACCGCTGGCCAGCAAAGATGCCCAGGCCGAAGTCACCCTGTTGAGCGGCAGTACTAAGCAAGTTTTAGCGCTAGCACCTTCGGGCGACAACTCGCTGATGGCGCAAGGTTCATATCAAGCCGCAGCGGGCAGCAAAGCGGTGCTTAAGCTGACCTTGCCGGGCAAGTCCGCTGAGCTGTTTCGCTTCGTTTTGCCGTGAGCGAGAACCACTGCTAAAGCCGCGGTGTGCGTGCGGTTGCGTTACGCCGGCTCAGTCGGGTTCTGGGGCATCCAGCAGGTAACCCATGCCGCGAATGGTTTGAATCAGCTTTACCTCAAAGTCGTCATCAATCTTTACTCGCAGGCGGCGAATGGCCACCTCAATGACGTTGGTGTCGCTGTCAAAATTCATGTCCCACACTTGCGAGGCGATTAGCGATTTTGGCAGTACTTCACCGCGCCGGCGCATTAATAGCTCGAGCAAGGAAAACTCTTTGGCGGTGAGGTCTATGCGTTTGCCGGCGCGGATGGCCCGACGTTTGAGCAGGTCGACTTGCAAATCACAGACTGTCAGGCTGGTTTGTACGGGGGCGCTGGCACTGCGGCGCAGTAGGGTTCGTACTCGGGCGAGCAGTTCGGCAAAGGCAAATGGCTTAACCAGATAATCATCCGCGCCGAGCTCCAAACCTTTTACTCGGTCCTCCACGCCATCGCGGGCGGTGAGAAACAGCACGGGCACCGTGTGCCCGGCCGCCCGCAACGTACGCAACACCTCCCAGCCATTTAGACCGGGCATCATTATGTCCAAAATAAGCAGGTCATAAGGCTCGTTCAAGGCGTGCTGCAGGGCATCGGTGCCGGTCATTACCAAGTCAACCGTGAAGCTGGCTTCAATAAGCCCTTGCTGCAAATAGCTGCCGGTTTTAGGTTCGTCTTCAGCGACGAGAAGCTTCATGGGCGGATATTCCTGCAATACACGGGGATGCAAAGCAGTGTGCCGGAAAAACTGCGGAGCAACCTGAAGCTGACAAAAAAGTAATCCCCTCGCTTGGCCGCGGCTAGTACACCCACACTTCAACGCGGCGGTTCTTGATGCGGCCGTCGTCGCCTTGATTATTGGCCACCGGCAGTTCGGCGCCGAAGCCGATGATTCTCTCGACTAGGATCTGGCCCTTATTCAGCTCGCGGCGCACCACTTGACCGCGCCACTCGGACAGGATGCGCGCATGGCTTTCATCCACTTTAGGGTCGCCAAAACCCACCAGCACCACACTGCGTTGCTGTTTGTTGTTCGCGTTTAAGTACTCCAACAAGCGCTGGATATCACGCAAGGCCTTGTTATCCAGTTGGGCGCTGCCTTGTTGAAAACGAAAATTGACCGTCAAGCGCTGCGCCTGATGGGCCAGTTCGCGGTAGACCGGCGGCATAGTCGAGCTGGCATTGACCTGTACCGCGCTAACGCTCTGCGGGATAAAGCCGATTTGCGCCACAATCGCCTGACCTTTATCGCTGTGGGTGAACTTTACTAGGGCCTGCGCCCAAGGGTTTTCGACATTCGTTGGGGTATAGAAAAACAGTCGCCGCGACAGCGGATAGTCTTCGGTCGCGACCAAGGTCGGGCTGGGTAACATCGGCAGTGATTGACCATCGGTCACCGCCAGGGCCTTGGCTTGGCGAATGTACGGCAAACCAATAAAACCGATGCCTTGCGGGTCTCGGCTGACCGCATCGGAGAGCTCCTCACTGGATTCAAAACGCATGCTATTGCTCGCTAAGGTTTTACCGTTAGCGGCGAGCACCAACTCTTTGAAGGTGTCGAAGGTGCCGGATTTGTCGTCGCGGGCATACAGGTGAATCGGTCCGCCGCTGCCGCCAAGTTCTTCCCAGGTTTTAAGCTCACCGCTAAATATTTGGGCAATTTTACTGGTGCTTAAACTCTGCAGGGGATTGTTCGGGTGCAGGATCACCGCTAAGCCGTCGATGGCGATGATGTGCTCGGCGGCGGCGCTATTAAAATCGCCGAGGCTTGCTAACGCTTGTGCCTCAGAGGCTTTAATTGGTCGCGATGACGCACCCAGTTGCGCGCTGGCGTCTTTTAACGCGACGAACGCGGTGCCCGAGCCGTGCGCCGCAACGTCGATAAACACCTGCTGCTTGGCCGAATTAGTCCCCAAGATACGCTGCTCGTTGGCGCCAGCGCCGGGGGCGATTTGGATATTGCCAAAGCCTTGCTCCTCAAGCATACCGCGCACTAACGCCGGGCCAAGGCGTGCGCCTATGGTGTTAGAGCCCTGAATCTGTAGCGCCGGTTGCCCGGTTGGCGGCAAGGGCAGGGCAGCGAACCCTGGCAGAGGTAAGGCATAGCAAAGAAAACCCAGAATCAGCCAGCCGCAAGTACGGCCCCAGGTGTCGTGTTCAGCGGTAGCGGATTTGCACAGCATGCGGGCATGCACCTTAGGTGAGGGAAGAACGTGCTGTGCAGATTAAGTCAGGCAAGTGACAAAAATATGACGGCCGTTTAACTCTCTCACCTAATGCTTGGCTGCGTGGCACGCAGCCAAGTGTTTAGCTCAGTTGCAACCAGATGGGTGCGTGGTCGGAAGGTTTTTCCATACCGCGCAGTTGATAGTCGATACCGGCCGCTTGAATCCGGGTTTTTAGCGCGTCGCTGGCGAGGATCACGTCAATGCGCAGGCCGCGCTTGGGCTCGTCTTCAAAGCCACGGCTGCGGTAGTCAAACCAACTAAAATTATCCGTAACTTCTGGATGCAGATGCCGGTAGCTGTCGTGCAGGCCCCAGTTTTTAAGCCGCTGTAGCCACTCGCGCTCCTCGGGTAAAAAGCTGCATTTGCCGGTGCGTAGCCAGCGCTTGGCGTTGTCCGGGCCGATGCCAATATCTCCGTCGGCGGGTGAGATATTAATGTCACCCATCACGATCAACGCTTGGCTTGGCTGAAACTGCTGCTCCAGCAAGTGTTGCAGGTCGGCATAAAACTGCGCTTTAGCGGGGAATTTAGTCGGATGGTCACGGCTTTCGCCCTGCGGGAAATAGCCATTCATGATGGTGATGGGCTGCCCGTTGGCGTCGCTAAAAGTGCCCCAAATAAACCGACGCTGGGCGTCTTCGGCGTCACTGGCAAAGCCCTTGTGCAGGCTCAAGGGCGCTTGGCGCGACAGCAAGGCCACCCCGTAATGACCTTTTTGCCCGTGGTAGTGCACCTGATAGCCGAGCGCTTCGACCATCTCTAAGGGAAATTGCTCATCACTGACCTTGGTTTCTTGCAGGCCAATCACATCTGGCTGGTGCTTCTCAATGAGCGCCGCCAACTGGTGCGGGCGAGCACGCAGGCCGTTGATATTGAACGAAACAATCTTCATGCACAGAATCCTTAGCAGTGGCGCGTTGAGGCGGCGATGCTAGGGGCTGTTGCCGTTGCATTGCAAGTCGTGTAAGCCGGCGCAGCGACAACATGCTTTGATTGATCGGCGTGCCGGCTGACAGGTATCTGGTCGCCACCCGGTGGCAATGCTAACGTGAGGTTAGGCCCATAACGTAACTGCATAAGAGGTCCGCTGATGCCCACATCGCCCGTTGAAGTCCGTGTATTAGATGCAGGTTACGCCCGCGAGGCGCGCTCCTTGCTGTATCACGCCTATCGCCATGAACCGACCTTTGGCTATTTGTTTGAGTCGCAGCGCAGTGGCTACGACCAACGCGTGCGCGCCACGGTGCGCGAACTGGTCCAGCGGCATTTCGCCGAGGAGCTGCCAGCCATTGGCTTGCTCAAAGATGATCGGCTGGTGGGAATCGTCTTGGTGGCGCCGCCACAGCGCCGCTTGGAAGTCACCGAAAGTTGGAGCTGGCGTTTGCGTATGCTGCTGAGCGCAGGGTTTCGCTGCACGCGCCGCTATCTGGACTATCACGCGGCAGTGGCGGCCTGTTTGCCGGACGGCCCGCATCACTTATTGCCACTGATGGGCGTGCATCCTGAGTTTCAGGGCCAGCACCTCGGCGAGCAACTGCTGGCCGCACTGCATGACTGGTGCGCGCAAGACCCCAACTCACAAGGCATAGTGCTGGACACCGGGAATGGACGCTATCTGGAGTTTTATCAACGCCAGGGCTACCGCAAAATCGGTGAAGTGGCCATTGGGCCAATTGTTGAACATGTATTGTTGCACCCGAATCCGCAAGCTGTACTCAA
Organism: Pseudomonadaceae bacterium; assembly: GCA_019745275.1. Lineage (GTDB taxonomy): Bacteria > Pseudomonadota > Gammaproteobacteria > Pseudomonadales > Pseudomonadaceae > Aquipseudomonas. The sequence goes on along the minus strand of JAIETJ010000040.1, from coordinate 2,002 downwards.
AGCCAGTGCCTAGAGAGCATTATCCAGCATCTGATTAATGCAATATTTTGCTAAACAAAAACCTCAGTTGCCTCGGCTATTACAGATTGAGCCGTGGTCTACTGGGTTTTCTATTGACCTACCTTAGGAGTTCACATGTCGCAAGTAACCCTGCACGGCAACCCAGTACAAGTTGCCGGTACATTGCCACAAGCCGGTCAAGCCGCCCCTGCCTTCAGCTTAGTGGGCAGTGATTTAGCCGATGTAGCGCTGAGCAAATTTGCCGGTCAGCGCAAAGTGCTTAACATCTTTCCAAGTGTTGATACCCCTACGTGCGCCACCTCGGTGCGTAAGTTCAATGCCGAAACCAGCAAGCTGGCGAACACTGTGGTGCTGTGCATTTCGGCCGATTTGCCCTTCGCCCAGTCACGTTTTTGCGGTGCCGAAGGCTTGGCTAACGTGATCAACCTGTCGACCATGCGCGGCGCGGCATTCTTGCAGGATTACGGCGTAGCCATCAGCAGCGGTCCATTGGCCGGTGTAGCCGCACGCGCCGTGGTGGTGCTGGATGAAAACGACCAAGTGCTGCACAGCGAGCTAGTCGCGGAAATCGGTAACGAACCTGACTACGTCGCAGCGACCGCCGTATTGCTCTAAGCAATAGCCGTGGCATGCCCAACGGCTCGCCTTGGCGGGCCGTTGTTGTTTAACCTGACAAGCAAACACGCAAGGCAGGAGAGCAGTAATGGCGGTATTAGGCCCGGATGTAACAGTACACGACAGCGCTTACGTGCATGACAGCGCGCATTTATACGGCAAAGTCACAGTGCATGAGCACGCATCGGTATGGATTAATGCCGTGGCCCGCGCCGAACACCAAGAAATCGTGATTGGCGCTTACAGCAATATCCAAGATTTCGTCATGCTGCATGTCGGTGACTACAGCCCGACCATTATTGGCAGCCATTGCTCGATTACCCATCACTGCACCATCCACGGCTGCACTATTGGTGACAACTGCCTGATTGGGATTAACTCGACCATTATGGACGGCTGTGTGATTGGCGATAACTGCATCATTGCCGGGCATACTTTCTTGAAAGAGGGCACGGTGATACCGGCCAATTCGATCGTCATGGGCGCGCCGGGTAAGGTGCAGCGCAGCCAAAACAATTATGTCCGCAATCGCTTAACCGCTTATTTGTATTGTCAAAATGCGCGGGCGTTTGCCGAGCAAAACTACCGCGCTTGGACCGGCCCTGAGTTTACTCAGGCGGTAATGGCAGAAATGCACAAGCTCCAAGCTGAATTCGCACAGTTGAACAAGTGAGAACCGCCCAATGAAAAACTGGCTGATCTATGGCGCTAACGGTTACACCGCACGCTTAATTGCCCAGCAAGCCAAGAGCCTTGGCCTGCAACCGATACTGGCCGGGCGCAGCGCCGACATCCAAGAGTTGGCTACGCAGCTTGGCCTGCCCGCGCGCCAGTTCGATTTATCCAATCAAGCGGCCAGCAGCAAAGCCCTGGCCGATGTGCAACTGGTGCTCAATTGCGCCGGGCCATTTTCGGCCACCGCCGCACCCATGCTGCAAGCCTGCTTGGCCGCCGGCGCGCATTACCTAGATATTACCGGTGAGTACGCGGTGTTCGAACATGCCCATAGCTTGCACGAGCAGGCCAAGGCGGCCGGTGTGGTGCTGTGTCCGGGGGTTGGCTTTGATGTGGTGCCCAGTGACTGTGTCGCCGTGGCGCTGAAAGCGGCGATGCCTGACGCCATCGAGTTAACCTTGGGTTTTGATAGCGCCAGCGGACTCAGTCCCGGCACCAGTAAAACCATGCTGGAAAACCTCGCAAGCGGCGGCAAGGTGCGCGAGAACGGTGAACTGCTCAGCGTGCCCAACGGCTACAAAAAGCGCCTAGTCGATTTCGGCTATGGGCCAAAATGGGCCATGACTATTCCCTGGGGCGATGTGGTTACTGCCTATTACAGCACCGCTATCCCCAGCATCAGCGTCTACGT